>JAGBMA010000144.1 GCA_017635095.1 Ruminiclostridium sp. | reverse complement strand
TTTGAGAGAAAAAGAGCTATCCACGCCGTCTACTGCGTCAAACCTCCTAACCGGGCGCCAGCCCGGCTTCGTCGGCTTTCCTTGTATCCGACGCAGCTATCTCATTTTCTCTTTTCAAAGCGGTTTTTAGAGGTACCCTAAGATAAGATCAGGACGAAAAAATGAAGATAGAAAATATACTCCCTTCCGACATTGAGAAACGCAGCATGGAGATCATTGAAAGCGAGATCGGCGATATGTCCGCTTTTTCGGAGCATGAAAAGCTGATCGTAAAGCGCTGCATACACACTACCGCAGATTTTGATTACAAAAATAATCTGCGTTTTTCCGAAAACGCGGCTGAGATCGGGATAAACGCTCTTAAAGCCGGAGCTGTTATAGTAACGGATACGCAGATGGCTTTGTCCGGAATAAGCAAGCCTGCCTGCAAAGCTCTGAAATGCGATACGGTATGTTTTATGTCCGATCCCGATGTTGCAAGTGCCGCAAAAAAACGCGGTGTCACCCGCGCGGTGGTCTCCGTGGATAAAGCGTTCGGTCATTATGATGACGAACGGCCGCTTATATTTGCAGTCGGAAACGCGCCCACAGCGCTTATACGCATATATGAGTACATAACGGAAAACGATCACCGCCCCTCCCTCGTTATAGGCGCGCCGGTGGGATTCGTAAACGTCATCGAAGCAAAGAAGCTTATTATGTCAACGGACGTTCCGTATATCGTCGCGGACGGAAGAAAAGGCGGAAGCACAGTTGCCGCCGCCATTGTAAATGCAATGCTCTATACACTGTATCAGCGCTGACCGATGATACGGTATATGAGCTCCATGTTTATGTTCTTCCGGACTTCCTCTGCAAGGATATCGAACTGCTGCTCCTTATAGGCGTGACGGTTAATGGTCATACCGTCGTAGTGCAGTCCTTTCCGCTCATAAAGAGTCGTAACAACTGCACCGGCGACCTGCGGTTCATCAAAGATACCGTGTATGTAGCAGCCATATACGCTGCCCGAGAACGCCCCTCCGCAGTCCAGCAGTGCGTCTCCGTTCACCTTCGTTTCACCCATATGGATCTCATATCCCGAGAACGCAAGTCCCGACAGCGCCGGGAATGCGCCGCTTACGCGAAGAAATCTGCCGGTTGTCTGAGACTGATGTTTCTCCCGTGAAAACACCGTTTCACAGTCCAGCAGTCCCATGCCGCTTATCTCTCCCCCGCCCTCGGAATTCTCCGGGTCGGATATTTTTTTCCCGAGCATCTGATAACCGCCGCAAATGCCGAACAAGGGCACTCCCCTTGAAGCGGCTTTTTTTATTGCAGCTTCACAGCCGCTCTCCCTCAGCCATTTCATATCCGCTATGGTGCTTTTCGTTCCGGGTAATACTATCATATCCGGTTCACCGAGCTCGGTGTACTTTGTCACATACCGCACCGAAACTCCGTCATACTGGAGGAACACATCGAAGTCGGTATAGTTTGATATATGCGGAAGACGTATGACGGCAATGTCGATAATTCCGTTGGCAGAATGATTTCCGAGCTTGTCGGAAAGGCTGTCTTCGTCCTCAATGTCGCATTTTATATACGGTATCACTCCGGCGACGGGAACATTCCCGCGCTGTTCAAGAATATCCACGCCGCTTTGGAAGATAGTCTTGTCGCCCCGGAATTTATTGACTATCAATCCTTTTATCCGCTCACGCTCGTCCTGCTCTATGAGCATGAGAGTTCCGAGGAGCTGTGCGAAGATCCCTCCCCGGTCAATGTCCCCTACAAGCAGCACAGGTGCGTCAACGAGTTTCGCCAGCCCCATGTTCACAATGTCATCGGCTTTAAGGTTAAGCTCTGCCGCGCTTCCTGCCCCCTCTATCACAATTACGTCATGCTGCGACGCAAGGGTATTGTAAGCATTCATTATATCGGGTATGAGCTCTTTCTTGTGTCGGAAATACTCGACTGCGCGCATATTCCCGCGGACTTTTCCGTTCACGATGACCTGTGACCCGACATCGGTAGTCGGCTTTAGCAGTATAGGATTCATCAGCACAGACGGTTCGAGACCTGCCGCTTCCGCCTGCATAGCCTGGGCACGTCCTATCTCCGATCCGTCTTTGGTTATGAAAGAATTGAGTGCCATATTCTGGGATTTAAAGGGTGCCGCGGAAAGACCGTCCTGCCTGAAAATACGGCAAAGCGCCGCGGTAAGCAGGCTCTTCCCGACATTCGACATGGTGCCCTGCAGCATTATAGCTTTTGCCAACGTTCAACACACCCTTCCATTGCGCTTATAAGCGCCTCATTCTCTTCATGGGGTCTTACCGCAAGCCGGAAATACCTCTCGCCCAGTCCGGCGAAGTTCCAGCAGTTCCGTATCGCTATCCCCTCGGCTATAAGTTCATTTTCCAGCCGGAGCGCTTTATCGGCTGTTTCCGCCCTGCACAGGATAAAGTTCACGTCCGAAGGATAGACTTTGAATCCGAGCCGCGAGATCTCAGAAGTAAGAAACCCGCGCTCACGGGCTATCATCTTTCTTGCAGTTTCAACATATTCTTCCTCATCGAGCGCAGCCAGTCCGGCCGCCTGGGCGGGGACGGATACGCTCCAGTGCTGACCTGCAAGCCAGACCAAATGGGCAATGTCCTTGCTTCCGAATACCGCGTACCCGAGCCGCAGTCCCGCCATCGCATAGGTTTTTGTAAATGCACGCAGAACTATCGTACCGTAATCAAAGTCAAATGCCGGAAGACTGTGTTCCTCGCCGTTCTCCGCAAGCTCGATAAAACACTCATCAAGAACGAGGTATATCCCCCGCGCACAGGCTTTCACTATACGTTTCAGCAGTCCGGGATCTGCAAGCCTGCCGGTGGGGTTATTCGGATCGCAGAGAAAGAGCATATCCACATCGTCCGTCAGTTTTTCAAGTATCGTTTCGTCAAGCTCAAAATCCCTGCTCTCATCGAGCCTGTGCTCGATCACTTCACAGTCGATGTTCTCCAGCGCCGCCGCATACTCCGTAAAAGTCGGAGCAACGATAACAGCACGCTTCGGTTTTATTGCATACACAATGCGGTAGATAAGGTCGTCCGCGCCGTTCCCGAACACGATCATGTCCCCACGCACTTTCCACTTTTCTTTAAGCCGTTCATTAAGTGCACCGCAGAACGGGTCAGGATAGCGGTCACTCCTGTCGATCGCGTCTTTAGCTGCTTTTATAACGCTTTCCGGCATTCCCATCGGGTTGAGGTTTGCGGAAAAATCGTATCTTACCGGGCTGCCGTAAACATAGCCGCCGTGAAGATGCTGTCCGGTTCTTCTCATAAGATCACCCCATATACAAATGCGCGAACTGCCGCAAAAACAATGAGTACGATGACCGAGGTCAAATACATCAGACTGTTCGCCCGCCGGATATCTTCGTTTTCTATCGGTCGGATATCGTCACCTATGTACGGCTTTTTGTGCAGCTCGCCAAAATAGTACGCGTCCCCCGCGAGCCGTATATCAAGAGCTCCGGCACAAACCGATTCCGTCTGAGCGGAATTGGGACTTGCGTGCTTGCGCCTGTCCCGTCTCCATATCTTCCATGCGTTTTTCCCGTCAAGCCCCAGCAAAAACGACGACAGTATCATTATAAGTGCAGTGAGCCGCGACGGCAGAAAGTTCAGCACATCGTCCAGCTTTGCAGCGAATTTGCCAAGCTTTTCGTATTTCTCGTTCCTGTACCCTATCATTGAATCCATTGTGTTTGCTGCCTTGTAGAAGAACCCTCCGGCTGCGCCGAAAAAAGCCATGTATATGAGCGGCGCGGCCACACCGTCGGAAGTATTCTCCGCGACAGTTTCAACTGCCGCACGGATTATCCCGTCACGGTCAAGCACTTGCGTGTCACGTCCGACGATCATCGAGACGGCTTTCCGTGCAGCTTCCGTATCATCGGCCGCCGCTGCCCGGTAGACCTTCATGCTTTCATCACGCAGACAACGGGCTGCGAGCATATAGTAGCACATCACGCTTTCGACTGCGGCACCGAGCCACAGGTTAACGGAATAGCACAGAAACAGTATCAGGAATGAGATCCCCGCAGACAGCAGAAGTGTGGTTACTGCAAGAAAAACGCCCCCAACGGTAAGATCTCTGAAATGTGCGCGGACAAACCGTTCGAGCGCGGATATGAGCCGTCCGATAAGCCTTATCGGGTGGGGCAGTCTGTACGGATCTCCTATGAACGCATCGAGCAGAAAGCCGATGACAAGCGGGATAACAGGTATGATATACTTCATATTTTTTCCAAGATCTCCAGTTTTTTTCCGTCAAAAGCCGTCACATATCCATGCCCGTTTTCGATCATATACTCGTAGAATTCCTTATGAGGAACAGCAAGTTTTTCAAGCACCGCCATTATTGTTCCGCCGTGAACAACAAATGAAATAGTGTCCGCTCCGGCGCTGTCATTCACAGCTTCAAGAAATGCCTTTACACAGCGTTCACGGAAATCCGCGCTGTCCTCTCCGCCGGGAAATGCCGCCATTCCGCCCTTTTCAAGCCAGTCCGCGTACTCCGGATCATCGGACATCTCAATATGGTTCCTGCCCTCGAAGTGTCCGAAATCGCATTCCCGCAGATCCTCATACGTTTTGACGGACATTCCCGGATATATTATTTCCGCAGTCCCGATACAACGTTTCATCGGGCTTGTAATAACAATGTCACAGGCGGGATACTCGTTTTTTCCGAGCTCCGCTATCCCGTCATCACACAGCGGTTCGTCTGTACGTCCTATATATCGCTTTTCAAGATTTCCCGCTGTTTTTCCGTGACGAATAAAGTTGACAGTCAATTCTTTTCTCCTTTTATGATTTTCGGTATCCCACAGCAAACGCGGTACACCGTTTCCGACTTTTCTGCGATCATGCAGCCGGCGCGTCCTGTGGCTTCACGCCACTCCCGTTCGCTCTTGTCAAGCGGTATGATCCCGCAGCCGATCTCATTCATTATAACGACTTCGCATTCAAGCTTATCCGTAAATCCGAGGGGATCTTTTCCTTCGGCGATCAGACGTTTCACCGCAAGCTCGTAATTGCAGATACACCGGGCTGTCCTCAGCACAGATATGTCACAGCTTCCGCCGTCCATAATGTCGCTTTCCGCAAGCGAAAACTGCCTTTTTGCAAATTCCAGCTTTCCCTGGTACGCTCCGCCGGTTATCATTATCATAACATCACCGCTATCCTTTCCGAAATGTAAACTGCCGCGAGCACAGCAGTCTCGGTAAGCTGCAGGAACCAACCTTCCGTATCTCCCGTTATACCGCCGAAATTCTTATATGCTGAAAATCTGTATATCAGAAAACAAAGCGCGGCGGCTGCACACACCGTTATTCCTGAAAGCATATCAATAACACATACCGCAGCCGCACATATTGCGGTGATGACCGCAAGAACGGTGATCGTGGCGGCTTTATGGGCAGGCTTCACAAAATTCTGCAAAGCTCCCTCGTTCTTGGCGGAACGCAGCGTAACTGCCGCAAGCCCGCTGAGTGCGCGGGAAAGCACATATCCCACAGCGACAACGGCAGTGCCCCGTATCTCACAGAACAGCGCGAACTGCAGCAGCAGCATTGCGCACAGCCCGATAACTGCAAAAGAACCGATGTGGGGATCGGACATTATCGCAAGTTTTTTCTGCTTGTCCGCATAGCTGCATATTGCGTCGGTGGTGTCACAGAATCCGTCAATATGGATACCACCGGTCACAAGCACAGGGATAAGAACGGAAACTGCGGCATTTACCGCGTTACCGATCCCCGTCATTCCGCATATATACTGCCATAAGACGAGCAGCCCGCCTGTTACCGCGCCGATGAGCGGAAAAAAGCACAGCGCGTACCTGCGGTTCTCCTCCCTCCACTCAACTTTCGGAGCGGGTATTCGCGAGTACATAAGAAATGCACTCGCAAGAGACTTCAACAACATAATTTGCCTTTCAACACAACAGGAACACCGTAAACGCACTCGGCCACATTGTCGGCGATATCCGCCGTAAGCGCGTTCACGCGCCCCATGACCTCTATGTATTTTTCGGTTTCCGGACTGTATATTATACCGTCTGAGCCGACATTGTTCGTAACGATGACAAGCTCCCGCGAACAATTCTGCAAATGCATTATACCCCGCATTATACGCTCAGTGGGATCGTTTATCACATCATAGCGGAACATCTCGTTTGCGCACAGATTCGCCATGCACTCCAGCAGGATACTGCAATCCCGAGGCAATTCTGTCTCATCAATATCGGTATATTTTTCTATCGTTTCAAAACCTTTTCCGGCGCGGATCCTGCGGTGACGCTCTATCGCGGCGTGCGCTTCCTCACCGTAGGGCTGCATCGTCGCTATGTAGATCTTGTTTCCGAAACCTTCGAGTAGTTCTTCCGCAAGACGCGATTTACCGCACTTTGCGCCGCCTGTTATAAGTGTAGTCAAAGCGGTCTGTACCTTTCTATACTGATCCCGTCAAAAGTGTGTGCTTCATTGTAAACTCCGAGTGCGCAGTCAAGGAGCGGAAGGAGCATAAGTCCGCCCGTCCCCTCTCCGAGCCTCATTCCGGCAGTTATCACCGGCTTTACGCCTATCGCATCCAGCAGCATCTTACCTACCGGTTCCGCAGATACATGGCTTGCAAGCATATATCTGCTGCAGTCCGGTTCTATTCTTACTGCGGCAAGTGCTGCAGCAGCCGAGATCACCCCGTCGATCACCACAGGTATCCCGCACTCCGCACCTCCGAGGAAAAGACCTGTCATTCCCGCAATATCGAACCCTCCGACTTTTGCAAGCACATCTATGGGATCACCGGGATCAGGTCTGTTTATTTTTATCGCCCGTTCTATGACATCTATCTTATGTGCAAGCCGTTCGTCGTCCAGCCCCGCCCCCCGTCCTGTTACTGAAGACGGCGGTAGTCCGAGAAAGACCGAAGATACTGCCGACGATGTGGTGGTATTGCCTATCCCCATTTCTCCCGTAACAACGATATCGGTTCCGCTTCTCTTCTGTTCACGCATTATCTCAATGCCGGTCATGACCGCTTTTTCCGCGTCCCCGCGTGTCATTGCGGCACCGACGGCCATATTTGCGGTACCGTTTGCGATCTTACGGTCACAGGCTGCGGTCTTTCCTATGACTCCCATATCGACTGCAAGAACGGAAGCATTCGCGTACTTTGCAATTATATTGACGCTTGAATTACCGCGAACGATCTCATCTGTGCATACCGCGGTAACGCTGCTGTCGGTCTGGGTCACACCCTCGCACACAACCCCGTTATCCGCGCACATCACTATCACGCACCGGTCTTTCAGCCGAATGTTTTCGGTATGACGTATCTTAGCTATCTTTATGATAATATCCTCAAAGTCACCAAGACTTCCCAGGGGCTTTGCTATGCTGTCCCACCGCTCTTTTGCCCGCTTTCCCGCTTCTTCATCGAGCGGAGATATCTTTGTCTTCATTTGTCCCGTTCTCCATATATTTTCTGCAGGCTTCCGCGAAACGCACAGCCATGCCTATATCCGAATAAAAGTAAAGATGCGGAAATCCCGCGTATAAATGATCGTTCATATGAACACACTCCCACGAGCGCCCGTCCGGTTTCCGCGCAGTCATGTCCGAGCCGCAGTCCGTGCTGTCGAAATAGTGGAACTCGTGGGCTTTTATGCAGTCTCCCGAACTGCACAGAAGTCCGTCTTTTCCGGAAGTCATCGTTATATATCCGAATCGCTGCAGTTTCGGTGTCCTATAAGCCTTGCCGTGTATCACACCGGCGCCGCTGTGAGCATTTCCGTCCATATCCTCGAATGAGTCATGAAGATACATAAATCCCCCGCACTCGGCGATGGTCGGCATCCCGCTCTCAATGCGGGAACGTATATCGTCAAGCATCTCCCTGTTTGCCGCAAGCTCTTCCGAATGCAGTTCCGGATAGCCGCCGCAGAGTATCAGTCCCGATGCGTTTTCCGGCAGCCTTTTATCCGTGAACGGAGAAAAAAACCGTACCACGATACCGAGCTTTTCGAGCAGCCTTATGTTATCATCGTAAATGAAGCAGAACGCTTTATCACGAGCGACTGCAACCACAGGTCCGTCACCGTTCAGCTGCGGGAAAGACGGAGCTCGGAACTCCGGGAATTTGTTATCCGCCAGCGCCATGATAGCGTCGAGATCAATGCATTTCTCTGCAATATCCCCGAGCTTTCCAAGCTTCTGCCTTATATCCGTTATCTCATTCGCGGTTACAAGTCCAAGATGACGGCTTTCAATTGTAAGATCCGTTTTCGGGAAATACCCGAGATACTTCGTTCCGAGCTCGTCACAAAGTTTTCCTGCAAGCGGGATAAGCTTCTCCGGCAGCTTGTTGAACACAAATCCGACGATCATGCATGGGCTCCTGTATTCAAGAAACCCACGCATCACCGCGCCTATTGACTCGCTCATACCCCGGCAGTCTATGACAATGACCACAGGTGTTCCCGTAAGCTGAGCTACGGAAAAAGCACTGCCGCGCCCGTCGGCACCGTCATAATATCCCATTACGCCCTCGATCACCGCAATATCGCTTCCCCGAGAATTCTCCATAAGCAGATACTTCAGCGTATCGTCGCTGCAAAAAAAGCTGTCGAGATTATGAGACGGAATCCCGAGCACCTCGCGGTGAAACATTGGGTCTATATAATCCGGACCGCATTTGAACGCGGAAACATCTGTCCCCCGCGCTTTAAGAGCAGCAAGCACTGCACAGGTCACCGTAGTTTTTCCGCAGCCGCTGTGAGTTCCGGCAATAAGCACTCTTCTCATCTTCCACCGCCCGTTATTATGAAAACCGGATTTTGTGCATCGAACATGGTATGCTTTCCGACACTCCTCGTGCGTACCGCCGAGATCTGTGTGATCCCGGGCTCGATGCCCCTTTCCCTGAACGCGGAGACCGCTTCATTGAGCGTTTCAACGGTAACAGCGGTCACAACGGTACGCGGGCTGTTCTCATCGGCGAACGCGGTTCCAATTACGGCTGAAATGTTTCCGCCCGCGCCGCCTATGAACACACGATCCGGCCGCTGCAGTCCGGCAAGCACTTCCGGGACACTGCCGCATACTACCTGTATATTATCGCAGCCGAATTTAACTGCATTTTCTCTCGTCAAAGCCGCTGCTTCTTCGTTTTTATCAACGGAAATAACAGTTCCGTTCCATGCAGAAAGAGCGCATTCAATGCTTACCGAGCCTGTGCCGCAGCCTATATCCCATACCGTATCATTATAGCATATTTTCAGCTCCGATGCAACAGCCGCCCGTATCTCGGATTTTGTCATAGGAACGCTGCCGCGTATAAACTCGCCGTCGGGAATGCCGGAAGGTATGCTCATTTCCGGCTCATTATTCTCGGTTATTACCGCACAAAGCCCGTTGCATTTTATATCGGTGAACTGCTCCGCAGTCCCCTCGGCAATATATTCGTCAACATATGCGAGCCGAGAACCGATATAAATTTTTACCGCGTTCATACCGTATTCACAGAGTTTCCTGCAAATATCCGCCGGCGCTGCATCGCCCCCAAGCAGAAAAAAACACCGCTTGTTCCTGCGCACATTTCGGACGATGTTCCCGTCTGTGCCGTGCAGACTTACGAAATGCATATCCTGCCAGGGGATCCCGGCTTTTGCACACAGAAAGACCGGAGTGGAAATACCGGGTATCACTTCCGTATCGAAGTCTGAAAGGGCTTCAAGCAGCTTTTCGGTGCCGCTGAAAAATCCACAGTCCCCCGACATGAGAACAGCCGCTGTACCGCAGCCGCTATTCAGGATATGCTCCCGTATCTCTTCCGGTCTCCAGCTTTCAAAGACAGGTTTTCCAAGTCCGAGAAACGGCCCTGTCATGCGTCGCGCGCCGATAAGAACATCGGCGCCCAGTATTGCGTTCCTTGCTTCGGCTGTCAGTGTCTTGTCACCGTCCATGCCGATGCCGACAATATATATCTTCATATTTTCTCCGTTATTATCATTTTGAGCTCATCAAAAGTCAGCCCTTCTTCTTTCGGGCGTGTGATAGTTATTGTTCTGATCCCGCATTTTGCGGCAGCCTCCGTTTTTTCCGGGTAGCCTCCTGCTGCACCGCTTTCCTTAGTAACGAGTAACTGTGCGCCGCTCTGTTTTATGTGCGCAATGTTCTGATCGACTGTGAACGGGCCTTTTCCCTGAATTACATGATTTTCGTCAAAGCCGTATCTTACACATTGTTCGGCTATCCCCTCCGCGGGAAGCACACGAAGCCATATCCTGCTTCTGTTTTTTACTTTTGCAAGCTCCGGGAGCTCCTTGCTGCCGAGTGTGCTGAGAATAACTTTATCGGTGCTGTCGAGGATCTGTATAAGCTCCTTCATACTGTTTACACATACTCCCGAAAGCTCAGCCGGTCTGCGCAAAAGACGATAGTAAACAGCTCCCGCTTCGCTGCAGGCGGCACGAATATTTGCGGTAGCTTCGGCTGCATACGGGTGAGTGGCATCTACGACGGCAGTATAATCTCCCGCTTTTATCAGCGACTTCATCTCACCGCTGTCGAGTTTGCCGGTAAATATATTAAGCAGTTCGCTGCTCCCGAGAAGTCTCGCGCCATAGTCTGTAGTGACTGAAACGTCTGCATAAATCCCGTTCGCCTCGCACCATTCCGAAAGCTCTCTTCCCTCGGTGGTACCTCCGAAGATCAGCAGCTTCTTCATAGCCTGTACCCTCTCGGCGTCACAAGTTTTCCTTCTGTTACACGGGTAACGGAATTACCGACAAACACAGTGGTAAACATATCCACCGCAGTATCCCGCAGTTCCGCGAGCGTGAGTATCCTGCAGTTCTCGCCGTCCCGCCCGATGTTTGACGCGATCCCGCAGGGCGTTTCGTCCGGTCGGTATCCGGAAATGATATCACAGGCTTTTCGCAGGTTTTCGGTGCGCTTATGCGACATAGGGTTGTACAGAACTATTGCAAGATCACCCTCGGAAGCCCCTTTCAGTCTTTTCTCTATCACTTCCCACGGAGTAAGCAGATCGGACAGGCTTATTACCGCAAAATCGTTGGTGAGCGGAGAACCGAGCAACGCTGCCCCGGAAAGCGCGGCAGTGACCCCTTCGATGACTTTGATCGTGACACCGGGAAATCCGCTCGCCAGCTCATACGCAAGTGACGCCATACCATAAACGCCCGCATCTCCGCTGCATACAAGCGACACATCAACTCCCTCCGCCGCCTTCCCGAGCGCATACAGCACTCTTTCCTTCTCCTGCCTCATTCCGGTAGTATAATACGTCTTGTCCGGGAAATACGGTCTGAGAAGATCGGCATAGACTGTGTAGCCGACTATGACCGAGCTTGATGTGACCGCGTTCACTGCTTCTCCGGTCATGCCCTCGTAAGAGCCTTTTCCCATTCCGACTATATAAAGCATAGGTCGTCTTTCCTTTCAAAATCAATATTCACAGCAAGTTCCGCCACTGCGGCAGTCACTCCGCCGCCGCAGGTCTTGGGGACTATAAGCCTGCCGCCTGCACAGACCGCGGCACGTTCGCACACGTTATCCGCGCCGGTAGTCTTTTCGACAAAATCCGAGTGAGTAAATTCTCCCTCGGCTCTCATGAGCTCTTCCGCAGAGAAAGTCCTCAATGTGATGCCGTGCGTTTTGCAAAATCCGTTAAGTCCGGGTTCATCAGCCTTTATATCTATTGTTGCAGCCGCGGATAATCTCCGTATATCAAGTCCGTTCGCCGAAAACACAGCTGCTATATGTTCCTCTGTTTTTTCTTCCGAAGTGCCTTTTTTGCAGCCGATACCTGCCACAAGATTTTCCGGCATCAGTACGAGAGTGGTATCAAACGGTCTGTCACCTGCTTTATCCGTTATACATATTCCGATGCTGCCGCCGGTGCATTCCGTAAGTTCCGCCGGTACAGCGCCGTGCGGGTATCTGCATACCACACCGACTTTTTCTCCGTTCACCACAGCCGCCGCGACCGCCTTTGCCGCGTTCATATTGCAGATCACGAGCCTGTTCTGCTTTGCGAAGATATCCGGTGAAAAAAGCCCGTGCCTGTCTGTTGCCGTAGTTATCACCGGGGTGGCATCTATGAGCTCCGCGATCTTTCCGGCAAGTGCATTCGCACCTCCTATATGGCCGGAAAAAAGCGACACGGCGAACTTTCCGGTGTCATCGACCACGACCGCCGCAGGATCCGAAAGCTTTGATACTATATGCGGGGCGCAGACACGGACGGCTATACCGACTGCACACAGAAAAACAAGTGCGTCATAACTGCCGAAGATCCGTTCTGTGAGGGAATTAAGGCTGTCAAACGGGACAGAATCATCGTCGCTGTGTGAGGTATGACAGAAACGCGTCACGCTGTGCCTGCTCCCGAGCCCGGCGGCGATTTTCCCGGACAATATTCTCCCGTTTCCGGTCAGAGAGATGACAGCTATCTTCATTTTTCAGCCTTTCTGAATTCCGTCTCAAATGTCCGGTCATAAAGCTTTGAAAGCTCATGATCGCTCCCGAGAACATTTCCGGCTATTATGAGAGCCGTCTTTTTTATGCCGTTTTCAAGGGCAGTTTTGTGAAGTGTTCCGACCGTGCAGCGCATAATTTTTTCGTCATCCCATGTTGCTTTATAAACGATCGCCGCCGGCGTTTCCGGCAGAAAGCCCCCGTTTATAAGACGCCCGGAAAGCTCCTCCGTCATTCCCGAACTCAGGAATATCACCATTGTGCAGCCGTGGGAAGCAAGCTTTTCGATACTCTCCGCGTCGGGAACTTCCGTCCGTCCCGCCATTCGTGTAATTATCACGGACTGAGAAACTCCGGGAAGCGTATATTCCGCTCCGAGCGCAGCAGCCGCGCCGAACATGGAACTTACCCCGGGCGTTATCCTGTAGCCTATCCCAAGTTCATCGAGCCGCTCTGTCTGCTCTTTGAGCGCGCCGTAAAGCGAAAGATCTCCGGTCTGGAGACGTACCGTATGTTTTCCTTCACTCTCCGCTTTTCGTATCACATCAATGATCTCGTCAAGGCTCATCTTTGCGCTGTTAAATACCTTGCAGCCCTTTTCAGCGAGATAAAGCAATTCCGGATTTACGAGCGATCCCGCGTATATTATCACGTCCGCCGCCTGCAAAAGCCGCATTCCGCGTACCGTTATGAGATCCGGTGCACCACACCCCGCTCCAACAAAATCAACCATTATATTCCTCCGCAACACGCCGTATAAGTTCTTCCGCGTCCTTTGTCATCACCCGCACCGGGTGCATATCCGAAAACATCACAGCCCCCGTGACCGCTTCACCTTTTACTTTCGCATCAAGATAATATCCTGCACGACCGGCGAGGACATCAAGTGTTTTCTGCATATATCCCGCTTCATCGAGTATATCGAGCGCGGCATCTGCCGTGGCGCACTCCGGGATCTTACGGAGCGTCTCATTATCCGCGCCTGCAAGCAGACCGCAAGTGACGAGCACTTCCATTCTCCCGTCCGCCTGTGACGAATGGGTGTTCATTATCCCTGCACCGAGCTTCACGAGCTTTCCGATATGTCCTATTATCAATATCCCGCGGAAACCGTATTCAAGTGCAATGTCGATGGCATCGCCTATGAAGTTGCTTATCTTGACACTTTTTTCAAGATCCATCGGTAGTTCCCGACGGATAAAATTTTCACCGTAATTTCCGAGGGTGAACAAAAGCGTTTCGTGGCCCTCGGCTTTTCTCATTTTTATTTCCGTTCTTATCGTATCGACGAGTGCGGCATTGCTCATAGGCTCAATTATTCCGCTCGTACCGATTATTGAGATGCCGCCTTCTATCCCGAGCCGCGGATTGAATGTGCGTTTTGCGAGACGTTCTCCGTCCGGAGCACTTATCTCGACTGCAAAACCGCCCTTGTATCCGTACTTATCGGCAACGCTTTCAACTGCCTCTCCGATCATTCTCCGCGGTACGGAATTTATCGCGGCTTCACCTACAGGCTGGTCGAGCCCCGGTCGCGTTACCTTTCCGATACCAATACCGCCGGTTATAGCGATACCCTCAGGCTTCAGAGAGACCCTTGCATAAATAAGAGTCCCGTTCGTTATATCGGGGTCATCGCCGCTGTCCTTTTTTATGGCGCAGGACGCATATCCGCTTTCAATTACGGGATCCGCTACATCGAGACTCAGCATTATACCCTTCGGCGTAGCAAGCTCAACAGTGCCGCATTTTTCCCCGGATAACAGCATTTCAGCGGCAGCCTTTGAAGCTGCCGCCGCACATGATCCTGTAGTATAACCGCAGCGGAGTTTTTTACCGCTGCGGAATACATATTCGTTCAGCATATCTTATTCTCTTATTTTATGCACGGATATCTGCGGAATTGAAAGTGAGCTCACGATCATACCATTCCGACTTTTTTATGCTCCATGCCGCGCAGTTTATGGGTGTATCGAGGGCTGCAACGGGAACAGTGTATGTATATGCACCGTCCGCGTTCTCGACAAAGGGTATGCAGTCGCTCTCTTCTGCTGCTGCAGCTTCTTCCGCCGTGCCCATAAAAAGCTTGCCGTAACCCGTACCGCTCAGTGTCATGACAGCGGTCATCTCACCGCCGGAGACTGTGAGTTCACAGTTCACCACCTTGAACATGGACGAGCTCGAATCAACAGTGATATTATAAGTTCCGTCTTCTACTGCGCCGACTGCTGCGGGAGCCGCGCTTTCAGCGGAAAGAGGCTGTGCGGAAGCGGTGTGCGCCACATATATATCGCGTATAGCAGGGATCTCTCCGAGACCTCTGAGTACCGGAACTACTTCAAATCCCTCATTCGTGAGTATAGTCTTCCACGAATCTTCTTCGTCGCCTGCCATATCATTGTTTGCGTGATCGCCCGCAACTACCATGAGAGGTTCAAGAACAACGCGCTTGTAACCGCCGTTCTTTGCGAATGCAATAACATCATCTATGGACGGTTCAGCTTCCACAGTTCCGATGCAGTAGTTGGTCTTTCCCGCGTCTGTAAGCATACTCTGGAGCTTTGCGTAAGTCGCGTTTGCAGGGTGCTCTGTGCCGTGTCCCATGAATACGACAGCGGTCTCGCCGTCATCAAATTCCTCCGTCGCAACGGTTATCGCGTTTATCACGTCAGTATAGTCATTGTCGGTGGTAAGAAGCGGAGAAGCGACTTTTACGCTGTCGAACTTATCGGCCTGTTCTCTCACTACCTTCATAAGATCGTCGTATTCAAATCCGCTCATAACGTGTGTAGGCTGAACGATAAGCTCCTTTATGCCGTCATTCTCAAGGCGGTCAAATGCCTCATCGACGTTGTCGATCTCGATACCGTCACGCTCCTTGAGCTTATCTATGATGATCTGGCTTGTGAAAGCGCGGCGCAGTTCCTTGTCGGGATTTGCGTCGGCTATGGCTTTTTCAATCGCGCCGATAGTAGCTTCACGGCTGTCGTTATAGCTCGTACCGAAACTTACGGTAAGAATAACGGGCTTTACATCAGATGTTTCTTCGTTCACAGTTTCCGCCTCCTCGGAAGATGCAGCAGTCGTCGTTGTATCTTCTGCCTTTTCAGCGGCTTCTGAAGCCGTTGTCGTTGTTTCCGTAGCAGCCGTCTGTGCTGCTGCAGTCGTTGTAGATGCCGTGTTTGCGCCGCAGCCTGCAAGTGAAAGTGTGCAGATCACACTCATGATCGCTGCCGTTGCTTTTGTTGTTCTTGCCATTTTTGTTATCTCCTTTTCTTTATTTCAAGGTCATTGACCCTGGTTTACGTTGTTCATATACTTGTCGTAAAGCTCTTCCGTAAGGCCGAAATGCTCTGTGAGAGTGTGCTTGTCAAGCATCTCCGCAGGAGTGCCCACGCCTTTGCACACGCCGTCCCTGATGAGCATTACTCTGTCGGAAATGCTTCCTGCAAGCTCCGTCTCGTGCATGGACATGACGACTGCAATATCACGTTCCCGCCGCAGTTTATCCAGCATTTCAAGGAATGTCAGCTTATAGTGTATATCGAGAAAAGATGTAGGCTCATCGAGAAGCAGCAGTTTAGGTTCGCGGCAGACTGCGCGGGCAAGCATGACACGCTGTTTCTGACCGTCGCTTATCTCCGAGAAGTATCTGTCGGCAAGATCCGTTGTGTCTGTAAGGCGCATGGCTTCATCTACTGCACGTTTATCGTTCTCCGCGAGGAGCCCGAAAGTTCCGGTATATGGATATCTGCCGGTCTCCGTAACCTCCCGGCAGGTCATCATATCGGTCTTGGGTCTGTCCGTAAGCATAGCGGAAACTATTCTTGCAAAAGCATTCCGTGACATTCCGGACTTCTCGCAGCCGTCAATGAAGATCTCACCGGATACCGGCGGAAGCTGGCCGCAAAGCGTTTTTAGCAGTGTAGATTTTCCGGAGCCGTTCCTGCCGATAAGCGTGAATATCTCACCGCTTTTCACGGTGAATGAAATGTCATGTGCGATACCGACCCCGTTATATCCTGCACATAGGTTCCTGACTTCAAGCATTTTCTTTATTCTTCCGTAACATGATCACAAGCACCACAGGCGCTCCGAGGACTGCCGTGACCGTACTTATGCCAAGCTCCGAGGGTGCTATGACCGTTCTCGCTATGATATCGCTCACGATGCAGAAAACACCGCCGCCGAGAAAGCTCGCCGGTATCATGAATATCGGTCTTGCAGTACCGAGCAGCATCTTCACAAGAAACGGAACAGCTATCCCCACAAACGATACCGGTCCCGCAAAGGCGGCAACACAGCCGGACAGCAGGCTTGAAAGCACGATCATGGCTATGCGCACTGCCTTTATATTCACACCCATATCCACAGCGTAACCCTCACCGAGTCTGTACGCATCTATCGGCTTTGAAAGCATGAACACGGCTGCAAGCGCGGCAAACACGACTATCGAACAGGCGGCAAGCCCGTCGCTCTTCATTCCCGAGAACGTTCCTATCGCCCAGTCATGCAGATTTACGATATCCGAGTCGTCCGCAAAATTCACGACGATATCTGTTATCGCGGTGCAGATATACCCTATCATAACTCCGCATACCACCAGAAGCGACATACTTTTTATGCGCGACGACATCAGCAATACAGCAAGCATTGAAATGAGCGCTCCGGCAAACGCCGATATGACCATTACCGCAGAGTTCATTCTGAGCGCACCGCCCGCCGACGCTATCAGTGCCAGTGCCACTGTAAGGCGCGCGCCCGACGATATACCGAGCACGAACGGTCCTGCTATTGGATTATGGAAATACGTCTGTAGCATATATCCCGACAATGCGAGCGCACCGCCGAGTATAGCGGCGGCAAGTGTCCGCGGCACCCTTATCTTGAGGACTATAGCGGAAGCAGTTTCGTTTTCCGGATTTCCCGCAAATATCCTCAGAAGCTCCTCCGGCGGTATGTTAACGCTTCCCGCAGTTATGCTCACGGCTATGAACACTATGAGCAGCAGAACCAGCAGAGCAAAGGAAAAGATAAGTCTTTTTTTCATTGCAGTCTGTACAGATATTCAAGTTCGCTGTCCGAGCCGGAAAAAATATTGCTCAGATCCGTAAGTATCTCTCCCGTTTTCATTATCTCCTGATATACGCTCCTGTTCGTAGCCCATACATTCCCGTTCTTTACCGCGCGGAAATCCGCAAGCAGGCTGTTCTTTGATATCAGCTCGCCGATATCCGCTATCTCTCCGCCTATGGTACAGTTGTATATTATAACGTCCGCGTCCTTTGCATCTGCATAGAACTGCTCCGGCTCCACGGTGACGGAAGATGACGCATTATCATCTCCGACGAAATCAAAAACATTTTCCCCGCCGGCTATCTCTATCATCTTTGTGATGTAATCACCGGACTTTCTCGTGACTATTCTGCCCGATGAGCTTATATAAAAGAATGCGGCAGTCAGCCGCGCTTCGTTTCCGGTATCATTTACCGCAAGCGCGTCGAAATGGGCTTTCTGGTCATTGAAAAGCCTTTCTCCGAGTTCCGGACAGCCGCAGATATGCGCATACACTTTTATCCACTCGCATCGTCCGAGAGGGTGCGGTTCATAGCTTGATCTGTCAACAAACACAGGAATGCCGAGTTCTTCGAGCTTTTCCCTGACCTCCGGAACGTGTTCGGTCATTGTGGACTGGACGGAAAGATCACAGCCCTCCGCAAGAAGAGTTTCATAATCCGGCTCACGGTACTTTCCGGCGTAAACCATCTCACCCGCTTCCATTGCGTCACGGGCGTTTTCAATATACCAGTCCCCCGCTTCAAGAGCGGAAAAACGTATGTCGTCTATCCTTTCAAGAGCGTCAAAGAAGCACATCACCGCGCTTGCAGCCATATATATTCTTTCAGGAGACAGAGATATCACTGTAGTGCTACTGTTCACAGCCGGAGCTTTCTCACCTTCCGGGACAACGAGAAGTCTGTCGCCGCTGTTCGTTTCGATAAGCGAACCGCCGTTTGAGTATTCATAAATCGTAAAGCACTCCGCAATATCGTTTTCAAGTTTCAGCGGTTCTCCGCAGCTTTCAAACAAAGGCAATGCGTCAGCTTCCGTTGCGGTATTGCAGCCGCACAGGTTAATTATCATCATACCCGTGCAAATTACCGCAGCGATCCTTCTGGTCACTTTCATTTCTTTCTCTTTTTCACCAACACAGCCGAAACAATGATAACGCAGATCACTGCTGCAGCTCCCGCAGCAACAGGCAGTACCGGGAACGATCCTTCCGAATGCAGCGGTCTCAGCGTCCCGGCATCAAAAACAAGTTCGTAATCTATAAGGTGAGGTTCGCTCATTGCAAGAGTTTCAGCCTGCACAGGAAGCGGTTCTTCAAGAGTATATACGGGTATCTCGAACCGGGAATTGCCGTCATCGTTCACAGGATAAAAGTTCTCTCCTCCGACCACCATGAGATCGTATTTAGAGCTGCTCCATTCCACCGAAGCGGTCATCTTTCCGCCGTTCACGGTAAGTGTTACCGGTGACAGAATGTGCGCTTTTCCCGTACCGCCGCTCATAGTCAATTCGACAGTAAATACCCCGTCGTTCAATCCGTTCTCCCCCTTTTCCCCAGTAAAACGAAAATGCCCCTGCCTGAGCAGGAGCATAGCACGATCAAGAATACCCGTCCGATAAGAACGGATCTCTGAAAACCATACTGCCGATTACTCGCGGCATTGAGAGTATCACTCTCTGTACAAACAGCAGGCAGGTCTCCCGGCTTACAGATCGTCACACTGCGAAACCTTCCCGCCATTCGGCAGTGGCATAATCATCGCAGCATTCCCCGTTTACGGTGACGAGTTCGTACAGGATTTTCACCTGTTTCCCTTTTCATCGGAACAAGCCTGATAATATCAGACTTCCCGACACCTGATGTTTCTTATTCAGTTTTATTGCAAAATATATCCTTACGATATGGAAGGTATTATACAACTTTTTTACGGAATTGTCAATAGTATTTCCGAACTTTGGGAAAACAAAAGAAAAATGCCCGTCTCAGGTAAATCCGGGACGGGATTCGGCGGCTCTGTCGCGCCTTACTTTCTTGAATGCTATAATTTTCAGGGTAAAACAAAACCTCCGACAAGAAGTATCTCGCGGAGGCTTTATCCGGTGGCGCCGTTGCGCCTGGCGCAGAAAGAGGGATTTGAACCCTCGCGCCGGTTTCCCGACCTACTCCCTTAGCAGGGGAGCCCCTTCACCACTTGGGTATTTCTGCAAGTGCCGATCCATCAAATATAAAGCCAAAAGGCTGGCGGAGAGGGTGGGATTCGAACCCACGGTCCCTTGCGGGATCACTGGTTTTCAAGACCAGCTCCATAAACCACTCGGACACCACTCCAAAGTTCATTTATCGAGCCGTGACCCGATTGCTTATCTATTTTAACACATTTTTCCGAATAAGTCAATAGTTTTTTTAAAATTTATCAGAAAAACCATAAATCATTCTGTTTCTGTGCATCTTTCCTGCCTGCTTATTGCATTACATACAAAAATATGTTATACTGGAAGAAATCTGGTGACACGGAGGGAGCTCTATGCAGGAAAATCGTATTTGCAGGCGGTGTCTGCTTGAAGAACTTGGAGCTTCCGACCTTATACAAACCCTCGAAGAGCTGAAAGAAGCCATGCCAGAAGAAGACAGGGCTGACAGCGCCGAATACGGACGCCGTCTTGCAATTTGCCGCGAATGTGACTCTCTGAACGACGGGACGTGCGCAAAGTGCGGCTGTTACGTTGAGTTCCGGGCGCTGAAGAAACGTATGTACTGCCCGCATGAGGAGAGAAAATGGTGATGAAGACAAGACCCATAAAGATCATTGCGTTCATTCTTCTCGGTATCTCACAGATACCGTGGCTTTATACTCTCGTTATCAGCATATACAATATCTTTGAGGGAATATGGTTTATGACCGGCAGAGCATATGGTCTCGTCGCGTTTATACTGACATGGACAGAACATTTGTCTAAAGCCTTTCCCGTATATATCTGTGCGGTCATACTTACCGCGGCTTCAATAGTCGGGGCGATAACAGCTATAAACAAGGACAAAAAGCAAAGGGGGAAAGACAATGTCACAGAAGCATAAAACAATAAAAGTCATAGCGTTCGTAATACTCGCCATTTCCCTGCTGCCCTGGGCTTTCCTGATCGCTGTTGCCGCCATCACATTCTTTACCGGTACAGATGTCGGGCTTTTTGAGGCAACTACAGCGATCTACGGGATCGAAGCATTCCTATATACTGCGGCGATCCTTCCTCTCGTGTTCATGCCTGTGTATATCATCTCAGCGATCACTGCCGTAATAAGCACTGTTATCCTGATCCTGCTAAAGAAAAAAAGCGCTTCTGCATATAAACGAACACCTAAAGTAATAATGACCTGCGGCAGGATATGCAGCGGCAAGAGCACATACGCACAAAAGATGCGTAAGGAAAGGAATGCGGTAATACTGTCCATAGATGAGATAAATCTCGCGCTTTCGGGCTTGTACGCCGTTGAAAAACACGATGAATATGTTGAAAAGATCAGGGCATACCTGTTTGAAAAGTCGGTTGAAATTGTTGAAACAGGCATAAACGTGGTGCTCGATACCGGGCTGTGGCAAAGAAGCGAACGTGAGTATGCGCGGAAATTCTACTCGGAACACGGGGTAGCCTGCGAACTCCACTATATAGATATATCGGACGAGGAATGGGAACGAAGACGCCAAAAACGCAATGAGGATATAGCAGCCGGGCTCACTACAGCTTACTATATCGACGAAGGACTTCTCGCAAAGGCGGACGGCTTATTCGAGCCGCCCGCTCCCGACGAAGTCGATGTTACAGTGAACGCTTGACGAAACAGGCAAAATATGTTATAATTATCTCCGGTAAATAAACCGAAAGGACGTAATAAAATGGCAAGTGAAATTCGCGATGAAAACCTCTGGGAAGACGGTAAGAGAAAGATAGACTGGGTAGAGCGCAATATGCCCCTGCTCCGGAGCTATAAGGCTGAATTTGAAGAGACGAAGCCCTTTGCAGGTCTGAAGATCGCTCTCTCCGTGCATCTCGAAGCAAAGACCGCGTACCTGTGCAAGACTCTTGCGGCAGGCGGCGCGGAAATGTACATCACCGGAAGCAATCCCCTTTCAACACAGGACGATGTAGCGGCAGCCCTCGTTCACGACGGACTCAATGTGTTCGCATGGCATGACTGCACGCCCGAGGAATATGAACGCCACATATCAAAAGTTATCGACGCCGGTCCTAACATCATCATCGACGACGGCGGTGACCTCGTGCATTATATCCACAGCAAACGCACTGACCTTATCCCCAACGTTATAGGCGGCTGTGAGGAGACCACTACCGGAATTATCCGTCTCAAGTCAATGAACAAGGCGGGCGAGCTTAAATTCCCGATGATGCTCGTAAATGACGCAGACTGCAAGCACCTCTTCGATAACCGTTACGGTACCGGCCAGTCCGTATGGGACGGTATAAACCGTACCACAAACCTTATCGTCGCAGGCAAAAACGTTGTTGTCGCAGGCTACGGCTGGTGCGGAAAAGGTGTGGCTATGCGCGCAAAAGGACTCGGCGCAAAAGTCATCGTTACCGAAGTTGACCCGATAAAGGCTATGGAAGCGGTAATGGACGGCTTTACCATAATGCCCATGAACAAGGCGGCGGAGATAGGCGATTTCTTCGTTACTGTAACGGGCTGCAGCGGAGTCATCACAGAGAAGGACTTCATGAAGATGCACGACGGGGCTATATGCTGCAACGCCGGTCACTTCGACGTTGAGGTCGATGTTGCGTGCCTGCGCAGGATCGCAGTGGAAAGCCACCTTGCAAGAAACAACATCATGGCTTATAAGCTCTCCAACGGCAATACCATCAATGTTATCGCCGAGGGCAGACTTGTGAACCTTGCGGCGGGAGACGGACACCCCGCCGAGATCATGGATATGAGCTTTGCGATACAGGCGCAGTCCGCTCTGTACCTCGTAAGAAACAAGGGCAAGCTCACAAGCATGATAAACAACGTTCCGAGGGAAGTCGATATAGCTGTCGCAGAGCGCAAGATAAAGTTCTGGGGCTTTGAGATCGACAAACTTACTCCCGAGCAGGAGAAGTACCTTAACAGCTGGGACGTGTGATGATCCATAAGATTACCGTATGACTGCCCTGCCCCTCCGGACGGGGCAGTTGATATAAAATCAGAAAAACATCTATGCAAAGGAAACAACCATGACCGACGCTGCACAATCTGTATTCAACCAGACGGTGATAATGTTCATGATCGTCATTATCGGCGCTCTTTGTTATAAATTCGGGCTGATAAACGATGAGGGACGTAAGCAGCTTTCAAACCTCGTTCTTTATGTAGTAAATCCTCTCCTGATCTTCCTTTCATATATGACAGATATGCGAGCCGAGCTCATAGAAGGATTTTTGTGGACCGCTGCGATGGCTGCCATTACCTATATCGCATTCATTTTTCTCTCCAAACTCATCTTCCGGGATAAAAATAGCCGGGATCCGCTCATAGAACGGTTCTCGGTCATATACTCAAACTGCGGGTTCATGGGAACGCCGCTCATTTTCGGCGTTTTCGGCAGCGACGGCGTGTTCATAATGAACGGCTTCATCACCGTGTTCAACCTCTTCGTGTGGACCCACGGAGTAATTATGATGTCGTCGGGAAAAGCCGCAGGCAAAGGACGCACATCGTTATTGAAGGCCGTCACCTCCCCTGCCGTGATCGCCGTTATACTCGGCATAATCTTCTTCTTCACGCAGATAAAGCTCCCGGATATGATATTCACCGCGCTGAACAACGTCGCCGAAATGACAACGCCACTGGCGATGATAGTTGCGGGTGCTTCGATAATGAGCGCCGGCATAATCAAAAGCGTGAAAAATCTGAGGATATATATTGTTGCGGCAGTCAAGCTCATTGTGCTCCCGATAGCGGGATTTGCACTTATCGCTTTCCTTCCGTGTGCAGATACGGCGAAGCTCATAACCCTTATTGAGTTCTCCTGTCCCGCCGCTGCGATAGGTACGATGTTTGCGATCAAATATGAGCGCAACTCCGAGTATGCATCACAGATATTTGCGGTTTCCACCTTACTTTCTCTTATAACTCTTCCCTTTATCGTAAGTCTGGGAAGTTACTGTCTGGAGGTGCTTCACACATTATGAGGTCATTCGATATAGCTGTCATCGGCGGCGGCGCTTCGGGACTTGCCGCTGCAATAAACGCGAAAAGGACTTCACCGGGATCCTCCGCAGCAATAATCGAACGTCTCCCGCGGACGGGAAAGAAAATACTTGCCACGGGAAACGGCAGATGCAATCTTTCCAACGTTGACCTTTCTCCGGATAATTACAGCGGTACCTGCAAAGAATTCATAAAAAGGACAAGCGGTTTCTCCGTGACCGATTTCTTCATGTCACTCGGAGTTATCTGCGAAAGCGACAGCGCCGGACGCATATACCCGAGAAGCCATTCCGCAGCCTCCGTTCTCGACGCGCTCCGTCTTGAGTGCAGCCGGCTCGGGGTCGAGGAGATATGCGGTCTTGAGATCTCGGGAATCGACAGGAACAACGTTTCCGACAGAATGATGCTCGCGGTCAAAGCCAGCGATGACATCATCTCCGCAAAAAGGATCATTCTTGCCGGCGGCGGTATGTCCCAGCCCGCTCTCGGAAGCAACGGGAGCCTTTTGGGCATATGCAAGGCTCTTGGGATAAAGACCATACCTGCGTACCCCGCGCTCGTTCCGCTAATGACGGATCCTAAGCTCGTAAAACCCCTCAAAGGTCAGAGGGCAGACGCTAACGTTGTGTTCTGCGCAAACGGTAAAGGCATAAAAAGTATCCGCGGTGAAGTCCAGTTCACGGACGGTCTCGTTTCCGGGATTTGCGTTTTTGATCTTTCGCATCTTTACGAACTGTACAAAAACAGCGAATGTGAGCTCCGCATGGATCTCCTCCCGGATATAAGCAGGAAAGCGGTCAGGGAACTTCTTCTGAACCTCAGGCAGATACGCTCTTATGCAAGTACAGATGATTACCTCAGCGGTATCTTCACCCGACCGCTCGGCATATATGTACTGAAGCGGGCGCTTGGTAACTGTCCGGAACTTACAAAAGATATTGACGACAGAATGATAGATAAGACCGTAGCGACGCTCAAGTCACTTTCCTTCCCTGTTACGGGTACGGCAGGATATGAACGTTCCCAGATAACAGGCGGCGGAATAGTTGCAGAAGAACTCAGAGAAAACTTTGAGTTCAGAAAGATAAAAGGGCTTTATGCCTGCGGAGAGCTGCTCGATATCTGCGGACAATGCGGCGGATACAATCTTGATTTTGCATTTTCTTCCGGTGCTCTTGCAGGAAAAAGTGCCGCGTCTGACTTACTCGGAAGGCAATGAAATGATAAGAATAAACGATATTTATATGCCACTCGGCTACACCGACGAGATGCTTGCGGAACGTTCGGCAAAAGCAATAGGCGTGAAGCGGTCGGATATATCGGAGCTTCATCTTGCGAAACGATCGGTAGATGCCCGCAAGAAAAATGATATCCATTTCACCGTCTCCGTGGAGCTCAAAGTACGGAATGAAGCGGCAATACTGAAAAAATACCCGCCGAACAAAGTTTGCCCTGCAAACGAACAGGCATACTCTGTCCCGCATCTGAGCCCCCGTGCACACCGCCCGGTGGTGATCGGATTCGGACCGGCGGGAATGTTTGCAGCCCTTTGTCTTGCTCAGAGCGGGCTTGCTCCGATAGTTCTCGAACGCGGCAGTGATGTTGATACCCGTACCGCCGCAGTCGATAACTTCCGCAAAAACGGAATACTTTCAGCGCATACGAATGTGCAGTTCGGCGAGGGCGGCGCGGGCACATTCTCCGACGGAAAGCTCACCACCGGGATACGCGATCCCCGTATTCGTCATATATTCCGCGAATTAGTCAGGTTCGGAGCGCCGGAGGAGATACTGTACAGCGCAAAGCCGCATATCGGCACAGATATCCTGAGAAATGTGGTAAAGGCACTACGGGGTGAGATAAAAGCACTGGGCGGAGATGTCATCTTTGACGCAAAGATGACCGTAATTCTGAGGAAAGACGATAAAGTCACAGGCGCGGTATATGAGAAAGACGGCAGAGAGACAGAACTTATGACCGACAACATTATTCTCGCTATCGGTCACAGCGCCCGCGATACTTTCGGATATCTGAGGGAACAGGATATCGCCATGGAACGAAAGATATTCGCTATGGGCGTTCGCATCGAGCATCTTCAGGAAGATGTGAACAGAAGCCTTTACGGGAACTTCGCCGGACTCCCTGCCCTGCCGCCTGCCGAATACAAATACGCGGTGCACCTTCCCGACGGAAGGAGCCTCTATACATTCTGTATGTGCCCCGGAGGATATATCATGGCAGCGGCTTCCGAACCGGAGACTGTGGTGACAAACGGAATGAGTCTCCATGCCCGTGATGCTGTCAACGCAAACTCGGCGCTGCTCGTTAATGTAACTCCGGAAGATCTCAACGGCGACGATCCTCTCGCCGGAGCCGCTCTCCAGCGCAGCATCGAAAAGGCGGCATTCATATCGGGCGGCTCGGACTACTCGGCTCCGGTGACACTCGCGGGGGATCTTCTCGGTTCCCGGCTTTCGGATCATTTCGGGAAAGTGAAGCCGAGCTACCTGCCCGGCGTTCGTTTTGCAAGAATAGACGAGCTTTTTCCGGGATTCATTGCGGAAACGCTGAGAGACGGGCTTCCGCTCCTTGCGCGGAAAGCGGATTTCTTCGCGGAACCGGAGGCTGTGATAACTGCACCGGAAACGAGAAGCTCTTCTCCTGTGCGCATAATAAGGGGTCCGGAACTTTGCTCTCTTTCTCTCAGAGGACTGTATCCCTGCGGAGAAGGAGCGGGTCATGCAGGCGGTATCGTTTCGGCTGCAGTGGACGGGATAAAATGTGCGGAGGCGGTGATCGGAAATGGCTGAGATATCATGCGACAGCTGTGCAAACAACGTCTATGACGACGAGTACGGCGATTATGTCTGTGCGGTGAATATGGACGAGGACGAGTTCTGCAGACTCATGTCCGAGGGACGCAATGCCTGTCCATACTATACGAAAGACGACGATTATTTCCTTGCAAGAAAACAGTAGAACAGTATAAAAGCCTGTATTGCAATAATACAGGCTTTTGTTTTACCGACATTGTCGGACTGCATTTTGACGCACCGATCCGCGCCCGCGATATTTCACGGAAACAGACCGATACTTTTAGGCGGCATCAATACGAAAGCTTCGTATTTCAGGACACATTATTATATTTATGCAGTCCGCTCTTCAAATATTCATCATTCACTCAGGAAGTATCAGCGGATAAGTTCCTCAAATTTCCCGACAGTCATCGGTCTTGCATACAGATACCCCTGGATCACATCACAGCCGAGGCTGTTCAGGAATTCCGCCTGTTCGGAAGTCTCAACGCCTTCCGCCACAATACTGAGCCCGAGGGAATGAGCCATTCCGATAACGGATCCGATTATGCATCTTCCCTTTTCCATATTTGATTCGCCCCTGAGAAATCCCATATCGAGCTTCAGTATATCTATAGGGATATCCTTGAGAGTGTTGAGCGACGAATAACCGCTCCCGAAATCGTCCATGGCGATCTTGAATCCCATTTCGCGTATCTTCGATATCCTGCCGATTATAGCTTTAAGATCATCGGTATATGCACTTTCTGTGATCTCGAAATGAAGCAGATCTTCGTTTATCTTATATGTGTCTTTGAGCTTGGCTATGACATCTATTATCTCGTCGTCAACAAGATTTATTCGCGAGATATTTACGGATAACGGAACGCAATGAATCCCGGAATCCGTCCATGCCCTTATCTGACGGAAAGCGCTTTCCCACATATACCGGTCAAGCTTCTTGATAAATCCGTTCTTCTCAAAGATCGGGATAAACACACCCGGAGAGATCATGGATCCGTCATTCTTTATCCATCTGCAGAGCGATTCCGCGCCGAGAAGCTCCGTGCCCGATCTCCCATACTGAGGCTGGAGATACATGGTAAATTCGTTGTTGTACATAGCGTGACGCATCTGAGATGTTATTGCAGACTCAACGGATATCTCGTTTTTCATCTCTTCGTCATACCACCTGAAAGAATTCCGCGAACGATCATAACTTTTCTGCATCGCAAAGGAAGCGTAGTTAACAAGACGCTGAACATCCGACATTCCGGACATATCACATAATCCGAACCTCATGGTCACAGGCATATTTATCCCCATCTCGCCGCAGTCGAAATATCTTATTGCAGTGAGCCGGCGCAGGTTCTCCTCCGTGTTTTCAAAGCACATTACGAAGTTGTTTCCGCCGAGCCTTGCACAGATGCCCCTTCCGCTCACGATATTGCTGAGCATTCTCGCAACATATATGATGACCTGGCTTCCGGTATTGAAGTTGTACAGATCGTTGATAGTCTTGATGCCGTTTATGTTTCCGGCAGCGATGATAAGCTTCTTGTCCCTGTTCGCGCGGAGGAATAGCGGTATCTCCGCATGAAATCCCTGGCTGCTCAGGATCCCGGTAAGGTCATCAAAGAACAGCTTGCGTTTGAACTCCTCGTTCACATATCTTGCACAGTCCTCTATCCTTGCCTGACCCTTTGCGACAGCGGACGCCATTTCTTTGCAGGTCTTGTATCCGCAGGCACGGCAGTCCGTGTGTCTCTTCTCCTCCGTATTCATGTGCATCCAGCCGAAAATATCATTTATTATTCTTTCGGGGACTTTATGAAGCTGGATATACCTGTCCTCAAAATGGGCGGTAAAATCGTCCGGATCTATGTCAATAAACATATCCGCAACAGACCTGTAAAGCTCCCAGTAAGACGGGTACTGACGCTTCTTTGCCACAGACTCACGGCGTATTCTCTGTAGTGAGCCGAGATAAGTCCCGAAATTGTTCTGCACGGAAATATCCGAGCCGCTTCCGGAAACACAGCCGAACTCACACGCGGAAACGGAAACAAGGAACGGGTGCGGTACATTCTCATCGCGGATTGACGCGATAAGCGCCGTGGTCCTTTCATCAAGCTTATTGTAGTTGACGATTATCTCATCGTCGGAGAAAAGGGACGCGAGATACTCGCGAAGCCCGCTTCCGGCGGAGATTATATTTCCGAATCCCGGTGCGTTCAGATCGGAGACAGCACTGAAACCGCTCATATCAACATCGCCGATACGCTCCATGAGATACCGGAACGTTACTGTGAAATCAATGTTTCCGGCAGATGAAGGCAGATCAAATTCCGAACGTCTCGCCGGACAGGGACTCAGATACGCGATCTTTGAATCATCTCCGAGATACTTGTGGGCGTATATGGCAGTACATATCGGAGGCGACTGCACGGGAATGATATAGTCTATCGACTCGGGAACAAACCGCTGAATGTAATTGACAACGGTGGGACAGGAGTTGAGGATAAACGGACGTTTCTTCGGATCGCCGATGTACTCTTTTACATACCTCGCGTTAAGATACACGAATATATCAGCGCCATATCCGGAGTCGTATATCTTATTCACGCCGAGTGACCGCAGATACCCGAGTATGTTTTCCGCACGCTTTCCGTAAATCGTATAAAAACTTGTGGATAAGATAACGGAAACCTTTTCTCCGGCTCTGAGTGCCTCAAGGAACTTATCCGTATCGTCCACATACCTTCTTGCGTCGTGAGTGCATATATTCATGCAGTTTCCGCAGCTTATACAGTTTGCCGGTTCGATCTCAAGTTTTCTGGAACCGCCTCTGTAAACGGAATAATTAGATTCGGCCGCCGGGCACTCAAGCATACATCTCCCGCAGCCTATGCAGTTATCATTAACGGAAACATACCCTTTTGTGATGCTTTCCATAGCTTCCTCCAAAGATCGTCATTCAAATGCGGCAAACAGCATCGTCTTGTTGAGATGCAGCCCGTCAGCCTGTTCGCCGCACCCGGACATTCCGACAAATGTACCGGCATCTTCCCCGATCCGCTTTATAAAATCTTCGGTAAATCCCTTATCCTCAAATATATCGAAGTCATATGCACAGTTTATTGCAACAGAGAACGACGGAGCAAATCCGAGACGGTCTATCTTTTCCATAAGACGCTTTGATGATACATTCGCATCATCGGGTTCAAGAAGCACCGCGCGGGAATAATTGTACAGATAGGAAAAACAGCTTACCGACCCGTTTTTGTCAACACTTTCCCCATCTGTGATATATATATTCTCCCCGTATATCCGACCTATCGGGTGGAGCATGATATCTCTGTTAAGGACATCCGGTTCCACTCCGAGAAGCGCGGCGATATACGTTCCTGCAGGTCTGCCGTTGAACTCGTGGACAATACGGCGCTCGCTGTCCACATTGGTTATCATGAAAAAATTATCGGTATGCTTGTATGTGTTCTCGCGGAGAAGAGCTATCCTTCCGCAAAGATTGCGTATGTAAACAAAAACGCACGCGTCATCATACACTTTCCCGTTCAGGGAAACAAGCGAACGCTTTGTGCCGCGGCGTACTCCCGCAGTGCTGCCGAAAACGGGGATATCAAGATCTCCGGAAGCTTCGCGGAATGCGTCGAGCACAAGCTCCTCCCGCTTTCCGAAGGCTGGCGTGAACTCAAGACAGCACACCTTTCCCGCATCTTTCTTATTTATCCCGAGAGTCGATATTGCACGTTCCGCTTCTTTTTTATGCAGAAGAGGACATCTTGAGGCATCGTTAAGAACTCCGCCGGCGCATTCTATGCCGCTGAAGACCGCGACCGCCGCAAGCCCCGATGACGAACCACCCTCGGAGGAAGAACTCGTGAACGAGCTCATGCCTATAACGGTAGTATCCGGAAATCTATCGCCGAAAAGTCCGGAATAAAGCATGAAATTATCATAATCCGACGCAAATATAATGAGTACAGGCTTTTCTCCGCTTTCGTAAATACGTTCATATACATCGTCAAACGAATACGTCTGTCCTATCTGAGTGCTGCGGCTGCTGAATGCAGCTATACAACGTTCCATCTCCGCTCCTCCGTCAGTTTACCGGAAACCGTGCACGGTTGTTTTTCTTCTTGACCTTATCCGTGTACATAAGATCATCTGCTTCCGCAAACAGCTTCGAAAAGCTCATATCCCCGCCCGATACGGTGCATATGCCTATGCTCGACGAAACCTTATAGGGCTTGCAGGAAGCTTCGTTGTAATCATTTATGAAAGTCTCGATATCATGCTTTACTTTATCGGTATCCACGATTCTCGGCACTGCCGCGAGGAGCTCATCTCCGCCGTGCTTGGAACAGATACCGCCCGGACAAGCAAGTTCCAGCGCTTTCGCAACAACGCGTATCGCCATATCGCCTTCCGAGTGGCCGAAATTGTCATTGATGTATTTGAGCCCGTCAAGGTCACACAGCACAAGCGTCATTTCCGTGCAGCCTTCTTCTTCCAGCATACGCTCATACTCCTTGCAGAAGCTTTTTCGCGTATAAAGACCGGTAAGCTCGTCATACTTATAGACTTCCTCGATCCATTCCCTGAGCCTGTGCTGATAGCGCATATTCCGGTAGCCGCTCACTGCCGAATTGATATACCCGCTGGTCTGAGCTATTTTATTGTATTCTTCCTGGTTGGGAGCACTGAAAAAGTAGCAGATATACCCCAGTGCAATGTCGGAATAATGGACTGCAGTAAAAATAAGCGGGATCTTCCTCTCAAAAAGCTCGCCAAGTCTCGGCAATATCTGAGAGATATCGAACCTACGGTCTTTTCCGATGTAAGATCTGTCGGTGTCGAAAAGCACCACCATGTCCCTGCCGAAAGTCGTGTCGGTATTCACCGTCAGCGGATCACAGGAAGGATCCGTGCATTCCTTTTTCAGTACACAGACCATCTCATAGAACACCCTGTCATTAAGTATCTTTTCCACCTCGTCAAGGTCTGTGCAGCTCTGTACTTTGGAAGACATTATGTTGAGCTTTCTCTCATCGTTCCTGTAGCGCTCAAACATATTCCAGTATGATGTGAGCACTTCGGACACATCTACCGCGTACGCGGGGCTGCAGCCGCAGGACTCCGACGGAAGAAGATCCGGCATTATATAAATGCTTCTCGGTGAAGTATCCCCGCTCAGGAGCACCTCGGCGCTTGCTTTTCCAAGTTCACCGAAATCGCATTTCACCGTGCTTATCTTCGGGGAAGTGTATTTTGTCTCATTGATACCGTCAAATCCTGTTATGATTATATCGTCCGGTACTTTTATTCCATGATTTCTGAACACGCCTGATGCCGCTATAGCCATGGTATCGTTCGCACAGATGATCGCTTCGGGCAGGTCACCTTTCGCGATAAGCGCCTCACAGGCTTCGACCGTAGGCCGGGACCAGTAATCCCCGTAACTTATATTATCATCACCGAAGCTTACTCCGAACTCTTCCGCAAGCTCCTTCACGACAGCTATCCTTACCTCGGACGTCTCAACACCTCGGGAGCCCGCGATCATGTGGATCCTGTTGATCCGGTGATGTTCAAAAACGTGCCTTACCATGTCCCTGAATCCGTTTTCGTAGTCGAACATCATATTGATACAGCCGTCTATCACCCCGTGATTAAGAACAACGGCGGGAATATCATTTTTTCGTGCAGTTTCGACGAGCTTTTCCCTTACGCTCTCATCAAGCAGATTATCCCAGAACAGTATAAGCGCGTCCGTGCGGCCGGGATCTATAAGATCAAATACCGCAGCTTCACCTGTATCCGAGCGTGTCTTGTGATAGAGATCGGAATTGACACTATATACCAATACGCGCCACCCATGTTCTGTGAGCACGCTGTTCAATTCATTTATGTAACTGTTCACATACTCTTCGTGAATGCGCGAAGTGCATACTGCAGCGATTTTATATCCGTCGATCATCAGTGAGTCCTCCTGAGAACAAAAAATTCTCACACCCATTAATTATATCACAAAATGCATAAATTATCAACAGTTTTTTGCCGGATATTTGACTATTTTCTGCTTTTGTGATATAATATATCGACCGGGATATATTGCATAACCCCATGAAGTACGTTGCGCACGGAGGAGAGTATGAGCAAGAAACGCGTTTTTGACATAATCCAGATCGGCAACAAAGAGGACATACCGAGCCGTATATTTGATATCTTCATATCCGCTGTCGTTATAATAAATATCCTCGTGATGTTCCTCGAAACGTTCCCGGAACTTTCACCGATACTTTTCTTCCTGAAAGCCACGGAATATGTGACGATAATTATTTTCTGCATAGAATACCTTCTTCGCATATGGACTTCCGATCTTCTTTATCCCCGCAAAAGCAAAATGCGGTCGGCATTGAAATTCATTTTCTCCGTTGAAGGCATCATAGATCTGCTGACCATACTTCCCTTCTTCTTCCTGGACGGATTTGTGGTGTTCAGAATGCTCCGTATCGTGCGTATATTCCACCTTTTCAGGATAAATTCCCAGTACGACTCGTTCAACCTTATAAAAGAAGTCCTCATAGAAAAAAGAAAACAGCTTTTTTCTTCGCTGTTCCTGATAATCATTCTTATGCTCGCGGCTTCCCTCGCCATGTACGGCGCGGAGCATGATGCCCAGCCCGAGTCTTTCCGTGATGCTTTCTCCGGCATATGGTGGAGCGTTTCTACCGTACTTACAGTGGGTTACGGCGATATTTACCCCATAACGGTTGTGGGCAAGATCATTGCGATCATGATCGCGTTCCTCGGCGTATGCGTTGTTGCAGTCCCTACCGGTATCATAAGCGCGGGATTTGTTGAAAAATACAGCAAGAACGAGTATTCCGACACCCGTTTCCATGATATAAAAGAGGTCGGCGAGATACTCTGTGATAAGACCAGCGGGCTTGTGGGGCTGCACATAGACGAGATAAACGCAAAATACGGAGTCAAGGTGTATATGATGATACGCGGGGAACTTACGATCATCCCCAACGAACATATCGTCACAGCCGAAAACGACATTCTTATAGTAAACACCGAAAAACTCATCAAAGCCAAAGAAAAAAAAGGCGGCAAGAACAAGCGCTGAGCCTATTTTATCCCGAAATACCGGCTTCCCTCCGGCGGTATGTTCCTGACCTTCATGTCATCTATCCTGATGTAAGATCCCCGTTCTATGGCAAGTATCATATTGTCGATGCTCTGTTCGGTGCCCTCGGCCTCCATTTCCACGCTTCCGTCATACAGATTGCGCACCCAGCCGCTCACCCCATAGCTCTCAGCGGCGTGTTCCGCTCTCCAGCGGAATCCAACACCCTGAACGCTGCCATAGAATATGATATGTTTTCGCACCACTTTGGTTTTATATTCGTTGTCCATATTTATCCCCTGACCGAAAGAAGTTGTTACAATGCATATTGACGGCATTTCTGCCGAAATAGAAGTGATCCGCAGCCACCGTAAGACCATGTCGGCAGAAATAGCCGCGGACGGACGGGTCGTTGTACGCGCACCCATGAGGCTTGCAAATACAGAGATCGTCCGTTTTCTCACGGAAAAAAGCGCGGTCATAGAAAAACACGTCCGCAAACGGCTCGAAGAGAACACCCGGCTTGCGGAGTCCCGCCCTTTCACGGCAGCAGAGATCAGAAAAATGGCGGAACTCGCTTCCGAAATAATTCCCAGCCGCACAGCCTACTTTGCTGAACTTATGGGAGTAACGTACAACCGCATCACTATCCGTAATCAGAAAACACGCTGGGGGAGCTGTACCACCGGCGGGAACCTGAACTTCAACTGCCTGCTGGTGATGACGCCGCCGGAAGTGCTCGACAGCGTAGTTGTGCATGAGTTGTGCCATATACTGCACCACGACCACTCAAAGGCGTTCTACGCCGATGTTTACAAGGTCTTTCCCGACTATGACCGCTGTGACAGGTGGCTTAAAGAAAACGGGAGACTGCTCATAAGGAGAATGACCGGAGAATGAAGAGAGAAATAATTTTTGTGCATGAACCCAACGACCTGCAGTGCGGTCAGGCTGTACTTGCCATGATAACCGGCACAGATGTGGGCGACGTATGCCGGGAACTAGGCAACGACCGTGAAACCCGCCTTTCCGAGATGAAGAGCTATCTTGCGCGCCGCGGGTACATAATGCAGGATCCCCGCCGTGAAGCTTCCTGCAGGGACGATCTTCCGCCGCTGTGCGTTCTCAGCCTTGAGACGCCGAGATGCTGGCACTGGTCACTTTACGCATACGGTACATTTTACGATCCGGAGCACGGCGTACTTGACGATTTTCCCGACTGCAGAAGAAAATACTACTGGGAGGTAAAGCTATGAAAACAACACCTATCCCCGACGGCTACTCGAAAGATGATATACGGCTTGAATCATCGACCTGCACCGGCGAGAAAACTATCGGATTTTATGACAAGCATGACAGGAAGCTTCACTGCTCCGAGCTTGTGCGGACAGAGCGTGACATAAAAGCGTTCTACGCGAAATACGGTCTGGTATATGATAAAACCAAGGCGGGCTGAATACAGCCCGCCTTTACTTTCAAAGCGCTTTCTTTATTGCATCGAGCAGGTCGCCGAATTCCTCAAACGCGGGGATATCGGGATAGTCTGCCTTGATCTTGTCGGTGCTCTTGAAGAGGAAACCTGCCTTGCTTGCCTGTATCATACCGAGATCATTGAAGCTGTCGCCGCTGGCGATCGTATCGTAGCCTATGGACTGGAGCGCCTTAACGGTTGTGAGTTTTGATTTCTCACAGCGCATTTTGAATCCTGTGATCTCGCCGTCGGGAGCAACTTCAAGGGTGTTGCAGAAAATAGTGGGGTAGCCGAGCTTTTTCATAAGCGGCATAGCGAACTGTTCAAACGTATCGCTGAGTATAAGCACCTGGGTGATCGAACGGAGCTCGTCGAGGAACTCTTTTGCGCCGGGAAGCGGGTCGATCTTTGCAATAGTTGCCTGAATTTCTTTCAGACCGAGCTTATGCTCTTTAAGGATACCGAGTCGGAAATTCATGAGCTTGTTGTAGTCGGGCTCATCGCGGGTCGTTCTGCGAAGCTCCGGGATACCGGAAGCCTCGGAGAATGCTATCCAGATTTCGGGAACGAGCACGCCTTCCATATCCAAGCAAACAATATTCATAATTTATGTCCTCAACTTTCTTTTGTCTGTGATTTTTTGACTTTGATATTATATCACAAATACCGCGATACGTCAATAGGGTACCTCTAAAAACCGCTTTGAAAAGAGAAAATGAGATAGCTGCGTCGGATACAAGGAAAGCCGACGAAGCCGGGCTGGCGCCCGGTTAGGAGGTTTGACGCAGTAGACGGCGTGGCTAGCTCTTTTTCTCTCAAATT
>JAGBMA010000143.1 GCA_017635095.1 Ruminiclostridium sp. | reverse complement strand
TAGGCTGGTAGCCGGGCAGCAGCCCTTCGGGGGGCGGCTGCCCGTGCTGCCGGACTGCCACGCTCATCGAGGCTCGTTGTCAATAGGATCGTGGAATAAATTATCGACCCTAAAATCATTACGATTTTCGGAGTAGAACCTACCGACGGCACAGCCGCATAAAATACATTCCCCCTCAGTGATACTGTGACCTCTGAGGGGGAACGCTTCAGTTATGCATTATACGTCACTGCGGGCAGTCTCAGATCGTACCGGTAACCGTCACTTCCGCCGTGCCCGGAACAACGGAATATGCACCGGTAACGGGGTCGCGGGTAAATGTGGCTGCGGGAACGCTGAACGCGCCGGAAGCAGTTTCAAACGCTCCGGTGATCTCGTCGTAGGTGTAATCGGTGGACTGTGCAGAAGCACCGCCTACGGAAACTGCAATATTACGCAGGACGGGATCAAAAGTGTCGTTGATGACAGCGCTGTTCTCGGCGGTATTGCCGGTGTTCTGTATCAGGAACGTATAGGTGATCTGCGCATTTTCGGTTACTTCGCAGGGGCTGAGAGACTTGCTTATGGAAAGGATAGCCTCATTTTCTGCGGGAACTGTGGCGCTTGCAGTCTCAGCCGGTGTGCCTGTTCCGCTCACGGTGACCGTGTTGGTTATCGAAGCTCCCGTTTCCGCGGGCGCGAACTCGTTAGCCGCAGCCTGATAAACCAGTATCACGCTGCCCTCCGCAGGAACGGTTATACCCGATATGACAAGGGGACTTCCCGAAGCAGCGGGTGCGGGCTGAAGAACGCCGTTTGCAAAATACTGTGCCGAGCCGTCAACGTATGTGAGCGGAACGAGGGTCGTGCCGTTGTAGTCATACGCGCCGAGATCATCGGTGATCGTTACGCCGGTAAGTGCCGTGCTGCCGGAATTTACCAGTGACACCGCGTAGGTGAGCGTTTCGCCGGGGCTGTACGCGTCGGAGATCGCGGTCTTTGCCACGGAAAGGACTTCCGTGATCTCGCCGGTGACGATGTTGGAGCTTACGGTGATGTTGTTATATGAAAGGGTCGCCTGATTTGTGAAAGTAGCCATTGCTTTTTCCTCCTTGGTCTGTTGCTTTCGCGGGGAAATTCCCCACAATGCATTATATGCGGGCGGGAAAAAGCTGACACAAAAACTCCCCGCAGCGCAAAACCGCGGGGAGCGATGACCAACATTATGATCCGACAGACGATCAAGCCTTGCCGACAGAACCGAAGAGCTCCATCTTCTCCTTGACCTTAGCCTTGATAGCTTCAAAGCCGGGTGCGAGAAGCTTTCTCGGGTCAAATCCCTTGCCCTGGAGATCCTTGCCGTCTTCGATGTACTTTCTTGTAGCTTCCTGGAATACGAGCTGGCACTCTGTATTAACGTTGATCTTTGCAACGCCGAGGGAGATAGCCTTCTTGATCTGGTCGTCCGGAATGCCTGTGCCGCCGTGGAGCACGAGGGGCATATCACCGACTTTAGCCTTGATCTTTTCGAGAGTCTCGAAGCTGAGACCCGGCCAGTTCTCGGGGTACTTGCCGTGGATATTGCCGATACCCGCAGCGAGCATAGTAACGCCGAGGTCGGCGATCTTCTTGCACTCTTCGGGATCTGCGCATTCGCCCATACCTACAACGCCGTCCTCTTCGCCGCCGATAGCGCCTACTTCAGCCTCAAGGGAGAGACCGAGCACTTCGCAGGTGTTTACGAGAGCGGTGGTCTTTGCGAAGTTCTCTTCAAAAGGCAGATGAGAACCGTCGAACATTATGGAGGAGAAGCCTGCGTTGATGCAAGCCTTTGCGCCCTCGTATGTTCCGTGGTCGAGGTGAAGAGCTACAGGAACAGTGATACCGAGAGTCTCGATCATGCCCTTTGTCATGCCTACTACGGTATTGTAGCCGCACATATACTTGCCTGCACCCTCGGAAACGCCGAGGATAACGGGAGAATTGCACTCCTGTGCAGTCTGGAGGATAGCCTTTGTCCATTCAAGGTTGTTGATGTTGAACTGGCCGACAGCGTACTTGCCGTCACGAGCCTTGTTCAGCATATCTTTTGCCGATACTAACATATTGGGGGTACTTCCTTTCAATGAAATATTATAGGTATATTCTACCACATATTACGGAAAATTGCAAGAGCTATTTTACATTTTTGGCAAATTAAGTTAGCGCGGGCTAAATCCCGTTTCTTCCGAGCAGATCGGTGATGTTCCTGAGTCCGTCTATTGTCGCGGTCTTACGGGTCTGGGCGCGGGGGGCGCTCCCGAGGGTGGTGATGTTATCCGCAAGCTGGCGGAGCGTTGACGAGACACGCTCGTTCACCGGGTCGGAGCTCTTGGCGCGGATATTCGCGGACTGCATCAGAAGGAGGAGCCGTGTGTACTCCATTCCGCAGAACTCGGTGTAACGGACGACGTTATCCGGCGATATCCGGTCGTCGTGGTGCATTATCATGAACAGCACCCGCTCCCGGAGAGCATCGTCCGCTTCGTAATCCTCGAACACGTCCCGCGCAAGCATCACGCCGCGCTCGGAATGTCCGTAGAATGTCATGTGATCGCCGCGGTCTGCCGCACAGTCGTACTTTCCTATCGAATGCAGCAGCAGCGCGAGACGCACCGCGTAATCCGGGAACGCGTAGCCCACAGCCTTCGCGGTATGTTCGTAGAGGGTGTGTTCCTGATACTCGCTTTTCTGGTCAAAGTCAAGCTCCTGACGCAGCACGGGGAAGATGCGGAACACCACCTCGCGGAAATTTATCAGTGCGTCGGTTATGCGGCGTCCGAGGATAATGCGCCTGAAGTACCTCGATATCTCCGCCGGCATTATCATATCCGTAAGCTCGGCGTTGTCGTTGATGTTCTTCAGGGTGTATTCGCTGAGTTCCGCTTCGCCCCGGGCGTACTTCTGCATCGCTATCATTATGGTCTCGGGATTGTCCCGGAGAGCCGGAATGACGACTTTCGGGGTCTGATCCCGCAATTTCGGCTTCATCTTCGCCCGCTCCGCTTCAAGCTTCTCGTACACTTCCTCGTCTATCGCCTTGAGAACGGTCTTTTCCTCGGAGATGCAGGCAAGTCCGCCGAAGGGATCATATATCCCGGCATAGGGATTGTATGCCACCGTCTCCGATGTGAACGTGCGGCGGTGGAGATCCTCGTCTATGGTCTTGCAGTATATCGGTCTGCCGTTCCCGTCGATGCGTGAGCGATAAGGCGCTACGGATATGCCCATACCGCCGTTGATTATGATGAGCTCGCCCCGGGGGAGCAGATCCTCACGGGTCTTGAAACGCTCGTCGAATATAGCGATTATGCGGTCAAGCGAAGCGTTGCAGGCGATATCGAAATCCATCACTCTCTCGCCGAGGTACAGCAGATTGACGCACTCGCCCACAAGATAGCAGGTGTAGGTGTGCTCTTTCAGAATGTCGATTATCTCCATTACCGAGAGCGGCACCTCAAGGGTAACGGTGTCATCGCCTTTCGGCGGCTCGTCCGAAAACTCCACCGGAGCCGGGGGCTGTTCGGGCGTGGCTGTGGGCGCGGACACGGCGGGCCGGACAGCCGGTATCTCCGTCTGAGCCTTTTGTACCTGAGCCGGCGCTTCATAACTCCGCCGCACGGCAGAAAACTCGGCAGTTTTCGCCCGCGGAGCCGGCATTACCGGCGGAGCGTCAACAAACTCCTCGTACTCGTCATCGTCGTAATCCTCAAGGAGATCGTATTCTCCGTGATCGTTGTAAATATCGTCGCCGATGTACTCTTCGTAATCCTCGTAGCCGTACTCTTCCTCGTCCTCTTCATAGTCCTCGCCGAGCAGGTCATCTATATCAAATTTCTTCTTTTCCAAATGTTCCTCCACTCTCCGCGTTCAGATCTTCCAGCCGTCGATGCCGCTTCTTTCCAGCGCGCCGAAGATGCGTACCTTAAATCCCTTGTCGGATCTTTCGCGCTCCGCTATCCACTTCTTCATTTCCTCACGCGCCGTGTGCTTGTCCGCGGGACACAGGGACTTCACAGGTGTTATCCCGTTTCTGCGGCAGCAGGAAAGTCTATCCTTCTCCGGCGCGAGCACCAGCGGCCGTATGAGCGTCTGACCGCGGTCGGGGTACTCCGTCACCGGAGAGAAGCAGCCTACCCTGCCCTCGTTGAACAGGCACATCATGAACGTCTCCACAACATCGTCGTTGTGATGCCCCAGCGCGATCTTTCCGCAGCCCGCTTTCCGCGCTTCATCTATGAGCGCGCCCCGTCTCATCTTCGCACACAGCGAACACGGGTTCGGCTCCTTGCGCACATCGAACACCACCTGCGCTATATCGGTCGGAAGTATCCTGTGCTCAACGCCGAGCTCCTCACACATCTTCGAGATGTACGAAAAATCCCCCGGCTCGCCCCCGAACCGCATATCCACGGTCACCGCAGTAACGGTGAAGCGCTGCGCCGAAAAACGGCTGTAGCGCACGAGGGCATTAAGGAGCACGAGACTGTCCTTTCCGCCGGACACGCCTACCGCAACAGCGTCACCGTCCGCGATCATATCGTATTTCTCACAGGCGCGCCTTATATGTCCCAGAATTTTCTGCATTTTTTCAACTTCTTATTGCAATTTGCCACTGAAATGTTGTATAATAGTCTCAGCCGTCAAGGTTGCTGCCGATGAAATGAGTGCCGATCCAGGGTTCCTTTTCGGGAAGCCCGTACTTCTCTTTACCGAGAGCTATCGACTTCATGAGGAACGCCATGTTCCTCGCAAGAGTCCGCATGGTCTGAAGACCCTCGCCGTCGTGTTCAGCCTCGCCTTTCTCGCGGCCGTGAACGCTGTTCCAGTACTGGCTTGATACCACGGGCATACCGCATATCGTGAAGTACTTGTTGAGCTCGTCGAAAGTCGCCGAACAGCCCCCGCGTCTTGCGACTGCAACGGCTGCACCCACTTTCATGGTCTTGTCGAAACCGGTGCTGTAAAAAAGACGGTCAAGACAGGCAATGAGCGTAGCGTTTGCCGAAGCGTAATACACCGGCGTCGCGGCGATAAGTCCGTCAGCCTCCTCAAACTTCTTCGCAAGCTCGTTCACTTCATCGTCGAATACACAGTGCCCAAGCTCGGCACACTTATTGCAGGCGATACAGCCGCGTATGGCTTTATTCCCTATCTTACAGACTTCCGCCCGGACACCCTGTTCTTCAAGGGTCTTTACTATCTCGTTCACCGCGATCGACGTGTTTCCGCCGACACGGGGACTTCCGTCAATAATAAGTACTTTCATATATTTTCTCCTTGTTGTATTATTATCATAGTCCGAGCTCCTCCGCGAGCATCTCCATCACTCTCGTGTCCCGCTCGTTCATTACCGCGAAATTTCCGCTTGCGTCCTTTTCGCCATGCTTATGGGTACGGTTGACTTCTGCGGCGAAACGGGGTGAAGCAAATTCAAGCGTGAACTCCTCCTCAGCCTCGTAGTCATCGAGCGATACATCGGACAGGCTCTCCGACACTTCGCAGAAGTAATAGAAATTCTCCTGCACGAAAACGTCCTCCGTCTTCCCTTTCTGTGCACGGTAAACGTACCCGTATTCCCTCACCGACTCCGGCAGCACGTTAAGCCCCGTTTCTTCCCTTACCTCACGCACAAGTGTATCTGTATGGGACTCACCCTCATCTGTACCGCCGCCCGGAAACTTGTAATAGTCGTATTTAAGGCTGCGGACAAGTGCAAGCTTTCCGTCCCGCAGTATCACACCTCTTACGGACGGCCGGAATGTCTTTGTGCCTTCCGGATCGTAGTCCTTTTTGTCCATATCAAACAATAATCTCATATCCCGTCACCCGCTTAAAAAGGAAGTAATGTCATGACCGAAAACCAGAATGAAAAAGTACCCGTCAAAACTATTCTTGCAGCCCTCGATACCGGCGAATATGATGCCGAAAGCTCAATGGACGAGCTTGAAGAGCTTGCAAAGACCGCAAACGCGGAAGTGCTGGCGCAGGTAGTCCAGAAACGCCCCTCCGCCGACAGTGCCACTGTCCTCGGCGAGGGCAAGATAGACGAACTTGCGGAACTTGCAAAAGATCTCGGCGCGGAGCTAATAGTCTTTGACACCGAGCTCACCGCAAGCGAGATACGAAACATAGAAGACATCGTGAATGTACGCGTCATCGACCGCACCATGCTCATTCTCGATATTTTTGCCGGCCGTGCAGTCTCCAACGAGGGCAAACTCCAGGTCGAGCTTGCACAGCTAAGATACCGTCTGCCGAGGCTCATGGGCATAGGCCGCTCGATGTCAAGGCTCGGCGGCGGCATCGGCACCCGCGGACCGGGCGAGAAACAGCTCGAAACCGACCGCCGTCATATCCAGCGCCGCATAGAAAAGCTCGAATCCGATCTTAAAGAGCTTGAACAGCGCCGGAGCTTCTCCCGCAGCCGCCGTAAGAAAGACAACGTGCTCACTGCGGCTATAGTCGGCTACACCAACGCCGGAAAATCAACGCTGCTGAACCGGCTCACGGACGCGGGCGTTCTTGCGGAGGACAAGCTTTTTGCGACCCTCGACCTTACTTCCCGGGCTGTGGAGCTGCCGGACGGCAGGAGCGTCACGCTCATCGACACCGTAGGGCTCATACGAAGACTTCCGCATCATCTCGTGGAAGCGTTCCGCTCTACTCTCGAAGAAGCTGCGAACGCGGATATAATACTGCACGTTTCGGATATTTCCGACCCGGAAGCAAAGGAAAAGACACTCACCACCGAGAAGCTCCTCGCCGAGCTCGGCTGCGGGGAGATACCCGTGATAAACGTGCTGAACAAATGCGACACGGTTGACTACAACATTCCCGAGGACGACACCACCGTCTGCATCTCCGCCAGAACCGGCAAGGGGCTTGAAAGGCTTCTTGATCTTATCGCGAAGAACCTTCCGGAGAGCGCAAAGAGAATGAAACTGCTCATTCCGTATGACAAGGCGGGGCTTCTTGCGGAGATACGCGCGCTCGGCAAGGTGCTGTCCGAAGAATACACCGGGGACGGCATTTCCGCAGACGCTCTCGTTGACATCTCACTCATTCACAAGGCAGAGCCCTATGTAACATCAGATCAGTAAGACCCGAAGCATACTTTCGCTGTCCCGCCCATACGGCGGGTATTTCATGTCTGCTCATCAACCGCGAAAAGTCTTCATAGCGCAGCTTGAAGGCTTTTCACGGTTGCAAAAGTGCAAGGAAAAATTATATTTTAAGATTTTCCTTGCACTTTTGTTCGTCCGAAGGACGAAATGAGCTTGACATCAAGGAATGTGTCCGTTGTTTAAATGCGCCGCAGGTGCATTAGAACAACATCTGAAAGTCTGTTTTACAGACTTTCAGGCAATGACTGCCAAAAGGCAGTTATTGAGGACACATTATTTATTTCAGCGACTCCATGTCGATCTCACAGCCGCCTATGGGACGGATCCTCAGCACATGACAGCTCTCGTTGCCGAACACCTTTTCAAGCTCCATTTTGAACAGCTTGAGCAGCTCGAATGGCACAAACGCCTGAATACCGCCGGAGAAGCCGCCGCCGTGCACACGGGACGCGCCCTTGCGGTCAAGAGCATACTCAGCTATGTTAAGACCTATGCTCAGTCCCTGATGGGTAACGTCGCTGCAGGAATATACGTTCTGCAGGTACTTATACGACGAGTTTCCGCTCTCGTTTATCGAAGCGAGAAAAGCCGGGAAATCATTGCGTTTAAGCGCGTTCACAAGCTTATCCACGCGCTTGTTCTCCTCGAAGAAATGTATCGCGCGGAGCACCGCCCTGTCCCCGTACTTTTCACGGAGAATATTGATGTTCAGTATTATATCCTGCTTTACGATCTGGCGCAGGTTGGTTACCGAGAAATACTCGGCTATCTCATGCATCTCGTCAAGTATCGCGGAATACTCGGCATTGCGGTCGCCGCTGCCGCCGTTGGTATCTATTATGCAGAGCGCGTGACCGAAGCTGTCAAAATCTACGTTTATGTGCTCGATTATGGGGCTCTCAACGTCCTTGAAATCTATTGTGACGAAGCCGCCCACCGATGCCGCCATCTGATCCATAAGACCGCCAGGCTTGCCGAAGTACTTGTTCTCGGCGAACTTGCAGATCTGAGCTATCTTTATCGGGTCAACGGCACCGTTGTTGTAAAGATACGAATAGATCGTGGCGCAGAGCACCTCGAAGGCCGCGGAGGACGAAAGCCCCGAGCCTTTCACCACATCGGACACGGTGTATGCGCGGAAACCGCCGACAGAAAAACCGCGATCCGTGAAGCCCTTGGTGATGCCGCGAAGCATAGACACAGACTTGAACTGCTCGCTCTCTCGCATTTCAAGGTCGTCGGTGCGGACACTTATCTCTTCGTGACCCTCGGACTTTATGACTGCAACAGGCTCATCCGTCGGCTCCACCACCGCTATGATATCAAGGTCAACGCTTGCCGCGAGGACCTTTCCGCAGTTATGGTCGGTGTGGTTCCCGCCGACTTCCGTGCGCCCGGGAGCCGAGAATATCCGTATATTCTCACCATCGGACGAGAAGTAGCTCTTGTACCCTTCGACTGCCTCGGCATACCGTTTCTTCTGGTACCCGAGGGAAACGTCCCTGTAAAGCTTCTCTATTCCGACAAGTATGGGCTTGGCTGACATTTCTTTTTCCTCCGTATTTCCTCTGCCTCCGTATTTAACGCAGGCAGTTTTTTATTCGCTCTTTTCGGTGAAGAACATATGTTCCTCGGTCTTCCGGTGGGAGTAAACGCTCATGACCAGCCCCACCGCGGCATAGAGCGCTATAACCGATGTTCCGCCCGCGCTCAGGAACGGGAGCGGTATCCCTATTACCGGCAGGACACCGAGATCCATTCCGATATTTATGACGGAATGTGAGAAGATCACCGCAAATACGCCTATGCAGATGAGCCGTCCGAGGGTATCTTTCGCGCCCGATGCCACAGACAGCACTTTTACGCAGATGACCGCAAGCATGAGCGCCGTCACTATGCAGCCGATAAACCCAAGCGTCATGCCGATATACGCGAAGATGAAGTCGGTATCTATCTCAGGAACGTAGGTGTACTTATCGCTGCCGAAAATGCCGAGACCGGTTATCCTTCCGGAGCCAAGCGCTTTTTTACCGAGGTACTGCTGCATATATATCCCGAGGATCTCCTCCTGCTGCATCTCCGTGTCCCAGAGTATCTGTATGCGCTTTATCTGATAGGGCTGCATGAGCTTCGTCCAGGCAAAATAGACTACCACCGGCACAGCTACGATCGCCGCCGCGATGTATTTCCACGAGATGCCTGCCGCGAACAGCATCACAAGAAAGACAGATATGAACACAAGGGCAGAGCCGTCATCGCCCTGGCGCATGATTATGAAGATAGGGACAGCCCCGTGAATGCACAGAAGAAGCATATTGAGCGGTTCGTTGAGCCGTGCGCCCACCTTGCTGAGATGCAGCGCGAAGGTAAGTATGAACGCGATCTTCAGCAGCTCAGACGGCTGGAACTGGATAAAGCCGAGGTTGAGCCAGCCTATGTCGTCCGCGCCCTCAACGCCCCGCCCCAGCGACGTGAACAGCAGCAGCACAAGTACCAGCGAGACCGGTGCGTAAATAAACCACAGTTTCGCTATGAACTTATAATCTATCCCGGCGATCACGAGGGCTGCAGCGACACCGATCACCGAGGCGATCGCGTTTATCCGCCACTGGCGGGAGCTTACCTGGGCGCTTATGTTGTTCGCGTCGAGAGTATAGAGAAGAAACACGCTGAAAACGCTCATCGCTATGCAAAGCAGGATAAGCGCCTTATCAAGATTTTTCCAGTATTCCGATATATACTTAAAGACTTTTTTCATTTTGCTCTTTTCCGGATCTTATCGAACTGATATAATAATACATATTCTATTATATACCAAACAAGAGCATTTTGCAATATTTTTGACAAAATAATTGCATCTCAGGAGACCACCGCAATATCCGACACTCCGTACCGGGTGAGAAACTCCGCTTCGGCTTCTCCGATAAGCTCTCCGGGCATGACCGCCGGAACGCACGGCGGGCAGGGTGAGCAGACCCCTGCGCAGACACGCCCGACTGCACTTTTTACCGGAACGTCGGTCTTTGCAGCAAGATACGCGTCTCGCGGCGAAAGCACCCGCTCGGGTCTGAGCACGGGGATACCCGCAGGAACGAGCGGGCTGCGGCGTGGTATTTTATGCAGTATATCGGCTGTGCGGCCGAAGTCGGCTTCCGGCTGGACAACCGAGAATAACAGCACCACATACCGTTCCCCGCTCATCTCACACTCTGCGCCCATTTCCCGCATAAGTTCCGCAAGCTCGGTGCCGCGGTATCCGACAGCGTTCGCGTCCACCGTCACGCGCATACCGTCGCTTTCCCGCAGAACTATCCCGTCCGCAGTCAGCAGTTCTTTCAGCGCCTTCACCCGGCTTACCGCCGCAAGAGCTTCTTCCCGCTTTCCGGCTATGTAAGCATTGCATAGATCGAGGCTGTCAAGCATCAGGTACGACGGGCTTGAGCTTCCGAAAAGCCGCATTGCCGCTTTGGCGGGGGCATAGTACGCGCTGTCGGCAAGATGAAGATAGGCGGTGCCCGTGATCGCGGGGAGTGTCTTATGGGCGCTGTCGGCGGTCATATCCGCTCCGAGCGCAAGGGGGTGATCTCCCGTGAAAACCTTGTACGCTCCGTGTGCGTTGTCCGCAAGCAGCAGTACGCCGTGTTTTTTGCAGACGGCGGAGACTGAAGCTATATCGGCTTCTCCGCCGAGGTAGTCCACCGAGTTCAGGAACACGGCGGCGGTATCGCTTTTCAGCGCGTTTTCGATCCCGGCTGGAGATAAGCCGCAGCCGAGGAACTCCTCCGGGTAGATCCAGTCTATCTCAAGCCCCAGCAGGATCGCCGCGTTTATCAGGCTTTTATGGGAACAGCGCCCGGCAGCTATCCTGCGCTTTCCCGTAACCTCACAGGCTGCAGCAAGCATAGCCTGTATCGCAAGAGTCGCGCCCCCGCAGGAATAACAGGTGTCTGCGGCACCGAAAAGCTCCGCCGCATTCCGCTCGCTTTCCCTTATGATGCCGCCGCATTCGTAAAGCTCGTCCGCGCCGCTTATCTCCGTTATGTCGAGCGGGTACATAAGACCCTTTCCGCCCGGCATATGGAGCCGCGCAGTCCCGCTTTCCGCGTATTGTACAAGGAAATCGTGTATGGGCGTTTTCACGGTATCACTCCTTCTAAGGGATATCTCCCTATCCGCCAAAAAGCTCCCCATTTCGGGGAGCTTTCGCTTTTTATGAATTTCCGGCCTGCTTTATAAGGTCGCGGTATGTGTCGAGGGTCGCCTCAACAACGGTGTTGTTTTCTTCAAGCATATGAACGTAGGTGTCTGTGCCCTTCATAGGCTCGTCGAATATGTCGATGACCTGCTGTCTCATATCCGCACCGAATCCGCGGTGGCAGTCGAATACGAAGTCAAACTTTTCGGGGTCTGCCATATCCTTCATTACCTGCATCTGCTCGGGGGTGTATGTTACCTTGAACTTTGCCTTTCTGGGAGTGTTGCACTCGGGGCAAACCGCACCGATCTCGTCTCTCTCGCTCTCGAACTCGTGCTTGCACTCGGGGCACTTGATGTAGTAGTAGCCGCCGTCGTATGTGAGCTCGTCTTCGCGGGCTGCGATAACTTCGGGATCTGTCTGGTAAATTCTTCCTGCGAGGATCCAGGATACCGCACCCTGGACATTGGTAGCGCCGGAGGGAACGAGCCAGCCGTATGTATCGCCGAGGAGGTGATATGTGTCGGAGTTCGGGTCACGCGGGATCGGAACAGTTCTGATCTCGCCTTCGAGGTTCTTGCTGAAGAGTCTCTTCTGGCCGCACTCCTCCGCCCACTCCGCGGGCATGATGAAGAACATCGTGTTGTCCCAGGAAGTATCGCTGTCGGGTCCTAACCAATCGGGATATACGAGATCCTCACGGGCAAGCTTTTCAATATACTCCATGGTCCTCATAACATTTGCGTTCTGCAGATTGTTAAGTATATCAGTGCCGGTGAACTCGATAGCGGGCGTTCCGGTGGTTGCCGCAAAATGGAGCGCAGAGCTCTCGCCCTTGGATATACCGATGTTGTCGGGGCTGTTGCTCTTCCATCTTACGAGGATCTCCTCGAACTTATCCCATGTCCATTCACCTGCAAAATAAAGATCCATAGGATCCTCACAGCCGGTGGACTCAACATAGAGGGTATTGTATGTAATACCATAGTTCGGGGACATATGGGACGGCCAGTAGAAATGCTTGCCGTTGCAGGCGAACTTTTCGATTACGTCGCCCATAGAGCCCCAGATCGGAGAGTCTATATCGAGCCAGTCATCGAGCGGCATTACTCTGTTGTTTATGAAATAGCTCGGCATATAGTCCCAGCCGGATCTTATGATATCAGGCGACTGGCCGGAAGCCATGAGCACGCCGAGACGCTCGTTGATCTCAAGGGAACCTGCGATCTCGGTCTCGACCGTACCGCCGAATCTCTCGGCATAAAGCTCACAGATATCGACTTCGGGCGCTACGTTATGGAAATCATAGAAACAGAGCGCGTGGAGCGTTCCGGCTGTTTTTCCGGTCTCGTAAAGCTTGCCTGCGCCTTCCTCATTCTTGGTATCCACTTCCTCGATGTTTGCGAGTTCATCGTAGTTGGCTTCGGTATCGATCGCCTTGTTGGGATCCTCGGTGGTGGTGACCGCAGCGGCCGCCGTTGTTGTTTCGGCATTTTCACCGCCGCGGGAAGTCTGGTCTCTTCCGCTGCTTCCGCAGCCCGCCGCTCCGACAATAAGCAGAGACGCAAGTATAGCGGAAACAGCCTTTTTTGATGTTCTCATCTGGTAAAACAACCCCTTTCGGTAATGGGTCAGCCTTCGTTACACTGCTCCGCCGCGGATATCCGGAGGCAGGTCGTTTCCCGTCTCCGGAACATCTGTCTTTTTGTCGTAATAGCAGCACGGAGAGCTGACAGCGTTAGTTATGACGGCTCTGCCTTCGAGACAGCAGTATCCGTCCTTCTGATAGCGGCAGTCGCTGCCGCATACTATCATATTCATAATATCACAGCCTTTCGGTAATATGATACCTGCATTTTACCGATTTATCCGTGACAGATCATGAATTTCAGGAAAACGGATTTTCCGTTCTGTAGAGCATTCCCTTCGGGCGCGCAAATCCTATATCCTGAACGCCGAGAAGTCTGAATGCCTCATAAAGGAGCTTGCCGTAATGACCGAACGCAACTGCTCCGTGATGCGGGAAGCGCTTTTCGATAAGAACGTGTCTGTAGAAGCGTCCCATTTCCTTTATTGCAAATATACCGATACCGCCGAAGGAACGTGTCTTTACATCAAGTATCTCGCCCTCGGCTATGTACGACCGCAGTATTCCGTCGGAATCGCACTGGAGACGGTAGAATGTAACATCACTCGCCGCGATATCGCCCTCAAGGGTGCCTCTTGTGAAATCGGGCTCGCTTCCCTCGGGTTCGAGAAGTCTGTGCTGAATGAGCTGGTACTTGACGGCACGGTCGGAGCACATCTTGCACTCGGGAGTGTTGCCGCAGTGGAAGCCCATGAATGTATCCGTGAGAGCGTAGTCGTACTTGCCCTTGATGTCCTCGTCGTAGATGTACTGCGGAACGGAGTTGTTGATATCAAGGAGAGTTACTGTGTCGCCGGAAATGCAGATACCGATATATTCGCTGAGTGCGCCGTAGATATCGACTTCGCAGGATACCGGTATGCCGCGGCTCGCGAGACGGCTGTTCACATAGCAGGGCTCAAAGCCGAACTGGGACGGGAATGCCGGCCAGCACTTGTCAGCGAATGCAACATACTTGCGTGCGCCCTTGTGCTTTTCAGCCCAGTCGAGAAGAGTGAGCTCGAACTGTGCCATTCTTTCGTTCATTTCGGGGTAATATCTGCCCTCGCCCATTTCCTTCGCCATTTCTGCGCAGATATCGGGGATACGCGGATCGCCCTCATGCTCCTTAAAGGAAACAAGAAGGTCAAGCTCGGAGTTCTCTTCGATCTCGACGCCGAGTTCGTAGAGTCCCTTGATAGGCGCGTTGCAGGCAAAGAAGTCCTGGGGACGCGGGCCGAAAGTGATTATCTTGAGGTTCTGTACGCCTATGTACGCGCGCGCGATCGGAACAAAGTCCGCGATCATCTTTGCTATGTCGTCCGCAGTTCCTACCGGATAGGACGGGATATAGCCCTTGAGGTGGCGCATACCGAGGTTGTACGAACAGTTGAGCATTCCGCAGTAAGCGTCGCCTCTGCCGTTTATCATGTCGCCGTCGCCTTCTGCCGCAGCAACGAACATACACGGTCCGTCAAACTCCTTGGCAATGAGCGTCTCGGGAGTCTCGGGTCCGAAGTTGCCGAGGAATACGACAAGCGCGTTGCAGCCCTCTTTGTTCACGTCCTCAACAGCCTTGAGCATATCCGTCTCATTCTCGACCGTCACGGGACATTCGTAGAGCTCGCCCTTGTACGCCGCCTTTATCGCTGCGCGCCTCTTCTCTGACAGAGCTATCGGGAAGCAGTCTCTTGAAACTGCGATCATACCGAGCTTTACCTGCGGGATATTTGTTATCATTGGTTTTGGTCCTCCTTGTTAATCGTTTACATTTTTAAACGGATATATGCAGCTTTCCGCTGCATATTCCGATGTTTTCAGTTATTCCAGTACTGCTCGCGCTCGCGTATCTGGGGGCGCATCATGAGGTTGCGCACGCACTCGGCAGGCTCCTTGTCCTCGAAGCACACCTTGTACAGCTCGTCGATTATCGGCGTTCTGACATGAATGCCGTATGCCTGTTTATACGCGATCCTGCAGCAGTTATACCCTTCCACCGTGCCTACGTTCGCCACCGCGTCGGCAGCTTTCATGCCCTCACCTATGAGGATCCCGGCTCTGTGGTTGCGGGAATGCTTTGATGTGCAGGTCACGATGAGATCGCCTACTCCGGCAAGTCCCGTGAAGGTCTCCCACTTGGCCCCCATTGCGGCACCGAGCCTTGTTATCTCGGCAAGTCCGCGGGTCATCAGGGAAGCTATGGTGTTATCGCCGAGCTTCATTCCCTCGACTATGCCGCAGCACAGCGCTATCGGGTTTTTCAGCGCGGAAGCTATCTCACAGCCTGCAACGTCCTCGTTCCCGTAGATGCGGAAAGTTTCGGTCTGGAGAGCGTCCTGGAGCATCTCCGTGACTGTCATATCCTCGGAGGACATGACTACCGTGGTGGGTATGCTTCGTCCGACTTCCTCCGCATGACAGGGACCTGCCATAACGGCGAGGCGGTTATCCGGAAGCTCCTCAGAGATGACCTGTGAGAGCCGTTTTGCGGTGCCCTCTTCGAAGCCTTTGCCCACGTTGAGCACAACGGTCTTTTTGTCGATCACGCCGGCGGCTTTCTTAGCCACCTCACGCACATACGGGGACGGTATCGCAAATACGAGCACATCCGCGCCGTTGATGCAGTCTATATCGGTCGTGAAGCCGATCCTGTTGGATACCGCGACCCCCGGGAGCAGTCTTTTATGCTCTCCGTGACGCAGTATGTCCTGTATCTCCTCCTCGTTGTTTGACCAGGCGGTGACATCGTGACCTGCCTTGTTCCAGAGGACAGCAAGGGCTGTACCGAACCCACAGCCGAGTATTGTGATCTTCATTGACTTCTCCCATATCCACACGGTCTGCGCCGCAAATCTCAGTTATCCTGCAAAGAGATGCGGCGCCGATCACTTTTTTGTATCATCCGGGAACGATCAGTTCTCCCAGCTGCAGAGTTCCTCATAAAGTCCGATGTAGAGCTTAGCCGACTGCTTCCAGCTGAAGTCCTTCTTCATTCCGACTTCGACGAGCTTCTTCCACTTCGCCTGATCGTCATAGACTTCCTTGGCTCTGTTGATCGCTCCGAGCATATCCAGCGCATTGTAGGACTGGAATGTGAAGCCGACACCCTCGCCGCTCTGATCGCCGTAGTCCATGATAGAGTCTTTCAGGCCGCCGGTTGCACGGACGATCGGGACTGTACCGTAACGGAGCGCGATCATCTGCGCAAGTCCGCAGGGCTCGCTCTTGCTCGGCATAAGGAACATATCCGCGCCGGCATAGATGCGCTTCGCGTAAGCGGGGATATATCCGCACTTGAAGCTTACTGCCTCGGGGTACTTGTTCTGCATATAGTAGAAGTAATCCTCATACTGCTTGTCTCCGGAACCGAGCACGACTACTTTTATGCCGGAGCATACGACATCGTCCAGCACGCACTTGATGAGATCGAAGCCTTTGTGCTCAACAAGACGGGAGATTATGCCCATAACGGGAGAATCGCCGCCGGGAAGTCCTGCTTCTTCGAGGAGCTTTTCCTTGCAGATCTTCTTGCCCGACATTTTTCCGACGCTAAAATTAGCGGGGATATCCTTGTCGGTCTTGCTGTTGTACATATCGGTATCTATACCGTTAAGGAAACCGCAGGTCTTGTACTGCTTCGTGTTGAGGCAGCGGTCGAGGCCGTGGGAGAACCACGGGTTGAGTATTTCCTTGGCATAAGTCGGGGAAACGGTAGTTACCTTATCCGCCATTTCGATAGCGCCCTTCATGAGGTTCGCGTCGCCGTCATACTCTATGATCGAACTGAGATGTCTCGGTATCGAGAAGATCTCCTCGGTGAGCTCAAGCCCGTACTGACCCTGGTAACCGATATTGTGGATAGTGAACACGTTGCGTATTCCCCACATATTGTGATGATACTTGTAGTAAATGTTGTAGTATATCGGTATGAGCGCGGTCTGCCAGTCGTTGGAATTGATTATATCCGGCTTGATCTCGAGGTGTTCGAGCATTTCGAGAACGGCTCTCGAGAAGAACGCGTATCTTTCTGCATCGTCGTAATATCCGTAGAGACCGAAATCACGCTTGAAGTAATACTCGTTGTCGATGAAGTAATATTTTACTCCGTTAAGTTCCGTTGTGAAAATACCGCAGTACTGTGAGCGCCAGCCTACCGGTACATAGAAGTTCGTGATATATTCGAGCTTCTCGCGCACCTCCGGCTTGATCGTATTGATATAATACGGCATGACCACCATACACTCATGGCCTGCCTCAACGAGCGCTTTGGGAAGCGACCCGGCTACATCTGCAAGTCCGCCCGATGCTGCAAAAGGCTGTGCCTCACTTGCGGCGTATAAAATCTTCATGATAAGCTCCTCCTGTCTTGACGCGTTACGGCGATCCGCAATACGCGTTTCGGGCCGCAGATACTGCTACCCACTTATTATTGTACCACAATTTCAGAAAATTGCAATAGATTTATAAAAAATCATCATTTTTTACTAACATAATTGTGAATTCTGTACAACAAGCTTCTATCCAAGAAGCTGCTTCAGACTGCCCCAGTCAACGTTGTCCGCGGCGGCGCGTATCTGCTGCATCTTCTCCGCGTGGGAAGCGGGAACAGCGTAATCGCCGAGTTCGTCCAGCACATCACACAGCGCGTCATAATCGAAGCTGTCGGCGGCGGAACGGAGGTCATCGTAAGCGTCCGACATCATCTGCTCGGTAGCCTCGGTCTTCCCCGTCTGCGGTACAGGCGCGGTAGCACCGTACTTTTCTCCGACCGCGCGGTACATTTCGAGCAGCCGTCCGGTGTTCTCACGCACAAACGGGATATCGCCGCTGTCTCCGGCTTTCTCAAGCTTTTCCGCAAGATCACCAAGCGCGTTCTCGCCCACGAGCCGCGCCGTGCTTTTGAGGGCGTGCACCTTGATAGTGTAATTCTCCCAGTCCTCAGCGGCGAAGAGCTGCTCTATCTCGCCGGACGAGCGCTCTATGCCCTCAAGGAAGATACCGAGAAGACCGGAGACACTGTCGTCTTCCTCATCGTCCGCGTCCTCGCCGGTGCGGTGAACGAGCTCTTCGGGAAGGAGGGTGATTATCACGTTTTCAAGTCTTATCGGGTCGATAGGCTTGGTAAGATATTCGCTGAACCCGGCGGCGATGTATTTTTCGCGCATTCCCGATATCGCGTTGGCGGTAAGGCTTATGGCAGGCGTATCCGCGTTCAGCCCTTCCTTGTCGCTCTGAAGCTCGGCAAGTGTCTCCACGCCGTCCTTGTTCGGCATTCTGTGATCCAGGAATATGAGATCGTACTTCTTGCGCTTTGCAAGCGCTATCGCTTCGTCGCCGCCGGTGGCTGTGTCTATCTTCATTCCGGTCTTTTTCAGCAGGTTCACAAAGACCACGAGGTTCATTTCCGTATCATCTACCACAAGTATATTCGCGTCCGGCGCCGTGAAGGATTCACGGTACTCTCTTCTTGCACCGGAGCTTCTTTCCAGCGCGGCAGTGTAGTCTCCGATAGGTTCGTCCTTGACGACGTCCTGTTTTATCACAAAGGAGAAGTCGGAACCCTCGCCGTAAACGCTTTCCACCTCAAGCTTGCTGTCCATAAGGGCAAGGAGCTGCTGGACGATAGTGATGCCGAGGCCGGTGCCCTCTATGGAGCGGTTGCGCTTTTCCTCGATACGCTCAAAGGCTATGAATAGCTTGTCGATATCCTCTTTCTTTATGCCGACGCCGGTGTCCTTAACATTTATTTTCAGATAAACGCTGCCGCCGTCGCGCTGATGTTCGGCAATAAGGGTGACAGTGCCGCTTTCGGTGTATTTTACCGCGTTCGTGAGCAGGTTCATGATAATCTGCTTCACACGGATCTCGTCGCCGTGCAGGCAGTCCGGTATGGAGGGATCCACCTTGACCACAAAGTCAAGCCCCTTTTCCGCCGCGCGGGGACCTATCATATTGGACAAGTCGTTGAGCACGGAAGAGAGCTGGTAATCAACGGGGATAAGATCGGTCTTGCCCGCCTCGATCTTTGAGAAGTCAAGTATGTCGTTTATAAGTCCGAGCAGAGTATTGCCCGCTTTCCGTATATCCTCGGCATATTCGAGTGTTTGCTCGTCGGTGCTCTCACGGAGTATCATCTCGTCCATTCCGAGAATGGCGTTGATAGGCGTTCTTATCTCATGGGACATATGGGCAAGGAAGTCGCCCTTCGCCTGGGACACATTCTCCGCGAACCGCCTGTCCTCCTGCAGCAGTTCTATATACCTGCGCTCGTCGGTGTTATCGTCCAGACTTATCTGATAGCCCTTTATCTTGCCGCGGACGTACATATAATTCACTGTCACGCGGTACGATGAACCGCCGCGCTCGAATGAGAACTCAGACACCTTACCGTTCAGGTCGGTCATATCGAACCACTTGTGTATGATGTCAAATCTCGGGTCTCCCCGGTGGAGAGGCTCGTCTATGTAAAGTTCACCCATCTCCGGCAGATACTTAACTGCCGGACCGCTGCAGCCGAGATAATGCCGCGAACGGTCAAAAAGCGCATAGCCCGTCTTGCCGTCGTTGATTATCGTTTCCATCGCCATGTCCGGGATAGAATATGTCCTCATGCGTCCGCTCAGTATGAGCATGACGAGCTGGGTCATAATATACGCGGCAGGCATGGTCTCGTAGGGGATATGGAAAAGTCTCGACGAGAAGAAAGAGAGCACGTTTATAATATAGATCACGCCGAGTATCAGAGCGTTCCTCTTCGATACGTCCTTGCGGGTAAAGCCATAAACAAGGGCGATCACATCAAGGATCATATATGTGAATATCAATGCATAGAATACGGTGTGCATAGGACCGTATTCCTTCTCGATGTACGAGAGCCCGTTCCTCTGCACCAGGGACGATGATATATAGAGCAGGTGGTTGTGATTGGTGGTGAGCGCCATGCTGCCGATGACAGAGTTTGTTCCGAACAGAAAAAAGCTCATAGGCTTTGGCAGTTTTATCTTGCAGAAAGAGAAAATGAATACCATCATGCTGAACTGAAGGAAGCTCGAACACAGATAGACAAGCCCGTTGGCAAGTATGGCTTCGGTATATGACTCGGCCACCGCGACACGCAGATAGCCAAGGTTTATTATGGGGATAAGCAGGAAAACGACCGCATAGCTCAGGGAGATGTAATTGCTCCATTTCCACAGGAAAAGTCCGGAAAGCGCTATCGCTATATACAAGGATATCTGGTAATAGATCAATGCACCCACCCCCTCTGTTTACCGTCTGTGTGCATTATACCACAGTTTTCATTATTTTGTCAATATTCATAGGCCATATCTCACAAATATCGGTCAATATGCATCACCTCCGCCGCTGAATAAAGCAAAACAAAGCGGTGCCCGGGGGATATCCCCGGAAGCACCGCTGCCTTATTTTTTCAGTACGCTTTTTATTGCAGCCTTGATATTTGCCGCGTCCGCAGGCTTCACAAGATGCCCGGAAACGCCGCAGGCCTGTATCACGTCAAGTATCGAGGTATCGCTCATGCCGGTGAGGAAAATCACCGGTATGTCCGCGTATCCCGGCTCCGCGCGGAGCTTTCCGAGCGTCTCGACGCCGTTCATATCCGGCATCTCGTAATCGAGCAGTATCACGTCCGGCACTTTTCTCTCAAGCAGCTTCAGAGCCTTCGCTCCGGACGGCGCGAGCACAAGATCGTACTCGCTCTCCAGCATTATCTTGACCATTCTCAGCATTGCCGGGTCATCATCTACCACCATGACCGTTCTGACGGGATCGCCGTCCTCTCCGGTATCTCCCGCGAAAATACCGTTCACGGCTTCCGGGACCCGCTCCTCGCTCTCGCAGAGCACAGCCGACGGGAACTGCAGCCGGCCGGCTTCCTCCCGGGTGCCGATCAGTACCAGCGGAAGAGATCCGTAACCGGCTTTTATCCGGGCGAACACGGAACTGTCCGTCTCGGAGATCCGGGAAACGATAAGATCGGGGTGAAAGCTTTCAAGTATCCCAAGCGCCACAAGCGCCACAGAGGAGCCGAACCGGACGCTGTAACGCAGGGAAAGGGCTTTGTCGAGAGCGCTGAGTGCCTCATCTATCCTGCCTGTAAGAAGTATTTTCTTCATCTGCCAATTTCCTTCAATATTTTCTCCGCTGTATCGTTCATGGATTCTTCGTCAAGAGACAGCACTGCCGTTCCGAGCTCCTCCGTGAGCAACTGCACAGCAGGACTGTACGAGTAAGCGCCGATAAGCTTCATGACACCGTCGGCAGCGTCTATATCCATGTTTTCCATGTGCATCCGGAGCATAGTTAGAAGCTCGGGCAGCGCCTCCGTGCCGTCCCCGGCACTTTCCGCGCTCTCTCCGTCGGCTTTGCGGTACTCCTCAGCAAGCAGCCCGCAGGTATGCTCCCACTCGGCAGCGAACGGTCCGTGCAGCGAGGTTATGCCTGCAATATCGCCGTCCTTCGCCATCATCTCAAGCGCCCGTGCCACCTCGGACAATGTGGTAAGTCCCACGGTAGCCGAGCTGCTCTTCATGGAATGCACGTCGATACGGTAGGAGTCTGCGCTTCCGCCGCCGATCAGTTCTTCGTAGGAAGCCCGCAGCTTTTTCAGCTTCGACGGCATCAGCTCCCAGAACCGTCTGAGCGTTGCGGCAAGTATATCCTCGTCCGAAACGTTCTTTCTTGCATATTCAATATCCATTCCGTTTACCACGGGTATGAACGGCTTCTTCCCCGCTTCTTCAGCAGCGAGAAGCTCCGGCGCAGAGGCATCGCCGGCAGACTGGACAGACGTACTGCGGGAGAATGCCGGCACCGAGGCGTTATGACCGGAGCGCTCGCTCATTTCATAATCCTTGTCATCGTCTATCATCGCGATCATTATATCCGCGATATCCGGGTCAAACTGAGTGCCGCGGCACCGCAGCATCTCGGCACGGACGGCGGACTGCTCACGGGCATTGGAATACGACCGGTTCGAGGTCATTGCGTCATAACAGTCGGCAACGCATATTATACGCGCCTCCTCGGGTATGTCCTTCCCGGAGAGCCCGTCGGGATAGCCGCGCCCGTCGTAGCGCTCGTGATGCCAGCGCGCTCCGGTGGCAAGCCCGGGTATCTCGGTTATGATCTTGAGTATATCGTAGCCTATGGTGGTATGGGTCTTTATCTGGGCATACTCGTTGTAGTCAAGCCGCGAGGTCTTATTGATTATAGCTTCACTTACACCGATCTTACCGACGTCGTGCAGCAGCCCCATAGCGTATATATCTTCCTGCTCCCGGAGGGATTTCCCCATTCTCCGCGCTATTTCGGCGGAATATGAAGCGACGCGCTGAGAATGGCCGTTGGTATAGTGATCCTTGGCATCTACCGCTTTTGACAGAGCGAGCATGATCTCCTCCGACAGATGCACGGAGCGTCTCGTCTGTGCAGCCACCTCGCTGCTAAGGAAATTTCGCAGCCGGTCAAGCTCGATTATCCTGCGGACACGCTCGGTGAGCACCTGGGAAACAAGGGGCTTGCGCACGAAATCCGACGCTCCGGCTTTAAGGCAGCGTATCTCTATGTCTCTGTCCTCGTCGCCGGTCAGGAATACCACAGGCACTGACGAAAACCCGGGAGTGCTCCTTATTCTCGCGGCAGTCTCAAAGCCGTCCATGTCCGGCATATTAACGTCGAGCAGTATGAGCGACGGTCTCACGGACGGCAGCTTTTCAAGCGCTTCCTCACCGCCCGATGCCATATCCGTGCGGAATATCCTGCCAAGTATCGCGGCGGCGCTCTCACATATGAGCTCGTCATCGTCAACTATGAGCACCAGCGGCGTGCCGGTCTCTTCCGGCTGTGAGGGATATATATCTGCCGCAGGTGCCGCGGCGGGAAGCGGTCTGCCGTATGATCCCCCGTAATCGGCAGCCTTGTCGAGAATGCCGTCGATAAGGCTGTTGACTCCCGCAGCCGCGCTCCCGATCCTGGCGGCATATTCTCTTACCGCCGGATCTGCGCTCTCCGAAGATATGAGCTTTCCGTAACTCAGTATCGCGTCTATGCGCGAACGCAGCTCGTGAGATATGTCCGCAAGAAAGCGTTTTTCATCGTTATTGTTCAATTGAATTCTCCCTTTGGTAAGGCGATGCGTTCAGGCTGCGGCATTATCTGCTGCCACCGGGCGGCATTCCCGTCGGCGGACCGCCCGCACCTGCCGGGGGTCCGCCTGCACCCGCAGGAGGGCCGAACTTCGACATAAGCATCTTCAGGTATATAGGCTGCACTATAAATATTATTATGTAGCCGGAGGGATAACAGAACAGCAGCGATATGAGTATCGACATTCCAAGAGGCGGTCTGCCCGCTTCCATTCCCGTTCTCTGACCGTTCATCTCACCCAGCTTTCCCTGCAGCGCTCCGATCTGTGCGCTGAGTTCGCCTGCTTTTGCAGGATCGCTGTCGCCGAGCCGGGCAAGTTCGGCCTGTACGGAGACAAGCTGTGCTTCCGTACTCTCTATGTCCGCGGTAAGAGCATCTATGCCGCGCTGTATGCCTGCATTCGCAGATCCCACCATTATCAGCACCATGACCACAGACATGACCGGCGTGTAGATCGTATCCGAAATAAGTGCAGACATAAGGTTCGCCGGCACAGAATGCGGCTTGAGCCCCATCTTTCTGCAAACTGCTGCGTCTATCTTCGGAAGCGGCACAAGAAGACCTATCACAAGACTTATCACAAAACTTATCAGAAAACTGATGAGCCATGAACCGACCGTGAAATGGCCGGAAGTGAGCGTCCCTATAAGTGACATGAAAAAGCTTAGCGTCACTCCCATGAGCAGACTCATGAATATACCTATCTTTTTGATAAATATCATTCCTTTCGGCATACATTTCCTTTATTATACACTATATCACCGCAAAAATCAAGTGCGCGCCGCGCTTTTCCCGCAAAAATAAACACCGCCCGGATCCGCTGCAGGATCGGACGATGCACGCGCTGTTCACCGGAGATCTATGCCGCCGGTCTTGATATAATAATAGGTATGCCCCTCTTCATCATACCGGTCAAGCGTCCCCGTTACCTCTATATCCGTCCCCGGATCAGGATAGTCGTCGGGATAGCTGATGTCGGAACTGCACATAAACTCAAGACCCTGTGAACAGCAGGCTGTGGCGTCCGGTATGACCACAAAATAGTACCGTGTGTCAAGCCTCTCATCATACGATGTGTCAAAATACCCGACAAGTTTCAGCGTCTTTCCGTAATACGCTTCGGGCTCCGTAACAATGTTATACACCGTCGCGTATATCATGTTCGCGTTCATTACTGTCAGGTCAAGATCAATGCCATCTTCCCCGCTCTGCTCAGACACCTCCGATACTATGCTGTCTATCAGGGCATCGGGCGCACCCGCATTGCCGTTGCTGCACGAACATACCAGCAGCACCGCCATGACGGCTGCAGCAGTTATAAGCTTCTTCATCTGTGTTCCTCCCTCCGGATCTTTCCGTTCACCTTACTTTTCGCGACTGATTATACCATTTATCCGCTTCGTTGTCAATACAAAAGCGCTTATATGGAGCCGCTCCGCGCTTTTTTTATCCGTTCCACAAAAAATTATCACACTTTTTTCAAAAAAGTGTTGACAAACCTCAGATTTTGTGATATAATCATTTACATCACGAATTCCGTGTTATATGGCGGCATAGCTCAGCTGGCTAGAGCACTTGGTTCATACCCAGGGTGTCGGTGGTTCAAGTCCACTTGCCGCTACCATTTCGGCCCGTTGGTCAAGAGGTTAAGACATCGCCCTTTCACGGCGGAATCATGGGTTCGATTCCCGTACGGGTCACCAGCAACGGTCTCGCGAGTGCGCTTGTAGAGTGCGCTCGCGGTTTTTCTTTTTATTTCATTTTGCCGTATGGGTCTTATATGGGTCTTATTGTAACGTCGAGTATTCTGTGGTTATTTGTGGTATTATGCGGACTGCTTGTTGTGGTTGCTGTCATCAGAGGTCTTGTTGTCGTTCTTGGGCGGCTCGTTCTTGTTGAAGTTGAGGGCATTAACAACAGCGTCACACGCCTTTGCCTGAAACTCCTTGAACATATGGCTGTAAATCGAGAGTGTTGTCACCTGATTGTTGTGACCTAAACTACCCGAAACGGTTGCCACATCAATGCCTGCACCGATTAAAAAACTTGCGTATAAATGGCGGAATTGATGAATTCCGTGGAACGGGAAGTCGTGATCCTCACAAAACTCCTTTAACCAGCCGTACGGGGTCTGTGGATTCATCGGGCGACCGTCCCACTTGACGAACAGTCTGTCGCTGTCGTGCCACTTATCGCCTACATTCTCGCTCTCGGTCTGCTGCGCCTTGCGGAAACCGGAAAGCATATCGAGCATATCCTGCGGAACCTTAACAAAACGGTTGGAGCCCTTTGTCTTGGTATCGTCCGTGTAGATACCCCTTGCCTTTGTATAGTTAGAGGTGCGCTGAATGTGGATAATGCCCGTGTCGAAGTTGATGTCGTGCCACTCCAATCCGAGCATTTCGCCGCGACGCATACCCGTGTAGGTAACGAGAGTAAAGAACACACGATATTTAAGCGGTGCCTCCTGCATAATCTTGAAGAAGCGCTCCGTTTCATCGACGGAATAGATAACGCGCTCCTTTACGCTGCCCTTGGGGATAGTGACTTTCTTGCAGGGATTGCCGATAGGTACACTGTACCAACGACTTAAAAGCGCTTCATTAAAGCATTTGTAAGAATGCTGCTATACCGAAAATGTCGGTATAGCAGCATATTGAGTTTTAAATACTGAACTGGATGTCAATGCCGGTCTCGTCCGAGATTCTTATGACATCTATCATTGTGGCAGCTACTTCGTTCTTTTCACCATTAGTCAATTCGTCCCACCTTGAAAGCGGTTCAATAAGCGGTTCGGTGTCAACGGTTTTCTTCTTGCGTTCACGGGTATTAAGTTTTTCTTCAAGGTCGGATTTTTTGGAATGAAGTTCTTTGATACGCTTCTGAATATAATCAAAAAGAATTGTATCAGCTTCTGCGAGTTTATCCATAAGCTGATGAATTTCAGTTTCTATTCTTGCAATCTCAGCTTTGATACTTTCGATCTCGAAGTCAGGCTTCTCCTGTTCTCTTTTTATAATTGTGAGTTCATCAAGCCTATTCTTCATCGCTTCAAAAACTATCCTTTCCAAATCGTCCGGACGGATATCAAGATTCTTTTTTACACACCCCACGGCATTATATGCTCCGGAATCCCTGAAATATCTCCACTTAATCGTGTGCTTTTTATTCCAGTGAGGATACGTATTAACTGCATATCCGCAGTGAGCACATTTGACAAGTCCCATAAGCCAAGAGGTAACAGCCGTTCTGTTTGACGGATAACTCATGTGGTGCGATCTCTTATCCTGCACGGTCAGCCATGTTTCAGAACTAATAAGTCCTTCATGATAACCGACCTTGATAAAACGACCACCGTCCTGATCTCTGTGCGTGAACAGTCCATGAATACCGTCAAATGCTTCAATATCATCAATTATACGGTATCCTTTGCTCACCAAGTATTTGTACACCTCAATGTCAGCTCTTACATAAATAGGATTATTTAAAAGATGTGCTAAACTTGATATGCACATAGAAGCATATTTACGTTCTTTTCTGTGCGTTTTTCTCGAAGTATCAATTTTATTTTCTCTGAAATAATTGATGATGCCTTGAAGTGACATTGACGGTTCTTTGTACATTTCAAAAGCTGTTATGATAACATTGCTCTGCTCACTCGGTACAAGTACTGAACCTGTTTTACCGTTTACAGTCCTGCGCTCCGACTTAAAACCTAAATGCTCTTTTCCACCCTGAAAGAATCCTGTCTCTGTTGAACGGGTAAGGTATGCGTCCGCTACTCTCGCGGCTATGGTTTCTCTCTCAAACTCAGCAAAGTTCAGAAGATTGTTTCTCATCATTCTGCCTTCCTTAGTTTCCGTGTTGAAAGGCTCAGAAAGTGAAATTACGCTAACTCCATATTTGTCGAGTTCATCTGTAATGTTCAGATATTCACGCATGTTACGACTGAAACGATCATATTTTTTCACGATTATTCTGTCGATAATACCTTCGCGGGCATCAGACATCATCTGCTGAAATGACGGGCGGTGTGCGATATCCTTTCCGGATTTTCCGTTATCGCAATAAATTCTGTAGCTGTCCTTAGATATTTTTCCTCCGTTCTTTAAAAATCGTATGCAGTCGGCTTTCTGCGATTCTATAGAAAGAGAATTGTTACCCTTATCCTTATCGCTTACCGAACGGCGTACATAAATTGCTGTGATTTTTTTCATATTATCAGCCTCCATAAAAATAGACAGCCGATAATGCAATACTTTTATATTATTAGTATAGCACTATCGGCTTAAAATTTCAAGTGCTAAAGCATAAAATTTTTATTTATGCCACGTTTTTTTCATCATTCCGACCATGCTTCGGCTTCAGAAGATCATAAAGACGATTTATCTTCTGCTGTTTAGCAGTATCAGAAACATCATCAGGTAAATGTATTGTCACTTTTATTTCAGCTGAATGTTTCTTACCACCTGCTACGGCGGTCGTTGTGAGTAATTCATTTCTTCTCATTAAGCTCCTTTCGTGCAAAATGCAACTTCCTTGTTTCTCCCAAACTTAATCGTTCCTGTTTAATGCAGTGACGTTTCTGTTTTTATTCTTCATCATCTGCATTCGCAGCATCATCAGAATCCGCAGAGTTTATATCTGTAGTTCCCAGCGAATATTCTGATTTTGCATTTTCCGAAGGTGAGCGATCAGACAGCGTATCGTCAATAATTGTATCATTTACGATAGCCGCCTCAGTCGCCTTCCGCTTTTTCTTTTCGGATTCGATATACTCCCTGATCTCGTCGTTCAGAAAAATGAAGGCTATCATCTCCTCAAACTCTGACGGAGTAATGTCGTTCCCGAACTTTTCGTAGATGAGCTCGCCCATCTTACGGCAGTTCTGCGTTTTCTGCTTGTCAAGCTCAGCATGGAGCTCCTTTTCAAGCTTTGCGAGCTTCGCCTCGGTCTTATCGACCTCGGTCATGAGCTCGCGCTGTCTTTTCTGCGCTTTAGCAATGCTCGTGCGCAGAGCATCGGTTTTCTGTTCTCTTGTCATTGTGGTTTCCTCTCTTTCTTTTTCTGTAATTTTTTATCTGCAAAGTGCGATCCGCGGTGCTGCTTTTACTGCAATTCTCGGTACGCCGGCGAAAATACCGATGATCACAGTGTCTGGTAGCGAGGGCGGTTGAAAGCTAACCAATCAGTTGAAACAGACTATTATTAAGGTTGAACAAAACTAATCTGAAAAACTGAATAGCTAATCGCCCTCGGAGAGCGCACTTATACAAACCTCCGGTTTGTGTGCGCAAGGGACACGTTCCCTTGACCTTTGCACGAATGCGGCATCTACCCGATGCCGCGGGAAAAAGCGGCTAGCGCCGCGCGTAAGCGCCGCAGGAGCGGCGAAAAAATAATGAATGGACAAACAATATTATAGACTGCGCTTGCGGTTTGATTTGGCAGGAGTGGAAGGCTTGGGTGTTTCGGGAACTTCAATAGACTGCTGTTTCTGCTGTTCTTCCTGCTGCCTGAGTTCATTGTAAGTTCTCATGATGTTGCTCCACCCAGTAGGATAAAGATTGTGCTTGTGAACATATTCGCTTGCAGTGTGCATCTCGTCCATTATCTCATCAAGCATCTCTGTATTTCTTTTTGCAATAGTCATTCTTGTGCGATCATCATCTACCTTTGCGAGAAGCGTATTTTCGTTTCTTTTCTCCATTTCCTTTGCGAGATAAGAGATGTAGTCGTCTTTTTCGATAACGTGGCAGATTTCAGACAGCGAACAACCAAAATATTCTTGACAATGCTGTTCTTTTTGTTCTGAGATG
>JAGBMA010000021.1 GCA_017635095.1 Ruminiclostridium sp. | reverse complement strand
TGCACTTTTGTTCGTCCGAAGGACGAAATGAGCTTGACATCAAGGAATGTGTCCGTTGTTTAAATGCACCGCAGGCGCATTTAAACAACATCTGAAAATCTGTTTTGCAGATTTTCAGCCAATAACTGCCAAAAGGCAGTTATTGAGGACACATTAATTATTGATAATGATCTTTCTTCCGTTTTCGCCGGTCTTTTGTATATCGACTGTCCACACGCTTTCCAGCTCATCAGCCAGACCGGGAATGTTTTCGCTCCATTCCACGCAGATAATGCCGCCGCGGTCGAGGTAGTCGAAAAATCCCGTAGCATAAAGCTCGTCGAAGTCGGCTATCCGGAAAAGGTCGAAATGAAACACCGGCGGGTCACAGTCATACTCATTGACGATCGCAAATGTTGGGCTCGTCACCGGCTCGGTATAGCCGAAATGCTTTGCGATACCTTTGGTGAAATGGGTCTTTCCCGCACCCATTTCACCTGTGTAAAGCACTGTGTCGCCGGGACGAAGCAGTTCCGCCAGCTTCTCCGCCGCTGCGATCGTCTCGTCGGGAGACGAAGTTTCGTATATCATCAGAACAGCCCGGAGATATTGCCGTCGTTGTCGATGTCGATGCTGTATGCGGCAGGCTTCTTGGGAAGTCCCGGCATGGTCATGATATCGCCGGTATATACGACGATGAAACCTGCGCCGGAGGAGAGTTTTAGGTCACGGACGGTGATGCTGAAGTTTGTGGGCTTGCCGAGCTTTGCGGGGTCGTCGGAGAGGGAGTACTGTGTCTTAGCCACGCATATCGGCATCTTGTCCATACCGATCTCCTCGATCTTTTTGAGCGCCTTTTCCGCCGCGGCAGTGAAGATCACTCCGTCAGCGCGGTAGATCTCGCGTGCGAGCGTCTCTATCTTCTCCTTTATCGGGAGGTTTTCGTCATATATGGGCTTGAATGCGGATTCGTGCTTGTCTATGGTTTCGAGTACCTTGTTCGCAAGCTCTATACCGCCCTCGCCGCCTTTGAGGAACACGTCGGAGAATGCCACTTCAACGCCTTTATCCTTGCAGTAGTCGGTGACATAAGCGATCTCCGCGTCGGTGTCGGAAGCAAAGTGATTGACTGCTACGACTACCGGAACGCCGTATTTCTGCATATTCTCGATGTGGGTGCCGAGGTTCACGATACCCTTTTTCAGCGCATCGAGGTTCTCTGTACCGAGCTCGGTCTTGGGAACGCCGCCGTTGTATTTGAGGGCGCGGATAGTAGCTACGAGCACTACGCAGCAGGGGTTCAGACCTGCAAATCTGCACTTGATATCGAAGAACTTCTCCGCACCGAGGTCGGAGCCGAATCCTGCCTCTGTGATGCAGTAATCACCGAGTTTGAGCGCGAGCTTTGTTGCTCTTACGCTGTTGCAGCCGTGAGCTATATTTGCGAAAGGACCGCCGTGAATGAAAGCAGGGTTGTTTTCGAGGGTCTGAACGAGGTTCGGATTGATGGCGTCTTTGAGGAGCGCAGCCATGGCGCCTACCGCATTGAGATCGCGCGCAAATACGGGCTTGCCGTCGTATGTGTATGCAACGAGAATGCTGCCGAGACGCTTCTTGAGGTCTGCAAGGTCGGAAGCAAGGCAGAGTATAGCCATTACTTCGCTTGCAACGGTGATGCGGAAGTGATCCTGTCTCGGAACGCCGTCAACGCGGTTTCCCATGCCGATGACACAGTTGCGCAGCGCTCTGTCGTTCATGTCGAGGCAGCGGTCGATCTGTATCATGCGGGGGTCTATGCCGAGCTCGTTGCCCTGCTGGAGGTGGTTGTCGATTATGGCGCATAGCAGGTTGTTGGCCGCGGTAATGGCGTGCATATCGCCGGTGAAGTGGAGGTTGATGTCCTCCATGGGAACTACCTGGGAGTATCCGCCGCCCGCAGCGCCGCCCTTGATGCCGAATACCGGACCGAGGGAAGGTTCACGGAGCGCGAGTACAGCGTTCTTGCCGATCTTGTTCATAGCTTCCGAAAGACCGATGCTTGTGGTGGTCTTTCCTTCGCCTGCGGGGGTGGGGTTGATTGCGGTAACGAGGATAAGCTTGCCGTCGGGCTTGTCTTTAAGGCTGTCGATGACCTTCTGGGGTATCTTTGCCTTATAGTGACCGTAGGGTTCGGTCTCGTCGGCGCTTATGCCGAGTCTTGCGGCGATCTCATCGATCTTCTTCATTTTTGCCTGCTGGGCGATCTCGATGTCTGTAAGCATAGTCATTCTCCTGTCATTTTTTCGTTGGTCCGGTCTGCTTTTTTATTAAGGGAACCTCTAAAAACCCAATTTGAGAGAAAAAGAGCTAGCCACGCCGTCTACTGCGTCAAACCTCCTAACCGGGCGACAGCCCGGCTTCGTCGGCTTTCCTTGTATCCGACGCAGCTATCTCATTTTCTCTTTTCAAAGCGGTTTTTAGAGGTACCCTTAAACAGATACATACACATTATAGCATATATCTCTGTTTATTGCAATAAGTCGGTCAAATTTTGTTGGGGTCATTCAAATGTGATCTGGTCAACGTCGAGCTTGGACATCATACCTGCGGAAGGAACGGTCTTTGAGATATACTTGTCCGGTTCGTCGATCATGCCTTCCTCGTAAGGACGGGCTGTCTGGAGCTCGGTCTTTGTTAGCCTCATGACCTGTACGCCCTGGGTATCACGCGCGGCTTTCGGGAGCACGAGAGCGGTGTTGAATATGAGAACTTTTCCGGCTGCGGACTGCAGTATAAAGTCTCTGTCCTCGGGCAGGGGGTACATGGCTACAAGTTCGGAACCGTCAAAGTACGCGTTTGCAAGCTTTTTGCGCTTGGTCTTTGTCTCGAAGGACGAGAGGGGAACTTTTGCGCACTTGCCGTTCTTGAAGAAAAGTATGATATGTCCGCTGTAATCCTCGGTGGTTATCATCCTGATGATGCGTTCGTTCTGCTCCATTTCGAGCTTTGCGGGAACATAATCCCCGAGCTGGCTCGCTTTTGTGTCTGCAAAGTCGTTCACTGAGGATTTATATACCTGGTACTTGTCCGTAAAGAAAAGCAGGTCTGTCTTGCCGGAAAGCTCCTGCTCAAAGATGAGCTCGTCGCCCTCCTTGAGCTTCTGTTCACCGCTCATTCTGAGGGACTGGGCAGTGATGCGCTTGAAGTAGCCCTCCGAAGTGAAGAAGCAGTTAACGGTGTAGTCCGGTATAGCTTCTTCCTCCTCCTCATCGTCGTCGAATGCCTGAGCGAAGAGGGTGCGGCGGGGCTGACCGTATTTTTCGGCGATCTCGGTGAGCTCGTCGATGATGAATTTCTTTATGCGGCGGGGGCTTTCGAGCATATCTTCCATATCCGCGATCTCGTCCCTGAGCGCATCGGTCTCTTCCGTGCGTTTGAGAATGTACTCGCGGTTTATATGGCGGAGTTTGATCTCGGCTACATAGTCTGCCTGCACTTCGTCGATACCGAATCCTATCATGAGGTTCGGGACAACTTCGGCTTCCTCGTCCGTCTCGCGGATTATCCTTATCGCCTTGTCTATATCGAGAAGTATCTTTTTCAGACCGAGCAGGAGGTGCAGTTTATCCTTCTTCTTGCCGAGCTCGAAGAAGATCATGCGCTTCACACAGTCCGTCCTGAAAGCTATCCATTCCTGCAGTATCTCATAAACGCCCATAACTCTCGGGTTGCCGGCGATGAGTATGTTGAAGTTGCAGGAAAACGCGTCCTGGAGAGGAGTGAGCCTGAACATCTTTCTCATGAACTCGTCGGGATCCTTGCCCTTTTTGAGGTCAAAAGTGAGTTTTAGACCCGAAAGATCCGTCTCATCGCGGATATCGCTTATCTCATTTATCTTGCCGAGCTTCACGAGTTCGAGAACCTTATCAATAATGGCTTCAACAGTCGTCGTGGGCGGTATCTCCGTGACTTCGATGCATCGGCTGTCAGGGTCGAAAGTGTACTTTCCGCGGACGAGTATGCTGCCGCGGCCGGTCTTGTAGATCTTCTGCATCTCTTCCTCGTCATAGACGATGAAGCCGCCGCCGGGGAAGTCCGGACCCTGGAGAGTCGCCGAAACGTCATGCTCCGGGTCTTTCATCATCGCAATGGTGGTCTCGCATATCTCGCGGAGATTGAACGAGCAGATGTTGCTCGCCATAGATACCGCGATACCGATGTTGTTGTTGACCAGCACAGACGGGAAGCGGACAGGGAAGAGCACCGGCTCGGTCAGGGTGTTGTCGTAGTTCGGAACGAAATCAACGGTATCCTTGTCGATATCTCCGAAAAGCTCATTGCAGATAGGGTCAAGCTTTGCTTCCGTGTATCGCGAAGCCGCGTATGACATATCACGGGAATATGCCTTGCCGAAATTGCCCTTGCTGTCGATGTAGGGGTGGAGGAGAGCGGCGTTTCCGCGTGCGAGACGCACCATTGTGGCATAGATAGCCTGGTCGCCGTGGGGGTTGAGCTTCATGGTCTGACCGACGATGTTGGCGGATTTCGTTCTTTCGCCTTTGAGCAGTCCCATAGTGTACATGGTGTACAGGAGCTTGCGGTGAGAGGGCTTGAAGCCGTCTATCTCCGGGAGCGCGCGGGATACGATGACGCTCATGGCGTAGGGCATATAGTTCTCTTCGAGGGTATCGACGATGTTCTTCTGTTCTACGATGCCGGCACCTTCGATGTAAGCGTCAAGCTTTTTCGGCTTTGATGCCCTTGGTTCTTTTTTCTTCTTCATTTCATCTTTCCTTTATCTGTATATCTGTACGGCTGAAAACTCCGGGGACCGCCGCGCTCAGCTCAGGTCGAGATCGTCGAGATACTTGCTTCCGAATTCGGCGATGTAGTCTTTTCTGCCCTGGAGATTATCGCCGAGGAGCAGGTCGAACATCTCCTGTGTCCTTGCGGCGTCCGAGGGGAGCACCTTTATGAGCCTGCGGGTATCGGGGTTCATTGTTGTGAGCGACATCATCTCCGGCTCGTTCTCACCGAGACCTTTCGAGCGCTGGATAGTGTACTTCTTCTCGCCGATCTCAGCGAGTATCTTGGTTTTCTCGGCCTCGGTGTATGCAAAATACGTCTTTTCCTTCGTATTGATCTCGTAGAGGGGCGATTCGGCGATATACACGAGTCCCTCACGTATCAGTGTGGGGGTGAGCCGGTACAGCATCGTGAGCACGAGAGTCCTTATCTGGAAACCGTCCACGTCCGCATCGGTGCAGATAACGACCTTGTTCCAGCGCAGGTTGTCAAGGCTGAAACTCGTCAGATCCTTTGTTTTGTTCGCCTTAGAAGTGACTTCGACCCCACAGCCGAGAACGCGTATGAGATCGGTGATGATCTCGGATTTGAAGATCTTGTCGTAGCCTGCTTTAAGGCAGTTGAGTATCTTTCCGCGTATCGGCATGACAGCCTGATATTCCGAGTCGCGGGCGAGTTTTACGGAACCGAGCGCCGAATCGCCCTCCACGATGTAGATCTCGCGCTTGCCGACGTCCTTGCTCCGGCAGTCAACGAACTTCTCGACGCGGTTCGACAGGTCGAGTGTGCCTTTGAGCTTGATCTTTGTGCCTTGGCGGATCTTGTCGGCGTTCTCGCGGGCGCGCTTGTTTATGATGATCTGTTCACATATCTTGACGGCTTCGTCGGGATTTTCGATGAAGTATATCTCAATGCAGTGTTTGAGCCAGTCCCGCATCGCCTCATAGACGAATTTGTTGGTTATGGATTTCTTGGTCTGGTTCTCATAGCTTGTCTGGGTGGAGAAGTTTGAGGAGATGAACACGAGACATTCTTCTATATCGCTGAATTTGATGGAGCTTTCGCCCTTGTTGTATTTATTGGTGGATTTGAGATAGCTGTCGATCTGGGAAGTGAGAGCCTGCTGCATAGCCTTATCGGGGCTTCCGCCGTGTTCGAGCCAAGATGAGTTGTGATAATGCTCGATAAGCTTGACCTTGTTGGAGAAAGCCAACGCGACGTGCAGTTTTACCTTGTATTCGTCCTTATCCTCGCGGTCTCTCCCGACTCTCTGTGCGGTCCAGTCCTGGGGCGTGCCTATTGCAGAATCGCCGACTATCTCTTTGAGATAGTCCGTTATACCATTTTCGTAGCAGTATTCCGTCTCTTCAAACGAGCCGTCCTCCTGCTCGGAACGGTAAACGAACACGAGCCCGTCGTTTACTATGGACTGGCGGCGGAGAACATCATCGAGGTAGTCGTCGCCTATGTCGATATCGGTGAAAACATCGAGGTCGGGCTTCCAGCGTATGACGGTGCCGGACTGACCGGTGGATTTGGTGCGCACAAAGCCTTTGCCGTCCTTGTCGCCGGTAACGTTGAAGCCCTTCTCGAACCGAAGTGAGTAGTGCCATGTGCCGTTATCCGCTTCGACGGTCATATAATCCGCGGCGAACTGAGTCGCGCAGAGACCGAGACCGTTGAGACCGAGGGCGAAGGAATAGTTGTCACCGGAGTTGTTGTCATATTTTCCTCCGGCGTAGAGAGTGCAGAAAGCGAGCTCCCAGTTGTACTTTTCCTCGTTTTTGTTGAAATCTATCGGAATGCCGCGTCCCTCGTCGGCTACTTCGAGGGACATATCGGCGAAGCGTGTTATGACTATGCGTTTGCCGAAGCCCTCTCTCGCCTCATCTATCGAGTTTGAAAGGATCTCAAAGACCGAATGGCGGCAGCCCTCTATGCCGTCCGAGCCGAAAATGACAGCCGGACGTTTGCGCACCTGATCCGGTCCCTTGAGGGACTTGAGACTGTTGTCATCATAAGTTTTCTTTGCCATCTTATCACCCTTTATCTGATATTCGAACGTTATATTTCTGAAAATACCATTACATTATAGCACAGGTTTCCGGAAATTTCAAGCACTTTTTTCAACATATTGTATGCGCAGGATTTGTGCATACAAGAAAAATACAGGAACAAAATATTTTTCCGGAAACTCTTAATAAGGTACATACTATATTCGTTTAAAAGATATGAAAGCAGGAACAGTATCGATCACGGCCTCATATCCTTCCGCGTCATCTTCCTCCGAAAAGAGTGTAAGCTATCTTTCGGCAACTCTGAAAAAGGGTTCAACTCTCCGGCTTGGCGCTGTTCTTTCTGACGGAAAAGCAGGAACCGCAGAATGGTCAAGCTCGAAATCTTCGGCAGCGTCAGTATCCTCATCCGGTAAGATAACAGCTAAAGCCAAAGGCACAGCCGTCATAACTGCGAAAGTCGACAGCAGCACTGTAAAGATACAGATAAAGGTCACAGAATGATCCGGAAGTTCCGCGGGAGATACCTGCGGAACTTTTTGCCGTTTGTGAAAAAAACTTTCTGTACATATTGAATTTTCTGTAAAAGTCTGCTATAATAGAAATGTTAATTTTAGGAAGCTGCAAAAAAGCGGTCTCCGAATAAGCTGAAAGGAAGTACCCCAAATGAGCAAACTGAACAAAAAGAATGTGGAAGACCTGAATGTGAAGGGCAGAAAGGTGCTCGTAAGAGTAGATTTCAACGTTCCTATGAAGGACGGAAAGATCACCAACGACAACCGTATCGTAGCTGCACTTCCGACCATCAACAAGCTTTCCGAGAACGGAGCTAAGATAGTACTTTGTTCACATCTCGGCAAACCGAAGAACGGACCCGAGGACAAGTTCTCACTCAAGGCTGCCGCAGACAGACTCGCTGAGCTCGTAAGCACAAAGGTCACATTCGCCAAGGACGACAACGTTGTAGGTGATAACGCAAAGAAGGCTGTTGCCGAAATGAAGGACGGCGAGATCGTCGTACTTGAAAATACAAGATTCAGAGGCGCAGATGAGACCAAGAACGGCGAAGGCTTCGCAAAAGAGCTCGCCGATCTCGTTGACAACGAAGTTTTCGTAATGGACGCGTTCGGTTCCGCTCACAGAGCTCACGCTTCCACCGCAGGCGTTACAAAGTTCGTCAAGGAGACCGCTGTCGGCTACCTTATGAACAAGGAGATCGAATTCCTCGGCAATGCCGTTGAAAACCCCGTAAGACCCTTCGTTGCTATCCTCGGCGGCGCTAAGGTAGCAGATAAGCTCAACGTTATAAGCAACCTCCTCGAAAAGTGCGATACACTCATCATCGGCGGCGGTATGGCTTATACTTTCCTCAAGGCTAAGGGCTATGAGGTAGGTACATCTCTCGTTGACGACGAAAAGATCGACTACTGCAAGGAAATGATCGCTAAGGCTGAAAAGCTCGGTAAGAAGCTCCTCCTCCCGATCGACACTACTATTGTAAAGGCATTCCCGGATCCTATCGACGCTCCCGTTGAGACAAGCATAGTTGACTCCGACAAGATACCCGCTGATATGATGGGTCTCGATATCGGCACAAAGACTATGGAACTCTTCGCAAACGAAGCAAAGAGCGCAAATACAGTCGTTTGGAACGGACCGATGGGCGTTTTCGAGAACCCGATACTTGCAAAGGGTACTTTTGCAGTTGCCAAGGCTCTTGCGGAATCAGACGCAACAACGATCATCGGCGGCGGCGACTCCGCTGCTGCGGTTGTTCAGCTCGGCTTCTCCGATAAGATGAGCCACATCTCCACAGGCGGCGGCGCATCTCTCGAATATCTTGAGGGCAAGGTACTTCCGGGTATCGAGGTAATTCAGGACAAGTAATTATTTGCAGCGGGCTTACGGGCGGGAATTTCCCGTCCGGTCTCCGCGTTCCGGAGGAAATGGATATGGATCTTTCAAATATGGACGCAGGCAGCATAGTTTCGGTTGCAGTATGCGGACTGATACTCGTTGTGGCAATAGTGAGGTTTATCATACATATACTATCAAACAAAAATGATAAATGACCGGAAAGGAGCGTTCATAAATGGAAAGGGTAATGAAATTTCTTAAAACAGATAACGGAAAGCTTTTTGCCGTTATCGCGGTGATAGCTTTGATCCTGCTGTTTATCGGCGCTGCAACTCCGAACACTATCAATATGTGCATCAACAACGGAGATAACTGCGTTGTGAGCACAAGATCGGCAAAGCGCATCAATAAAGGCAAACGCAAAAAAGACAAGAAAAACGGTAAAGCCAAGAAAAATTCATAAAAGGAAATTACTATGAACAAATCTGTAAGAAAAGCAGTTATCGCGGGCAACTGGAAGATGAACAAGACCCGCCCCGAGGCAAAGGCTCTGCTCACAGAGCTCGCACCTATGGTAAAGGATATAAAGAGCGTTGAGATCGTGGCGTGCGTTCCGTTCACGAACCTTGAAACTGCACTCGACGCGGCAAAGGGAACAAACATAAAGATCGGCGCACAGAACTGCCACTTTGAGAAGAGCGGCGCGTTCACAGGTGAGATAAGTGCCGATATGCTCAAAGAAATGGGCGTTGAGTACGTTGTTCTCGGTCATTCCGAGCGCAGACAGTACTTCGCAGAAACAGACGAGACCGTGAATAAGCGCACAAAGGCTGCTCTCGCGGCAGGCTTAAAGCCGATAGTATGTGTAGGCGAGCTTCTCTGGGAGCGCGAATGCGGCATCACCGAGGAAGTTATCGCGCGCCAGATCAAGCTTGATTTCTACGATATCCCCGCAGAGGATTTCGCTAAGTGCATCATCGCTTACGAGCCGGTTTGGGCTATCGGTACAGGCAAGACCGCTACCGCGGATCAGGCTGAGGAAGTTTGCTCGTTCATAAGAGCACAGCTCGAAAAGAAGTACGGCAAGGCTGTTGCAGACGCAGCTACTATCCAGTACGGCGGTTCCATGAACGCGAAGAACGCTGCCGAGCTCGTAGCAAAGGAGAACGTTGACGGTGGTCTTATCGGCGGTGCATCGCTGAAGGCTCCCGACTTTACAGAGATCGTAAAGGCTGCTGAGAACGGCTGAGCAGCGTTCATAAAAACGAATGATATGAAAACGAAAGGAAACTAATGATATGAGCATGAAACTCGTACTTATCCGCCACGGCGAAAGTGAGTGGAACAAGGAAAACAAATTCACCGGCTGGACAGACGTTGAGCTGTCCGAGAACGGCGTTGAGGAAGCAAAGAAGGGCGGCCGTGCACTTAAAGAAGCCGGCTTCGACTTTGATCTCTGCTACACATCTTACCTCAAGAGAGCTATCCATACTCTTAACAACGTGCTTGCCGAAATGGACAGAGAATGGCTCCCCGTTATCAAGGCATGGCAGCTCAATGAGCGTCATTACGGCGCTCTCCAGGGTCTCAACAAGTCCGAGACTGCAGCAAAGTACGGCGAGGAACAGGTAAAGATCTGGAGACGTTCGTTCGATGTTCCGCCTATGGCTCTTACAGAGGACGATCCCCGCAATCCGCGCAAGGATCCCAAGTACAGAGACGTTGACCCGAGCCTTCTTCCTCTCCAGGAGAGCCTGAAGACCACTATCGAGCGCGCAGTTCCTTACTTCGAGAGCGAGATCAAGCCCCAGATGAAGGCAGGCAAGCGCGTTCTTATCGCGGCTCACGGCAACTCTCTCCGCGCACTCGTAAAGTACTTCGACAAGATGAGCGATGAGGATATCATCAACGAGAATATCCCGACCGCTATCCCGCTGGTTTACGAGTTTGACGACAACTTCAATGTCATCAGCAAGAACTACCTCTGCGATCCCGAGGAGTTAAAGGCAAAGATGGCAGGCGTTGCAAACCAGGGCAAGGCTAAGTGATCTACCCGCTAAAAAGCACACATACAATAAATCCGGTAGACCCGTATCCTTCGGGTCTGCCGTTTTTTTTGCAGAAACTCGGTTAATTTCACTTTTGTTACATTCTGTAACCTTTTCTCTCGTAATGTAACCGTTTTGTAATAGGATTGTAACCATTGAAAGGTTGAACTCAGCGTCGGATTATGGTAAAATAAATACATAAAAGATGCAACTTTTTCTTCGGCTGTGAAGTGTTATATACAGAGGTGAGGAAATGAAACGTTTTATTGCAGTGCTGCCGGTGCTAATTATCGCGATCGTCCTGATCCTTTCGGTTGCAGGCTGTGACAGTCCGCTTATTGATCTGTCTGCGCTGACCGATAATAACGGTACTATAACGGATCCCAACGATGAAGACTATCCCGATAAGCTGTACACAGGCGATGAGAGCAGCGCAGAGCTTGTGTTATTCCGGGCGGGCGACGTGTACTTTACATACAGCCGTGATAAAAACTACTGGGTCAGTCTCATCGGAAATGTTCCGGACACAATGAGTCTCAATGACGGTGAGTTTGCACTGATAACGGCGGATATAAAGCGATACTCCGGCGGTATTGCGGGATATATGGGAAATCCCAGCATCGTGAAGCTCATCTCTTATGAACCGATGACTTATGACAGGGCTGTGACGTTCTGTGGGCTGAAGGACTACTGTTCTGAGCTTTTCGGGAGCGGCGAACCTCTTATCTGCGGGGATCAGCTGTCCTGCGCCGGCCGCGTTTATCGTGACGGGAAGCTTGTGGGAGAGTATAATACACAGCTCGAAGCCGAAGCCGCAATGGGGATCCGTGTTATTGCGGACACCCAGGCGGAGATGACCGACGAAGGTGAACACCGGGTATATGTGTTCCGCTGCGGCGGCACTTACCTCGCTTATGTCGGCACGGGTGCTTTCAACAGGTACTGGACACCGCTTCTTAATGAGGACTTTGAGAACAAGCTCCGGTTCATAGACCTCAATGACGGTGAAGCCGCATACCTTACCCGCGCTCATCTGATAAAAGTGAACGGCGGCAAAGCCGGATATGTGAACGCGCCCATGATAATTTCGGCGGAAAGTGCGGAACTTGTAAGTTATGATGTTCTGACTGACTATATGCCGCCTTTCTGGGGCAAGCACCAGACCCAGGGTGAGGGAAACGAGGTCGTGGACTGGATAGACCGCGCGGATTTTTCCGAAAGCTGCAACGCCATGTTTGACCGATATAACGGCACATGGCTGATATTCCTGACAGACGGAAGATTTTACGTCTATTTTGATGACTATACTGAAAAAAAGCAGATCGCGGTATGCGAAAAAGAGTACGAAGTTGAGAAAATAATGACTGAGTTCAAAAAGAACGGAGGAAAATTATGAAAAAGAAGATCTTATCCGCAATCCTTATTACTGCTCTTATCGCTTCGGTATCGTCCTGCGGTTCGGGCAGCTCCGCTGCCACAGCGCCTTCCACCGCGGCGGGCGACAGAGCCGTATTTGAGGGCGCAGGCGAAAAATCCGAGGGCGGGGAAGCTCCCGTGACTACTGTTGCTCCGTCGTTTGCCGAAGATTATGACGCTTCGGATTACGGTTATGACGAAAGCTTTGACGTGGAATCGGCAGAAGCGGGCGACGATTCTATGGACTCCCGCGGAGATCAGCGCCGTGCGGGACTGCTCTCGGGCGGTGAGTGGCGCGACAACAGCAACTTCGTATTCTGGACAAAGCTTTTCGAGCAGCATGAAGACTGGAATGATGCAGAGAACGAATGGCATCTTACCACCCGTCAGCGCGTGTTTGTAAGGGTAAAGGACGCGAACGGAGCACCTGCGGCGGGAATGACCGTAAAGCTCACCGAAAGCGGCTCAAAGACCATAGTCTGGGAGGCGGTAACGGACAGCAGGGGAGAAGCATTTCTTTTCTGCGGTATCGACACGGTCCGGAGCAATTCCGTCACACCCGATGAGATCGTTGTTGAGAACGCTGACGGACGTGCAGTCGTCACTCCCCTCACCAAAGAGATGCGCAGTTCGTACAGCGCCATTGAGATAGCCGTCCCGGAAAGCTCGTCTATGCGCACCGAGCTCGATCTCATGCTCATGATCGACACCACCGGTTCAATGGGCGACGAACTGAAATATCTCCAGACGGAACTGAATGACGTTATAAACAGGGTAGAGAATGCAACAAACGCCGATGTGCAGCTCAGCGTCAACTTCTATCGTGACGCCGGTGACGATTACGTTGTCCGCGACTACGGCTTCACAAGCAATATCAGCATCGCCCTCGACCACCTCAAAGACCAGCGCTCCTCCGGCGGCGGAGATTACCCGGAAGCGGTCATCTCCGCGCTTGATAACGGCATAAACGCTCATCAGTGGCGGGATAAGAGCGAAAAGATCATGCTGCTCGTGCTCGATGCGCCACCTCACAAGGACGAAGCGCTCGTAAGCCTGAAACCGCTCATACAGCAGGCTGCAAAGCTCGGGATCCGAATTATCCCCGTGGCTTCCAGCGGTGTTGACACCTATACCGAGTTTCTTTGCAGATGCATGGCAATGGCTACGGGCGGAACATACACCTTCCTCACCGATGACAGCGGCATAGGCAATTCTCATCTTGAGCCTACTATCGGTGCATATACCGTTGAGAAGCTCAATGATATGCTCGTGCGGCTCATCTCCGACTACTTCTCACAGGAGCCGAGATCATACGCCGAGCCCTATTACAACGAGCAGGAGCAGGGAAATGAAAACGAGAACGAAAACGTCAATGAGCAGATAAAGTCCCTTCTTGACGACGGGCGGATCATTTATCCGGCAAATTATACCATAACTTCCGACTATTTCAGCGATGATGACGCGTACACTTCCGGTATCATTCACAACGAGGACGAGCTCCGTGCATTTTATGAGAAATACGGCAAGGATTTCAGCGAATATGATGACGAGATAGACTTCTCGGAATATATGTTTGCTTACATGATGGATCTTCTCTCTTCGGGCAGTATCACCGTTGATGAAAGCAAGGGCGTTTACTGCACAATAAACGGCGACGTTCCCGAGTTCTTCTATACCCTCGACATTCCCGAGGTCGGTACTACGGATATAAAGACCCTGATACTGAGCGCTCTGATCCCGGTCAGCGGAAACGGAGAACCGACGAGTATGACCGCGGCTGTAACTACTGCGGCCGCAGTAGTTGAAGAAGACTGGACGGCGCGTATGGAAAAGGTCGATGAAGCGATAAGCTCCGTGCTTGAAGACGCTTCAGATCTTACTCTGAAAGAGCGTGCGGAAGCGATGACCACCCTTCTTGAAAGCCTTGCAGACAGCGGACTTGTGGTGCGGAAGAGCATTTACTATGACGGCGATGATCTGGTGTCGTTTGAATATGACATCGGCGGCGGCGAGACTGTTTTAGGCGGTGTAAGCCTTACCGAACACGACACGATGATGAACTGAACCGCCGGCACGGCAGCCCGCTTGACTAATCACCCGCGATATGGTATAATTGGAGTATCATAATGCAAAGGAACAGACCATGGACGACCATATACGAACCGGGATAATACTTGCACTGCTTGTGCTTTTGTCTGCATTTTTCTCAGCTGCGGAGACCGCATATACGAGCGCCAACCGCATTCGTCTCAAGAACCGCGCCGAGAACGGCTCGAAGAAAGCCGAGCGCGCGCTTGCAATAATCGAACGCTACGACAAGACCCTCACTACTATTCTTATCGGCAACAATATCGTGAATATCCTGACTTCCTCACTTGCCACCGTGCTTTGCATAGAGCTTTTCGGCGAGCAGGGAACTCTTATCTCAACTGCCGCGGTGACGGTGATCGTGCTCATTTTCGGCGAGATACTGCCCAAGACCATAGCCAAGCTGAATGCCGAGAGTTTTGCCTGCACGGTGAGCGGTGCTATGCGCGTACTTACAATAGTTTTCACGCCTTTCTCCGCTTTCTTCATACTTCTGCAGAAAGCCGCAGCCCGTCTTTTCGGCAGAAAGGGCGACGAGGTGAGCATGAATGAGGAAGAACTCATTAAGCTCATTGACGAGATCGAGGACGAGGGTGTTCTTGAAGAGCAGGAGAGCGACCTTGTGCGCAGCGCTCTCGAATTCGATGAAACAGTCGTTTCCGCTATCATAACCCCTCGTGTGAATGTTGTCGCAGCCGAGATAAATACCGGTGTCGAGGAGCTTCGGGAGCTGTTCGAGAAGGAAGGTTACTCCCGCATACCGATCTATGAAAAGACGGTGGATCATATCGTCGGTATCGTGCGGCACCGCGATTTCTTTGAAAAGCTCGTGAGCGGCGATAGCTTCTATGTACGGGACTGCATAAAGGATACCATGTTCATTCCCGGGCTCATGAAGATCTCGGACGTGCTGAAAAAAATGCAGCGAAGCAAGATACATCTCGCAGTCGTTGTTGATCAGTACGGCGGCACCGAGGGTATAGTCACCCTTGAGGATATCATGGAAGAGCTTGTTGGTGAGATCTGGGACGAGACGGACGAAGTGACCGCGCCGGTGAAGTTCATCGGCAAGGATATTTTCGAGACGAGCGGGGAAGTGTCCGTGAACGACTTCAACCGCTGTTTTGAGGACAGATTCGTGATAACCTCCGACAGCAACACTCTCGGCGGCTGGATATACGAGCTTTTCGGGCGCATCCCGAACGAGGGTGAGAGCATACAGACCGATGATTTCCGCATCACGGTAATGAGCCTTGACGACCTGCGTGTCGGAAAACTAAGGTTCAGGATACTTGACAAGACCGGTGAAGAGTAATGGAATTCTATATTCTTGTGACGGTGGTCTGTGTTACCGCGTTCACTGCGGACATGATACTCCGGTACATGGAAAAGATACGTTCTTTCGGCATGGAAACGAGACTGCATAATATCAAGGGCAGGACCATACCTATCGAGGATTTTATCCCGCACAACATCACCATGCTCACGGTCTTCGGCTCGTCTTTCGGCATTTTCGGCATCTTCATGAAGCTGCTGGGACTGCACCCGTTCATAAGCTTTCCCGTGTCTGCGGCATTCGGCTGTCTTGTGAACTTCACGGTGATGCATTTTCTCAAACCCTTTGTGGAGCGCACTTCGGGAGACGAACTTTCCGCAAGGACGGACCTCGGCGGTTATGAGGCGGTCTGCACAGCGCGTATAGACGGTGAGGATTACGGCAAGATCGCACTTGTTTATAAGGGAAGAAATTACGAGTTCGATGCAATATCCGAGTATGAAACCGACATAGAGGAGGGTGAGAAAGTCTTTATCCTCTATCGTGATGAGCAGTTCTGTGTCGTGGAGAAGCAATCGGAGATACTTGATGTCATAAACGAAAAAGAATAGCCGGAGTTCGTCTGAACTCCGGCTTTCGGTTTATTCCATTGTGAATATCTCTATCTTGTCGATTATGATGTCGGTAACAGGCTTGCTGATGTTGCCGAAGCCGTCATCGGTCTTTTCCACGGCGCTGATCTTGTCTATGACGTCGAAGCCTTCGACAGTCTGTCCGAACACGGTGTAAGCGCCGTCAAGCGAGGGTGTGCCGCCTTTCTCGGAGTATGTCTTCCTCACGTCGTCGGTAACGCTGTCATTCATGGCGGTTATAGCCTTCGCGCAGCCGGAGCAGTATTCGAGCATTCTTTCGTAGTATGCTTTCGCTTCCTCGTACTGATCCATATCCGGGGTAATACTTTCGAGATACGCGCGGAACTGGGTCTCGCCGCTTGAGTAGTATGCGGCAGTATTGCTGTATGTGTCCGCGAAATCGGTATGAGGATTCTTGTCGTTTACGATATAGAATCCGTCCGAAATGTCGCCCATAGCGTTGGAAGCATAGCAAAGAGCGCCGTAGTAATGACGGAGACCTGTGTTGATGTCATTTTTGAAGTTCCCTCCGTCGATGCTTAAACCGCCGGCACCTGTACCGGTGGCGGAACCGCCCTGGATCATGAAATTATCCACGAGACGGTGGAAATTGCGGCCGTTGTATGTGCCTTTCTTTGCAAGCTCGGTGAAGTTATAGACCGCGTAGGGAACGAGATCGGGATAGAGCTTGATTTTTATATCGCCGAAATCCTTTACGCTTATGACTGCATATGTGTCGCCGGGCTGAAGTGTAACATCTCCGGAGTTACCGGGATCTGTGCTTTCGGTGAACTGAAACGCTGTGGTGGGAGCAATGCCGGAAGACTGAGCAGCGGAAGAATTTGTGTCTTCTGTTGTACCGGTGTTTCCGGCTTTATCGTTATTGGAGCAGCCTGCGAGCATCATTGCCGCGCAAAGGGCTGCTGCAAGTAAAGTTTTTGCTGGTTTTCTCATTTCTTATCTCCTTGAAAAAGAATGGCGGAATGCAACAGACCGGCGGCTCATGCCACCGGTTCGATCACATTGCCGGTCTGTACGACGACCGCATTCATGCGGATCAGTCGATCTCGACCATGACTTTCTCGTTGTACTTAACGGCTCCCGCACGCATGATCGTTCTGATCGCTTTTGCGATACGACCCTGCTTGCCGATCACGCGTCCCATATCGCCGGGAGCGACATGAAGATGATACACTGTCGTACCGTCTTCTGTGGGAGAGTCAACAGTGATCTCGATTGCGGACTTGTCCTCGACAAGCTCCTCGACCATTGCATACAATAGTTCCTTCATGAATGACCTCCGCGATTAGTCGATACCTTTGATCTTGAGAAGCTTCTTTACAGTGTCGGTGGGCTGTGCGCCGTTCTTGATCCACTGCTTAGCCTTTTCGTCGTCGATCTCGATAACAGAGGGCTCCTTGTTGGGATCGTAATAACCGATCTCTTCGATGAAGCGTCCGTCTCTGGGGTATCTCGAATCCGCAACCACCACTCTGTAAAAGGGAGCCTTCTTAGCACCCATTCTTCTGAGTCTGATCTTTACTGCCATTTTCTTTCACCTCTTAAAATAATTTTGAATGTATATATAACGCGTCTGCGTTATAAACTTTAGTAACTTTACTGCATGAAACCGCCCATGCCGCCCATGCCGCCCATACCGCGGAGCATATTCAGGGCTTTGCGCTTGCCGCCTTTGCCGGACACCTGCTTCATCATCTTTGCCATCATATCGTACTGTTTGAGCAGGTTGTTCACATCTTCGACCTTCTGTCCGCAGCCGGCAGCTATCCGGCGCTTGCGCTTCGCGTCTATGATAGACGGCTTTTCGCGCTCCTTTGCGGTCATTGACTGGATTATCGCCTTTGTGCGCGGCATTCTGCGCTCGTCGATATCCTCCTCCTTGATCTTTCCGGCAAGTCCCGGGATCATATTGATGAGCGAGGACATACTTCCCATTTTCTCGATCTGTTCGAACTGAGCGAGAAGGTCGTTCATATCGAACTTGTTGGTCTGGAGCTTCTTTGCAAGTTTCTCGGCTTCTTTTTCATCGTATGTGTTCTTTGCTTTTTCTATGAGCGAGAGCACATCACCCATTCCGAGGATACGGTTTGCCATTCTGTCGGGGTAGAAGAGCTCAAGATCATCTATCTTTTCACCTATGCCGGCGAATTTTATCGGCTTTCCGGTAACTGCAAGAACAGAGAGCGCCGCGCCGCCTCGTGTATCGCCGTCGAGCTTTGTGAGGATAACGCCGGTGATGTCGAGGAGATCGTTGAAGCTTTTTGCGACATTCACCGCGTCCTGACCTGTCATGGAATCCACAACGAGAAGTATCTCGTTGGGTTCGGTCTCGGTCTTTATCTCCTTGAGCTCGTTCATGAGCTCCTCGTCTATATGCAGTCGGCCTGCGGTATCGAGGATAACCACATCGTGACCGTTGTCCTTTGCGAATTTTATACTTTCCTTCGCGATCTTCACGGGGTTTTCCTGCCCCATCTCAAAGACCTTCACACCCGCTTTCTCGCCAACGACTTTAAGCTGGTCGATAGCCGCCGGACGGTATATGTCGCAGGCTACCAGCAGCGGACGGCGGTTGAGCCCTTTGAGATATTTGGCAAGTTTTGCGGAGTGGGTTGTCTTACCTGCGCCCTGGAGACCGCACATCATGATAACACAGGGCGGCTTCGACGGGAAATCTATCCTTGCGTTCGTCGAGCCCATGAGTTTGCAGAGCTCGTCGTGCACGATGTCGATGACCTGCTGAGCGGGGGTGAGGCTCTCCATTACTTCGGAGCCGACAGCGCGTTCGGTAACATCGGCTACGAACTTTTTTACGACCTTATAGCTCACGTCGGCTTCGAGAAGCGCCATTTTTACTTCGCGCATAGCCTCGTTTACGGTCTTTTCATTCAGTTTTCCATAGCCTTTAAGGTTCTTGAAAACCTTACCGAGCTTTTCGGACAATCCTTCAAAAGCCATATTCTTCCCCTTGTCTATATCAATTCTCTTAGTTCGCTTATTATATCTGCCGCGGTGCCGCTTCCGTCGGTATGGGCGGAAAGTGCGTCGAGGAGCTCTCCGGCTCGTCTGCTTTTTCTGTGCAGCCCGAACTCGTTTTCGAGCTCATCGAGCCGTCTTTCACAGGAACGTATGCAGTTCATCACAGCCTGGCGTGTCGTACCGGTGATCTCGGCTATCTCGGTGAGCGAAAGGTCATCGTTATAGTAGAGATCGAGGGTATCGCGCTTCTTGTCGGTGAGGAGCGGCGCATATATGTCAAACAGTATAGTATATCCGAGATCCTTTGCCATATCAGACCGCCCTCCGAAAAGACCGCGTCTGTGATGACGCACGTCCGTTCCGCCGACCTTGTCAATCAAATTTCGTTTACAACGTTATTTATTATACCACATAATCCCCGTTTGTCAAGTATTTTTTTCGTTTTTTATGAAATTTTCAAAAATATGATGACAAATAAGAATTTTTATGTTATAATATGTATAAGTAATGCTGTGCTTCCTTTGTATGATGCATGGTTTTCCTTTTTTTCGGCATTCTGTACAGTTTTCTGATGGGGTGCCGTTTTGCACCGGAAAGAGGTGTTTGGCTTGAAAAAAATGAATACCGGTTTGTTTCTGCTCGCATTATGCGCGGCCGCAGTATCTTCCTGTTCAGGCGGGAATACCCCGGCGGCTGTTCCCGATACCGCTGCTGCAGTACAAACGACCATTCCTGCCGCAGATACTTCGTCCGCAGATGAAGGAACGCCCGATGATGAACAAATCGGTGAAGAAGATACAGTTCCCGAAGATACCGAAGGCTCGGAAATAAGCGACGCTGAGACCCCTAAAGCCGACAGCTCCGATGCTGTATCGGAAGGGGAGACCGATGCTGCTCCCGCAAGTGACAGCGGGGAAGCCGCTTCCGATACGAGTGAAGCTCCGGAAACTGACATCAGCGAGGAGACCACAGCTCCGGCGGAGACAACATCTGCCGTGACTACGGAGACTTCGGCGGAGACCACCCCGGCTTCATCAGCCACCACACCTGCTCCCGAAACGACTGCATCTGCCTCATCGGCGACAACTACCGCTGCTGCAACGACCACAGCTGCAACGACCACAGCTGAAACGACAGCCGCGAAAAAAGCCGATCCTTCACCGCCTCAGATAAGCCCGGTATCGTCTCCGGGAACGAACGTGTTCAAGGCGGATAACGTTGTATTTGACTATTCAAACTGCTCAAGCGGCTACATATCGGTGGACTATAAAGGCAGCACGAGGCTGAAGATGCTGCTCAAAAACGGGTCGAGCCAGTTCGACTATGATATCTACCCCGCGAAGGGTGCCCAGTATTTTACCCTTGCACAGGGAAGCGGCACATATACCGCAGAAGTGTATGAGATGCTCGATAACGGCAAGTTCGTGAAACTTCTCGGAGAGGAGTTCAAGGTGAAGATCGCCGATGAGGTGAATATGTTTACCTATAAGAATCAGTTCGTGAATTTCGACAGCAGCTCTGCCTGCGTTGCAAAAGCATCGGAAGTCTGCGCCGGCTGCACCACAAATATCGAGAAGATCGCCGCGGTATTCGGCTACGTCACCGACACGATCACATACGACAAAGCGCTCGCTTCGAGCGTTACCAGCGGTTATATCCCGAATCCCGACAAGGTGCTTTCGGGTAAGAAGGGCATTTGCTTCGACTATGCCTCACTTGTGGCGGCGATGCTTCGTTCACAGGGCGTGCCGACGCGCCTTATAATCGGATATGCGAGCCCGAACATCTACCACGCCTGGAACGAGGTCTATACTCCCGAGAAAGGCTGGATAGCGGCAGAGATCGTTCTTGACGGAAAGGGCTTCAAGCGCATCGACGCGACTTTCTATGCAAGCGCTTCGGATAAGCAGAACTTTGCGGATTATATTGCAAAATCGGGCAACTATTCCGATGTATATGTTTACTGATACTATAAATAAGAGGTTATTATGGCTAAGAAGAAACTGACAAATGATGAGATCGCTTTTTTCTGTGAGCAGCTCTCGCTGGTTATAAACGCGGGCATTCCGCTTTCGGAGGGTGCCGAGATGATAGCGGAGAACGCGGGCGGCGGACGTGTGACCACGGTCGCGGAAGAGCTCGAAAAGAGCATCACCGCAGGCAAGGCGCTCTACGAGGCTATGGACGACAGTAACGCGTTTCCCGCATACACCGTGAACATGGTTAAGATCGGTACGCTTTCCGGCCGTCTCGATGACGTTCTGAAAGGGCTTGCCGTGTATTATGAGCAGGCTGCGGAAAGAGTGCGCACGGTAAGAAGCGCGGTACTTCACCCGATCATACTTATCGCCATGATGGCTGTGGTCATGATCGTACTGATCGTGCAGGTGCTCCCGATGTTCTCCGATATTTTCGGCCAGTTCAACAGCAGTGTGGGCGAGGCTGTGAGCGCAAGCGTTGATTACGCGTATGCAATGGGTACGATAATCCTCATCGCGCTTTGTGTGATACTCGTGATCTCCGCCGTCGTTGCGCTCCTGTCAAGGATACCGGCGGTACGCTCCGGTCTCAGCTCGTTCCTTTCGCGGTTCTTCATGACAAAGAAGTCTGCCGGAGTTTTCTCACAGGCTAAGTTTGCCAACGCCATGAGTATGATGGTCTCCAGCGGCATCGAGGCTTCAACTGCGCTTGAAAACGTCGAGCTGCTGATAGAAGATAAGGATATGTCGAAGAGGATAAAGAGATGCCATGACAAGGTGGTTGAGGGAGAGCCCTTCGCCGACGCGCTGAGTGAGGAGAAGCTGCTCCCGCAGATCGACGCGCGTTCACTGAAAATGTCGTACAGGTCCGGCTCATTCGATGAAGCGTGGAAGAAGATAAGCGACCGCTGTGCGGACGAAGCGGACACGACGAGCGAGAATCTTGTCGCGTTCATCGAGCCTGTGCTTATCGCGATAATGGCGGTGATGATAGGCGCTATACTGCTCACGGTTATGCTGCCGATGCTGGATATCATGTCGAAGCTCGGCTGACGGAGCGGGAAGGAAACCGGAAATGAGAGAAAAAAGTCTGTACAGGCTGAAGCTGTTTATAAGCGCCGCGGGAATAGTGGCGTTTGCAGCCATTATAGTATGGTTCATGGTAGGCATATCGAATACGCGCAGCGTTTCGGACGAACAGCGCCGCAGCAATGTGAAGCAGTCCGTTATGAACGGTGCCGTGCTTTGTTATGCAGTCGAGGGGTTCTATCCCGACAGCCTTGACTACATCAAGGAGAACTATGGGCTGAGCTATGACGAGGAGCGCTATCTTGTGCATTACAGATACGTTTCCGCGGATATCTGCCCGTCCGTCATGGTATATGACAGCGAAGACGAAAAAGGAGGAGCGGAGCTTATATGAAAACGTTCCTGGGAAGGCGGCTCGCGAACTCCGTAAGCTCTGTGGGGAGCATGATGCTTTTCCTGATATACGCGGCGTGCTCGCTTATCATGATAGCGGTGGGTGCTGCAACGTATTCCCGCATATCCGAAGGGTTCAGCGGCACGTTCAGCAGTTCCGCGGCGGTGAGATATGTCACCAACAAGATACGAAGCGGCGACAGGGCTGTCATAGAGAATGACGGCAACGGCATCGCGGTCTATAGCGGTGAGCTCGTGTGCGTCATCATGAATGACGGCGGCAATATCGGCGAGAGAAATGTAAGAGCCGATTCCTATATTGATTATTACGGCGGAGATGTTATATTTCCGGAAACCACCATATCTGTCGGCGAACAGGACGGTATGTTCGTGATTTGTGCAAGTTCGGGTGACGAGGTATGCGTAGGATACTGCAGAAGTAAGGGGTGAGCGACCTGAAAGGGCTTGTAAGGGTACAGAAAAAACTGCCCGTAAATATTTTCTTTCTGGAACTCATAATAGTGCTGCTGTTTTTCAGCGTTTCGGGCGCTGTTATACTGAAAATGTTCGCAACGGCAGACAAGCTTGAATCCAAGAGCTCGATTACCGAGAGCGCGGTCATGGATGTCCAGTCGGCGGCGGAGATGTATGCCCGGAACGGCGATATGCGCGGAGCGGTGGAGAAGCTCTACGGTTCGGGCTGGTATGTCGAGAACGCGGACGGGAGCGTCACCGTATTTCTTGATGAGATGCGCCAGCCGCTGCTGACACCGGACGTCCGCGAGAAATACTGCACGGTGAGTCTTACCTTCTCCGAGCAGCGCAGCAGGGGAATGTGCGGCGAGTTCTGTGAGCTTACCGCCGTAGTCTTGCTGTATGTGGACGGCGGGGAAGAGGCTTACCGCCAGGTAAGTTCGGCGTATATCCCCGATTTTGAAAGGGGGGCGCAGGTATGAAAGGGAAGAAACGGAGCTTCTCCGCAGGAGGGACTCTCGGAACGGGCTATGTGTCCGTCATAATGATCTTCGTCATGATAACTCTGACTGTCCTTGCGTCGCTTTCGTTTTCCGCAGCCGGAGTGAACTACGGTCGGAGCGGGCGCAGCAGGGAATTTACTGCATCATTCTATGAAGCCGAGAACAGGGCGAATGAGAAGCTCATGCGTATAGACGAGGCATCCGTTGAAGCTCAGGCACAGCCTTTTTTCTCTGCTTTTGAACAGGGCGCTGAGGATATCGGCGGACTTGATGTTGAGCTGAGCGCTGAAGGGTACAGAGTGCGGTGGAGCGAGGAAATAAGCGACCGTGTGAAGCTTTCATGCGAGGTCGAGGTCTTTGCGGAGCCTAAGCTGCACGATAACAGAAGGTACAGCATAATAAAATGGGATACGGTGTCCGGCGGTGAAGCCGACGCACATATAAATGTATGGGACGGAACGTTCTGAAAGGGAAGGTAATTGATATGCAGATAATCGAAATACTCAAAGAAGCCGCGTCTTTGAACGCGTCGGATATATTCATCATAACCGGTGCAAATCTCGGATTCAAGGTGAACGGTCAGCTCGTGCAGAAGGAGGGGGACTTCCTGAAGCCGGATACAACAAAAGACCTCGTTTACCAGATCTTTGATGTTGCAGGTATCGACGTTAGCGACACGAGAGACGTGCGCAAGGAGCTTGACTTTTCTTTCTCGATCGCCGGAGTTGGCCGTTTCAGAGCAAACATCTACCGCCAGAGAGGCTCTTTCTCCGCGGTTCTTCGTTTCGTTCCCTTCGAGCTGCCGAAAGCCGATGACATCGGTATCCCGGAGCAGGTCATAGACCTTGCGGAAAGCAAGAACGGCATCGTGCTGATAACAGGTGCGGCAGGAAACGGTAAGTCCACGACACTTGCCTGCCTCATAGATCATATCAACTCCACCCGAAGCGGTCATATCATCACCATCGAAGACCCGATAGAATTCCTTCACCGCCATAAAAAATGCATCATAAGCCAGCGTGAGATAAATATTGATACCAACAGCTATCTTGACGCTCTGCGCGCTGTCCTCCGCCAGTCACCCGATGTTATCCTGCTTGGTGAGATGCGTGACTACGAGACGATAAACGTGGCTATGACCGCGGCAGAGACCGGTCAGCTCGTATTCTCGACCCTGCACACCCTCGGAGCTGCAAATACGATAGACCGTATCATAGATGTTTTCCCGACCTCTCAGCAGCACCAGATCCGTATCCAGCTCTCCATGGTGCTCAAGGCGGTCATCTCTCAGCAGCTCCTCCCGTCCGTAGACGGTAAGCTCGTACCAGCGTTTGAGATAATGACTATGAACAGCGCTATCCGCACCATGATACGCGAGGAAAAGACACATCAGATAGATGCTGTCATTCAGGCATCGCAGGGCATGGAGACTATGGACAACAGCATTGTGAATATGTACCGCAAGGGTATCATTACGGCAGAAACTGCGATCGAGTTCGCATACAACCCCGAACTTATGGAAAAGAGGGTAAAACTATCGTAAAAAAGCTGCTGCAAAATGCATTATCTTTTGAAAGGTGTGCAGTTTTGCAGCAGTATTGCTTTAATTGAGTCAACCACGATTTTGTGCACAGATTATAAAATTCTGGCGAAAAGTTTGTTGAAAATGACGGTGGGCAGTTTCAGAAAGAGTTGCAGTTCAAATGTGAGTAAAATCAGCAGTAAATGAGAAATAATGGTGTTGTTTTTTGCTTGACAATCGGACGAAAATGTAATATATTAGAATTGTAAAGAAAAAGTAATGTGCTGTGATGGAAGCATGTGAAACGTTTACATAAGGTTTGGATCATTCGGTAGAACAATGAATAAAGGAAGAGGTGGTAATATGGATATTATCAGCAGAAGAAAGCTCAGCAAGGCTATGGCAGCTCTTGTTCTCGCCTCTGCTGTGACCGGCGCAGCGTATGGAAACGTTAATGCGTCCGCTTACGACGGCGGGACCGAAGAAGGCATCACTAAAGATACCGATCTCGGCACTACGGTAAAGAGTATCCTCGGCGAAGCAGCCAACTACAACGTATTTATCAAGGATAACTATACCCAGGACGCCACAAGTAACAACGTCGATGCCGGAGACGGTAAGGGCGTGCTTGCTGTCGGCGGCAACTACAACATCGGTCTCGGAAACACCCAGGCCTGTGCAAGTGCTACCGTAAATGGTACTGTTACCGGTACGATAATCGGTGAGTACATACAGGGCGGTATTGATTTCGATTCTGCCTTTGAGAACCTCAAGTCGACAAGTAGTGCTCTTGCAGGTATAGAGGGCGGTACTGTTGCGGACGGCTCTATTTGCGAAGAGTACGGCACCGTAAAGTTTGTAGGAACCAATCCTGACATAAATGTTTTCAATCTTACGGTTGATGAATGGAATGCACTCAAAGGTGCTGATCCAGGCTGTACAGAAGGTCATGAACACAACATAAAGTACCTTGTTCCGGACGGAGCAATGGTAGTAGTTAATATCGTCGGCTCCGGCCCTGTGGATCTCGTATTCAACTGGGGCGGCTACTACACGGAAGACAACAAAGCTATGACTTCCGGCCATAATTATGAGAACTCTAAGGTGCTCATTAATATCCCCGGCGGTAATAACGTTGTTATTAATAGCGGTATCGGCTCGATTCTCGCTCCTGATTCTAATATTACGTCCGGCGGTCAGAACTATGGAGGATCTCCTCACTATGAGGGCCAGGTCGTTGCAAGTTCGTTTGCAGGAAACATTGAGTTCGGTTCTTCGCTTTTCGACGGCGAGGATCCCGCAATCGTTGATATTGTAACTCCTCCTGCTCCTGTCGATGAGGAAGAAGAGGAAGAAGAGACCGAGGAGACTACTGAAACCGAGGAAACTACAGTTTCCGAAGAATCCACCGATCCCGAAGAAACGACAACTCCTGAGGAGACTACTGCTCCGGAAGAGACTTCTGCTTCCGAAGAAACATCGGCTCCCGAGGATGTTACTACTTCCGGCACATCTTATACTTCTGAGGTAAGTGTTGATGCAGATACTCCGATACCGTTCGTTACAACGACCGAGTCTATCGAAGTTACAACAACACCTGACGAGACAGAAGCTCCCGAAGAAACAACTGTTGCAGAGACAACCCCCGAGGAGACAACCACTCCCGAGGAAACAACTGCTCCTGAGACAACGGTTGCAGAGACAACTCCCGAAGAGACAACCGCAGCTGAGACAACGGTTGCAGAAACAACTCCCGAGGAGACAACTGCTCCCGAGACAACGGTTGCAGAAACAACTCCCGAGGAGACGACTGCTCCCGAGACAACGGTCGCAGAGACAACTCCCGAACAGACAACTGCTCCCGAGACAACGGTTGGAGAAACAACTCCCGATGTAACTCAGCCCGAGATCACACAGCCCGAGATTACTCAGCCGGAAATAACACAGCCTGAGATCACTCAGCCGGAAATCACTCAGCCTGAAATCACTCAGCCCGAGATCACACAGCCTGAAGTTACTCAGCCCGAGATCACTCAGCCTGAAATCACTCAGCCCGAAATAACTCAGCCCGAAATAACTCAGCCCGAGATTACACAGCCTGAAGTTACTCAGCCTGAGATCACTCAGCCTGAAATAACACAGCCCGAGATCACTCAGCCGGAAATAACTCAGCCTGAGATCACTCAGCCGGAAATAACACAGCCCGAGATCACACAGCCCGAGATCACTCAGCCTGAAATCACTCAGCCTGAAATCACTCAGCCCGAGATCACACAGCCTGAGATCACTCAGCCCGAGTTCACACAGCCTGAGATCACTCAGCCGGAAATAACTCAGCCCGAGATCACTCAGCCCGAGATCACTCAGCCGGAAATAACTCAGCCCGAGTTCACACAGCCTGATGTTACTTTCCCTTCCAATCCTACCGGTTATCCTACACCCGGTTATCCTACACCCGGATATCCCACTCCGGTTACTCCCACTCCGGGTCCGGTATATCCTTCTGGTCCTTCGATAGTTGTAACAACAACTCCTGAGGTTACAACGACACCCGAAGAGGTAACAACTCCTGAGGAAACAACAACTCCCGAGGAGACAACAACTCCCGAGGAGACAACAACTCCCGAGGAGACAACAACTCCCGAAGAGACTACTACTCCTGAGGAAGTAACAACACCCGAGGAGACAACAACTCCCGAGGAGACAACAACACCTGAGGAAACAACAACTCCCGAGGAAACAACTACTCCCGAGGAGACAACAACTCCCGAGGAGACTACAACTCCCGAAGAGACTACAACTCCTGAGGAAACAACAACTCCCGAAGAGACAACAACTCCCGAGGAGACTACAACTCCCGAAGAGACAACAACTCCCGAGGAAACAACAACCCCTGAGGAGACAACAACTCCCGAGGAGACAACAACTCCCGAGGAGACAACAACTCCCGAAGAGACTACAACTCCTGAGGAAACAACAACTCCCGAAGAGACAACAACCCCTGAGGAAACAACAACTCCCGAGGAGACTACAACTCCCGTAGATACTACGGTACCTGCAGTTACCACGACTCCTGCAGATACAACGGTTCCTGCTGAAACGACTGCACCGATCGAGAGTTCTGATCCCGAGGAAACGATCCCTGTTGTTACAGATCCTGTAGTATTCACTTATACTCCTGTCGTTACGACGGCTGAGACTACAGTAGATTTCATTGTTACAACTTCTCCCGAGCTTCCCGAGCTCACAGTTTCCGAGACGACCACCTCGGCTGTAACTCCTGATGAGACAGCTCCGATCATAACTGTATCGTCTTCGGGTGATACCACGGAAGAATTCTACACATTCGATGAGAATGATATCCCGCATGGCGATTACTACGATTTCGGCGAGAACAAGATCCCGCTCGGCGATTTCGACATGGTAGATTCAAGCTCTACCAACCCTGACACAGGTGTAGCTTCCCCTGCGGCTATGGGCGCTGCTGCAGTTGCATCTCTTGCACTTGCTATAAGCGTTCGCAAAAAGAGAAAGTAAGTTATGCAAAAAGTCACTGTTCTTTCGGGAACAGTGACTTTTTTATTTATTTTTGAATTTGCTATTGACAAATCGTCATCATTTTGGTATAATATATCTGTTGTATTGAATGTGCCACTAGCTCAGGCGGCAGAGCACCTGCCTTTTAAGCAGGGTGTCCCGGGTTCGATTCCCGGGTGGCACACCAGGCGCGACGGCGCCACCGAATCCGTATGGCAGTTATCTGCTATACGGATTTTTTCTGCCTCGCAGCCCGGAGTTTTCAAAAATCTAAAGCGTTCGGGAGAGACAGGCGCGACGGCGCCACCGTAAAAAAGCCTCCGCAAGATACTTCTTGCCGGAGGCTTTGTTTTACCCTGAAATCTAAAGCGTTCGGCAGAGACAGCGGGCGACGGCCCGCGCCGAAACCGTGGGGCAGTTTACTGCTCTGCGGTATTTTTCTGCCTCGCAGCCGTTAGTTTTAAAAAATCTAAAGCATTCGGGAGAGACAGCGGGCGACGGCCCGCGCCGAAACCGTGGGGCAGTTTACTGCTCTGCGGTATTTTTCTGCCTCGCAGCCGTTAGTTTTAAAAATCTAAAGCGTTCGGCAGAGAAAGGTGCAGCGGCGTAACAGGATCCCGTCTCTGCTTTGTTTGAGGCGGGAGTTTTTCTGCCCAGCAGTCCTTAATCTGATCATAAGAAACAACAGCTTCAAAACGCACTAAAACGCGTATTGAAGCTGTTGTTGCTAAATTAATGTGTTTTCTTTCTAAGCACTGCAGCTGCGGCATAATGCATTATATCAAACTCAGACGGAGCTGTCTCTGAAAGAAGTTTTTTATGTTCAAGCTCCCACGCGTTTATCTGCTCGTCAGTCAGCGAAGCCCCTATCCCGCGGCAGGCTTTCATTCTGCCGTTCCAGCTTTCCGCAGTGAAATGCACGCTGAGCCTGTATTCTTCCCGATATGTTGTCTCGAAATTATCGTTCCAGCATTCCGGTACATAAACCGGGTGCATCGTTTCACCGCAGCCGCTCCATTCGGGATTATATTTAAGCACGAAATTTTCGCTTGCTGCAGCGATCTTATCCTCAAATGGGAGCCATGCCATATAAAGAATAAGGATATGGCCGTCCGGTTTTAATATACGCTCCAGTATGGGCAGCATTTTTTCGTGGTCGAAATACCATATACACTGACAGGCAGTGATAACATCAAACGAGTTATCCGGGAAGTCAAGCTTTTCCGCGGGTGTTGCAAAGTAATCTATATCCATTCCTTCGGAAAGCCGGCGAGCCTGTTTTATCTGATCTTCGGAGATATCCGTACCTGTCCATTTTGCTCCGAAGCGGTACATATTCCGCGGCAGCACACCTGTCCCTGTTCCGATATCGAGAACATTTTGTCCATTGACACACAGTCCGAGCCCGATGATCTTTTCATAGAACTCAGGTGGGTAAATATCGCGGTATTTTGCGTAATCGGAAGAAGTTCTCCCGAAATCAAATTGTTTTCCGCTGTCGATGTCTTTGATCTTCATAATTTCTCCGTAATTCAGTTCAGTGTGAGAAATGAACCGAACGCATCGGAACGTCGGTTGAATGAAAAGATCCGTTATATCTTTTTATACTCCGTTTTATCCGACTGCAGTCCCTCAAATGCAATATCCACGCCTTTCAGATACTTGTCGAAAAACGTGATGTGGCAGTACACAAGGTGCCTGAACAGCTCGTCCGGGTCGAGCTTACCGGAGATGAATTTTACGGGTATGTAGAACTTCGCGTCCGTAAATCCAAGGTGTGCCATGTCATCAAAAATGATGTGATATGTGTCGGCATTCGTTTGCAGCAACGGTCTTGTCTCACAGTTCACGTTCTGGCGGCAGCTTATCTGGCAGAACGGCTTTTCCATAGTCTTTTCGGGAAATTCACCGAACAGAGCGCCGTCTATGTTGATCCCGCAGGAAAACTCATCATTGTACCGGCAGAGATGATATGCGGTGCAGCCGCCCAGTGAGTGTCCTGTCGCACCTATACCGCGGCTCGTATCTATGCAGTCGGCGTATCGTTCCTTTACCGCTTCAAGAGCTTTTTCCATGTCTTTCCGCCATTCCCCGGTGCGTCCGATAAGGTATGGAGTATATTTTTTCTGGAATTCATCGAACTGCTCGGCAGCTTCGCCGTAACCGAGCTTTTTCTTCATAAACCTGTTCTGGGCAAGAACTGCACCGATCATACTTGTGTACATCGCTTTCTGTATGCGCTTGTCAAAATGATCTGTAGTCCCGTCGTCATAATCGTTCTCTATCGCTTCGTAAGCGTGCCCCACAGACGCGATAATGTATCCCCGGCTTGCAAGGGCGCAAAGAAGGTAGGAATTGCACTCTACATAAGCCTTGTATCCCATGCTGAACATTATGAGCGGGAACTTTCCGTCCGCAAACGGTACATCTTCATAGTATTCGACATAGTTCATGTCATCGCTTACATTTCCGATATGGAATTCATTTTTGATCGCCGCAAGTTTTGCTTCGGAAAAAAGCCTGGCGTACTTTTTACCTGCAACAGAATCTTTATCGGCGGGGTAATACATTCTTACCGCGATCTTACGGTCTTCCGTGCCTTCGTCAACAACCTTTTTCCTGTTCTTATCGACGACTGTAAAGCACGTTGTTCCTACGGCGTATTCTCCCGATACATAACCCATCGGCGCTGAAGCCTTTTGTTTGCCTGACATATATCCACCTCGTTGACCTATAAGTTGGTTTGATGTTATTTTTTTGTTTATTAATGTCTGCTCATCAAGGAATGTGTCCGTTGTTTAAATGCGCCGCAGGTGCATTGGAACAACATCTGAAAATCTGTTTTGCAGATTTTCAGTAAATAACTGCCAAAAGGCAGTTATTGAGAACACATTTATTATAGCATACCGGTTTATCATTGTCAACAAGCAGTGTTCATCGGTGCAGGTCAGTCATTAGGGAACCTCTAAAAACCCAATTTGAGAGAAAAAGAGCTAGCCACGCCGTCTACTGCGTCAAACCTCCTAACCGGGCGCCAGCCCGGCTTCGTCGGCTTTCCTTGTATCCGACGCCAGAGCAGGATGCTCTGACTATGCCGCCCCAATAGCGCATGGATGCGCTTTAATCAGCGGCATAAGAGCTA
>JAGBMA010000020.1 GCA_017635095.1 Ruminiclostridium sp. | reverse complement strand
CGTGGGGCAGAGCCCCACACCCCGGCGGAAAAAATATTTTGAAAAGGGGGTGACAAAATGGATAAAGTGTGGTATAATATATTTGGTTTGCGTTTGAACGCACAATTTATCTATCTGCAACAGGTGAAAGGAATGGTTTAAAATGCCGGCAAGTATCGTAGTAGGAACACAATGGGGCGATGAGGGAAAAGGAAAGATCATAGACATAATCGCTTCAAAGGCAGATGTGGTAGTTCGCTCACAGGGCGGAAACAACGCGGGTCACACCGTTGTCAACGACGGTCAGACCTATAAGCTCCACCTTATCCCGTCGGGTATCCTTTATAAGGAAACAATGTGCTGCATAGGCGCAGGTGTTGTGCTTGACCCGAAGGATTTTATCGGTGAACTCGACTCCCTCGGCGAGAGAGGTGTCTCTTTCGATAACCTCAGGATCGACCCGCGAGCTCATGTCATCATGCCGTGGCACATCACACTCGACGGACTCTCCGAAAAGTTCCGCGGAAACAGCGATATCGGTACGACCAAGCGCGGCATAGGCCCTACATATATGGATAAGTATGAGCGCTGCGGCATAAGAGTGTATGACCTCATACACCCCGATGTTTTCGCCGAGAAGGCTCGTGCAACAGGCAGGCTCAAAAATGAGATCATCACCAAGGTTTACGGCGGTGAGCCTCACGATATTGATGCCGTTATAAAAGAATATACCGAGTACGGCAAGCGTATCGCAAAGTACGTTGACGACGTTTCCGTCATTGTTTATGAGGCTGCAAAAGCAGGCAAGCAGATCATGTTCGAGGGCGCACAGGCTACACTCCTCGACATAGATTTCGGTACATACCCCTATGTTACATCGTCTCATCCCGTGTCCGCAGGCGTCTGCGTCGGCACAGGCGTCGGCCCCATGATAATCAGCGATATAATCGGTGTCGCTAAGGCTTATACCACACGCGTCGGCAAGGGTCCTTTCCCCACCGAGCTCAACGACGAGACCGGTGAACTTATCCGCAACAGAGGCGGCGAGTTCGGTACAACTACCGGAAGACCCCGCAGAACAGGCTGGTTCGACGCAGTTATCGTCCGCCATTCTGTCCGCGTCAACGGACTTACCAAGCTCGCTATCAACAAGCTCGATACCCTGAGCGGTATCGGTGAGCTCAAGATCTGTGTCGCTTACGAAAAGCCCGACGGTTCCATTATAAAGGACTTCCCGCCCACACTTGAGGAGCTTGCGGACTGCAAGCCTGTATATGAGACATTCCCGGGCTTTGATGATGATGTGACAAAGTGCGGTTCATTTGACGAACTGCCCGATATCTGCAAGAAATACATTCTCAAACTTGAGGAGCTCTGCGGCTGCAAGATCGCTATGGTCGGCATAGGCCCCGACAGAAGCCAGATCCTCGAAAGATAACGGAACGGAGAACGGTTTGAACATACTTTTTGTCGGCGATGTCGTAGGACAGAGAAGCGCGGAGCACCTTGTGAAGTCGCTCCCGCAGATCAAGCGCCGGTATGAGATAGGATTTACCGTGGTGAACGGCGAAAACTCCGCCGACGGTAACGGCATCACGCCTTTTTCGGCAAATATACTGCTCGAAAGCGCGGACGTGATAACCACCGGAAATCACTGCTTCCGCCGCCGGGAGATGAATGAGCTCTATGAAGAGTCGAGCGTTATTATCCGGCCGGCAAATTTCGGCGATACCGTCGGACGCGGATACACGATCTTCGATATGGGCAGGACGCGCATAGCAGTGGTGAACCTTATCGGAATGGCGTACATGGAGAGCTGTGACAACCCGTTCGGGTGGGCGGACAGGATCCTCGGTGAGATAGATACGCCTAACATCATCGTTGATTTCCACGCGGAAGCCACTTCCGAGAAGAAAGCAATGGGGTATTACCTCGCCGGAAGAGTCTCGGCAGTCATCGGTACGCACACTCATGTGCAGACCGCAGATGAACAGATCATAGACGGCCACACCGGTTACATCACCGATGTGGGTTATACCGGAGTAAGCGATTCGGTGCTCGGCATCGACAAGAATGTGATAATTGCACGGCTCACCACATATTATCCGCAGAAACACACTTATCCGGAAGGAGACATAATGATAAATGCCGCCGTCATTTCTATAGACGAGAAAAACGGGAAATGCACAGGCATACAAAGGTTGTATATTGTTTAACAATATAAATAATAAAAGGGAGGAAATCGAAATGGAAGTTATCAAGGTTTCGGCAAGAAGCGTACCAAAATCAGTTGCAGGAGCTATATGCGCAGTTATCCGCGAATCCGGCAGAGCCGAAGTTGAGGCTGTCGGTGCGGGTGCGGTAAATCAGGCTGTAAAGGCTGCCGCGGTAGCAAGGGTTTTTCTTGCGGAAGAAGATATTGACGCAGTTTGCATACCGTCCTTTGAAGAGCTTGAAGTTGCAGGTGCCACAAAGACGGGTATGAAGCTTACCGTCGAAAAGAGATAAACGAAAAGTACAGACAAAGCTGCCTCGGACCGTGATAAAATGCAGTTCAGATATTGACGGATCCGGAGCAGCTTTCGTTTTCTTTTCACATAAGGGAACCTCTAAAAACCCAATTTGAGAGAAAAAGAGCTAGCCACGCCGTCTACTGCGTCAAACCTCCTAACCGGGCGCCAGCCCGGCTTCGTCGGCTTTCCTTGTATCCGACGCAGCTATCTCATTTTCTCTTTT
>JAGBMA010000142.1 GCA_017635095.1 Ruminiclostridium sp. | reverse complement strand
TTTGGAAAAAAAGGCTTTTCTCTCTCCCCTCGACCCCTCTCTCTTTCCAAAAAAACTTTAGTAGCTGCCGCGTTTGACCCGTCAGTTTCTGCATCAAATGCAAAAACAGCAGACCCGTAACGATCGAGTCTGCTGTTTTTGCGCTCACGGAAGAGCTGCAGGATGCAGTGAAATAGGTTTCCCAAAACGCCGCATGGAGGCGGCGTATATAAAAGAAACCTTCAAACTGCAGGACGCAGTGAAGCAGGTTTCCAGAATTGTTTCCGGCTGCGCAGTGCATCATGCGCATACAGCAGGCGGTATTGCCTATACCTTCCTTGATGAGCGAACATTGAAAATGACCGTATCATTCATCATATTCCGTCAGATCCGGCTGTAAGCCGCTCCCGGCAAGCCGCTGCGATAACCGCATACGGCAGATCGGGGGATATGCGGGAAATCGTCTGCACACGGAAACTATCCGACCGTTCCGACAATATAACAAGAAAAATGACAGCCAGGTTTCCGAGCCCGCCCGTCATTTTCGTAGTTTCGGTATGTTCTGTTCTGAAGTCCGGATCAAAGCAGCGGACTGATCCTTCACCTGAATATGATCCTGAACCAGTTGTACAGATGCGGCTTGACGCTTGAATGGTCGTGTCCCGTTGAGGACATGATATGTGACAGATATTCCTCGCCGTTGCTGTCAAGTATCCTGCGGTAACTGTCGGGCGAATCGGCAACTACCCCGTCCGCCTTTGACGAGCTTATGAGGAGAGCAGCGGGCTTTTCCACATCAAATCTCATGTCTTCCGGAAGCATCTGTCCCGGGTGCATCGCGGAACCGCCTATCTTCACAAGTCCGGGAGCAGGGCATACCGCACCGATATATCCGAAAAGCTCCGGACGGCTGAATCCGATAAACAGAGATTCTCTCCCGCCCATTGAAAAGCCTGTTATCGCGGTATTCTCCCTGCCCTTTGCCACAGAGAAATTCTGCGCGATGAACGGCATGAGGTCGGTGGTAAGATCGTTTATGAAATTATCATAAGCAAGACAGTTTTCGAGATCCATTCCCGTGCAGTACGGAAGTTCCTTGCTGCAAAAGATATACGGGAGCACGACTATCATCTCTTCCGCCTCGCCGTCAAGCTGCAAATTAGTAAGTATCTGACTGAGCGCTACCGTACTGCGCGCCATCCAGCCCTCGTTGTCATAGAACCCGTGAAGTATGTACAGCAAAGGGTATTCCTTATCCCCGGAATAGTCCGCCGGAAGCAGCACGTTAACATTCGTGTCGCGCTCCGCGGTCGTGGAATAGTATGTATATTTCTGAAACTCAGGATATATCACGCCCTCGCGCGGTTTGTCGTAACCGTCCGGCGGCAGTTCAGCTATCATATCCGCGTATTTTTCCATTCTGTTCTCCTTTTCTGCCGCAGGTGTTTCCGAGGCATCGTTTTTGCCGCCGAGATCGGGCAGCTCATCGAGTGTTATGATCTTGTCGCTTGTATATACGGAAGTCAGGGTTTTTGGCGAATTTGCGGTGATATAATCAGTGTGCCATATCATGAACCAAGCCCACATATCGCCGTCCTCTTCAAAATGACGTATCGGGGGAACTTTCCCGCATTCGTGAAACGCCATGGGCTTGTCCGCTATATTCGCGAGCTTGTCCCAGGCGGCTTTGTTTGTGCTGTTGTCGTAGGTATCGGAGCCTATGATATCAACATATTCATCTCCCGGGTACCAGCCTTCCTTCACCTCGCCGGAATATCCGAGCACCCATATCAGATTGTTGAGCCCGTATTCTTCGGTGAATTTATCGTGCATTAGCCGCCAAAGCTTTATAAAATTATCGGCACCGCCTTTGCCCCACCAGAACCACTGTCCGTCAAATTCGTGGAACGGTCTCCACAGCACGGGTACATCCGCGTCACGCAGTTCCTGCAATGCTTTCGCGGCATTGTCCCAGCTCTTCATCATTGCGTTGTACTCGTCTGTTCCCTCGGTGAGCAGCTTATCAAAATCCGGCTTGTCGTCAAGGCTCTCCTGATATCCGCTGCCGTTCACTCCCGTGTGCCAGCAAATAGTCACAAGACCGCCTTTCGCGTCCCATTCCTCCGAACGCTTTACGACACCAGCAAAGTCGTTGTTCATGAAATCGAGTCCGCGCATGGCGGGGAGCTTTCCGGTATTATCCAGAATGTAGTCCATTTCATAATCCGGCGATCCCATCCACGTTGACTCCTGCTGACAGCTCAGCATCTTCTTTCCGAAGTTTTCGCAGATATAGTCATACACCCTCTGTGTTTTTTCGGACATTCCCACTGGCTGTGCATCTTCCCCGGTGTGCGTGTCCGCTTCCGTCACGGACGCCGTGTTTTCTGCAACCGTCTCCGCAGCGGCGGTGCTGCTTTCCGGCTCAGTCTGCTGTCCGGCATTTGTGCCGCAGGCTGACGAAAACACCACAGCGGCGGCAAGAAGAATTGCGGCCGGTATAATTTTATTCATATGCGTTTCCTCCCGATCTTCATTGCGGATCTATGTTTATATCATACCACCGGATATTCAATTTTTCAATATAAGAATTTGAAAATAACATCAGTTAAAAATGTTCAGATTTTGAAAGTTTCGGAATAACACGTTCATTTGCAGCAACTTTTATAGCATATCAGCAAATTCATATTGACAAATCAGCGCATTCCGTTTATAATGTAACCGAGGTGAAAATTTTGAAAATAGAGCAAAGCATATATCCATATAATCCCGAGCTCTCAGGGCTTCCCTTCCGGCTCACCGGGATAGGCGGGAGCCGCTATCAGGGCAGTGTTTCCCGCCCCGAGGGGTATCGCTGGCATCAGATACTTTACTGCGCGGACGGCGAGGGCGTGCTTGAATATGACGGTAAAACCGAGGAACTGCATAAAAGCACATTCCTGTTCCTGCCCAAAGCCAAGCCGCACGGATACTATCCCTCGGCAAACCTGTGGGAAGTGAACTGGATAGCCTTTGACGGCAAAGACTGTGACAATACGCTTGCCGCCCTCGGAATGACAGACATAATCGTCGCGGAGACCGATGACACCGCATATATGGAGGAGATCTTCGAGAAAATGCTCGCGTCGCAGAAAACCGATATCCTGTACAGCGGGTACACCTGCTCCGGACTTACTTATGACTACATCATCGGGTTCCGGCGGCTGTTCTCGGCGGACGCCGACAACAAAAAGAGCAGGCAGTTGTCGATGCTCATGCCCGCGCTGAAATATATGTACGATAACTATGCAGAGGATATACCCATGACTTATCTTGCTCAGCTCACCGGCGTCACTCATCAGCATTTCTGCCGCCTGTTCAGAAGCACGATGAATATGCGCCCAAACGACTATCTGACAGGCAGGCGGATAGATGAAGCAAAGAGGCTGCTTGAAGAGAACAGTCTTTCTGTGGCGGATATAGCGGAAGTCTGCGGATTTCGTGACCCCTGCTATTTCAGCACGATATTCAGGAAATACGCGGGCGTTTCACCCGCCGCTTTCAGAAAAGGCAGACAATGACATTCGGAAAGGAACGGAAAATGAGGATAGGTGTTGATTATTACCCCGAACATTGGGACGAAGAATTATGGGTGCAGGACGCCCGGCTTATGGCGAAGACAGGCGTGAAGCTCGTGCGGCTCGCGGAATTCGCCTGGTGCAGGCTTGAGCCCTCGGACGGCAAGTTCGACTTTGCGTGGCTCGATAAAGCGATCGGTATTTTTGCGGACAACGGGATAGATGCGGTTATCGGAACTCCCACCAACTGCCCGCCGAGATGGCTTTGTGAGAAGCACCCGGAGATACTGCCCGTAGGTGATAACGGCAGGACGAACCCCATAGGCATACGCGGTCACCGGTGCTTCAACTCGCCGACACTGCGCGAATACGCGGGACGTATCACAGGAAAACTCGCGGAACATTACAAAGACTGCAGGACGGTAATTGCGTGGCAGATAGACAACGAGCTTGAAGAGATCTCGACCGAAGAAGTAATAAAGAAAATATACGAGGAGGGAGTACGGTGACGCTGAGAAAATACCTTACCCTGATGCGCGCGGGGATAATCGAATCACTTCAGTTCCGGCTGCTGTGCTGTAAACAAAAGCCGTGTGCGGGGTTCCGTACATGGCTCTCTGACACGGCGGTAAAACGTGTTAGCCGATATGCCCATGATCGCTTTCGGCAGAAGCTCTCTGAATTGCGCTTCATCTGCCCATACATAAGCCTGATGCTCAAAGCTGACCGTGACATTCTCGGTCGCAGTTTCGCACAGATAAACGATCAGCAGATCGGGCAGCTTGCCTTTCAGAACACTGACATAAGCGATCTTCTTTATCTCAATATCCGTGATATCCCGTCTCAGAATATGTCAATAATACTCCAACAGCTTCTTGTCAATGATTGCTATCGGTTCCTTGTCCTTGACCTGACTATAAAACGCTAACTTTGTTATCTCTTCTTTGTCCCTGACCTGTCGATACAGTTCATCTGACGATGTCTCGGGCAGTGTTACTCCGTATAATCCGCCAAGCTCAATGCGCTCATCGGGAAAAAAATAATCGGGCTTCATCAGGAATCTCATAGCACCAATATAGCGAATGCCGCTTGTATCAACACCAAGCTCCTCGCCAAGTTCTCTGACGATACACTCTCTTGCGCTCTCGCCCTGCTCTTTGCAGCCGCCGAATATCTCATACCTGTTACGCCATTTATTCCAGCCCAGCAGGTACTCATTACCGACCTTTACGACAGCAAGACAATGTGTAAGCTCCGGCATCTGAGATAATTTGTCTTCAGTAATGTTATCGAAAGATAAAAAGATATTGCCGTCGTGATCCTCACAAATCTGATCTTGTTTTTTCATATCAGCTTCTCCAACTCCGCAAGCAGCCTGCATTTCATATCTGCAAGCTGTTCTTCGCTTGGTCTGTTGTCATTGGAATACATCTTTTCCATAGGATACCACCAGACGGGACCTCTGCCGTTATTGCCGCAGTTCTCAATATCACCGCTTACCCTCGGGAAAAGATGCCAGTGCAGGTGTGCATCGCCCATTCCGAGAAGCTCGTAGTTTATCTTCTCTGCGCCGAACGCCTTTGACACAGCCTCGGCAACGATCGTCATTTCTTCAAGGAATCTTGCCCGCTCTGTCGGGACAAGGTGGAACAGCTCGGTCTTGTCTCCGTGGTGCTTGTATAGAAACAGCGTATATCCCCGAAAATGCTGATTGTCACCTATCACCACATACCCCGTTTCGAGCTCCTTGACGAAATAGGGGTTTGTTCCGTTTTGTATCATTTTTATTCTGTCGCATATCAGGCACATTTTAATCGCTCCTCACAATCGCTGACGATAGCTTACAGTCGGGCTTTTTCCTTCAATACTGCAATGGCTTTCTCCATAGCCGGGTCACGTCCTTCGATATGATCCGCAAGACTGCGTTCCACCCTGATGTCGGGAGAAAATCCCTTATTGTATATATCCTCGCCGTTCTGGGCTATGCACCTCATCGTGCATATGCGAAAGGCGCCGCCGCTTTCAAGCACAGTGCAAAGCGGCTGTCCCGAAGAACCGGCTGTGTTGCAGCCGATGAAAACCGCATCGGTATTCGCTTTCATTGCATCTACAAAATCCTCGCCAGCCGAGAAGGTGTACTCGTTCATAAGCACGGCGACCGGTCCGTTCAGCTTTCCGGGCGCATGGTTTTCGGTCATTTCGGTCACACTCTCGAAAAAAATATGCCGGCTCATTCTGTATTCCTTGATGCTTTCCTCGTCCGTGTATCTTTCTTCAAGCTCTGACGGGGATATATTTTTCAGATCATCTCTGAACACCGACCACGCCTTGTATGTCGGCTGATACGTCTGCATCTCGCCGCTGAAATTCTGAAAATCGCCGTCAATGAACATTGCAGCGATCCGGTGCCCGTTGAAGCTGTTGCCGCCCGTGTTTCCTCTGACATCTATGATAAAAGCCTTTGCCTTGCTGAGCTCTTCAAAATGCCCATAGACAGTTTCGGGCATTGAGCCGTCATCAAAGGAAGTGAATTTCAAAATCGCAATGCCGTCATCGGTCATCTCGCATTTATACGAATCCCCGCTTACTATGAGCCGCCTGCCGGTTTCGTCTGCGGCGGGAGTTTCGGCGTACCATTTTATCTTGGCGGCATCTTCTCTTGTGATCGTGATATCAAATTCCCTGCCGTCTTTTTCAAAGGTGAATAATGCGCCGGTACCGGCTCTTCCGTACATCAGCTCGGCCATTGCATTTCTACCGCAGGCTGCCTCATTTGCGTGCCAGATATAGGGATAGCAGTTCTCTCGTACATACTCCCCGGCATCTTTGCCGTCTATCTTCCTGACTACGCTGTAAAGCGGGATCCTGTCCTTATATTCCTCCGAAACGCATATTACCGCAATATCCTTTCCAAACCTGAATAAATATACGGGAAAAGCCGAAAAATACTGCGCGTCCTGCCACACATATTCCGGGAAAGAAACGTCGGTATGACCGTCGTTAAGCAGTGCTGCAAACCTCCTCAGCTCGCGGTAATACTCATAGGCATCTTTTGCCGCAAGCACCCGCGGGAGTGCTTTTTTGTATTCCTCGTCCCAGTCGATTTCCACTTTGTCCCAGAAAGCGAAGTTGTATTCGGCTTCCTTCCAGAGCTTTGAAAGCTCGTATATTTTAAGTTCATCGGGTATCGTGTGCATATGTGTGACCTCCTGTGTCAGCCGTTTCGTGACTTCGTCTGTTATACTCCGGCATATTCGCTTTAAAGAGCAAGACCCGCCGGTGATCGCACGATCCGCCGGTATGCATTATATCATAATCCGGTCTGTAATGTCAAGCTGCAAAGGATACAGCCGGTCTTATTCAATCATCGAACGTTCAGGCAGATCAACGCACTTATTGATTTTTATTGCAATTCAAGCAAGATTTATATATAATATTGTTGATAATGCCGAAATTGAAAATATGCAGACGAAATCGGGCTTCTGATTTGTGTTATATATGAAAGGTCCTTTCAGATCGGCAAAAAGGGGGTGAGATGCGGGTGGAAGACAGTGAGCTTGAATACTATATCCGTAATTTCAGGAAAAACGTCTATAGCGCAGTACTCTGTTATGTCAGAAATCCGAGCGACGCGGAAGATATCACACAGAATACCTTTCTGAAACTATATACACACAGCACGCCGTTCAATGATGACGAACACGCAAAGGCATGGCTGCTGCGGTGTGCAATAAACGAATGCAAGAACCACCTTCGTTCACACTGGTACAGATTTTCGGTCCCGCTCGATGACGCAAAGGATATGACCTGTACGGACAGTACCGACAATGATGATAAAATGCTCGGGATAATGAAAAAGCTGAGCAAAAACAATCGCATCGCACTTTATATGTATTATTATGAGGGATATACCATTGAAGAGATCGGACATATACTCGATGTAAGCTCCAATACGGTATCGTCCCGACTGCACAGGGGAAGACAGCAGCTGAAGAAACTGCTGTCGGAAGAAAGGAACGGTTTATACAATGAATTATAACGATTTTTTCAGAAGCGCTCTGTCTGCTGCATATAAAAAAGCCCCCATGACAGATGATGATACATTCATAAGTATCATTAAAGAAAGGGCGAAGAATATGAAAAAAGAAGATAACTTCCGGCAGATAAAGTTCACGGAGATCACTCCGGAATACATCGAGCCGAAGAGATCGCATAAGGCAATAAGCATTTTTGCAGGCATAGCCGGAACAGCCGCAGTCCTCACCGGAGCTGTATTCGGGCTGAACTGGCTCAACGAGCACGGCGGGCTGAAAGAGGGAGGAATTGAGAGCAGCAACGGCGCGGGGTATCATGATGATATGACCGAGCCTGCGCAGAGCGCCGCAGAGACAACTAACGCACTTATTGCAACAGAAGATATCCGATATGATACAGAAAATCCGGAAAATGCGTTTGAGTTTGACGGAGTAAGAGCGATAGTTGACTGGTGGCAGTTCGACGGAAAAACGCTTAAATTGCAGTATGACATAGACTTTGGCACAAATAGATGTGAAGATATTGAAAGCGATATATCACCTCGTATCACACCGATGGGGGATTTTGAAGCAAGCACGACGCTTGATGTATTTGAGCAGAACGAAAACTCGATCAAAATGCGTGCAACGATAGAGCTTTTTCACTATGCTGACAGCATATCTCTTAGTTTTCTTGACAACAATGAATATGTCCGGATGAAGCACGGTGAGATCGAAGCAATGTCTCCGGATGCTTACCGTGAGTTTGATATCTTCCTTGTTGATCTTAAAAAGACCTCAGTACAGTATTGCAATACGGACTTTGAAGAAACCAAGGATCCGGGATATCCATACAGATACCATATCGGAAAAATCGTTGGTACCGCAGCAGAAGTATCGTATGAGCTTCTTGACGTTTCCGACCCGTCAGAGTTTGAAAACATACACCTTGCAGCGGTAGATTTTGACGGCAGCAAAACAATATTGGGCAAAGGAACTTTTGTACCCGATGACAGCAGCGGCGGAATACTTTCATTCCCGACAAACGGAATTGATATTGACATTGCAGATGTGTATTATTACAGCTTTGAACGCTCGGCTCAAATATCTGTTGATATAACCAGAGTTGAGACGCCGGGTGAATATGAATTTCTGTACTACATTGACGGTGAGCTTCAGGAGGAACTTACCGAAACAAAAGATTTTTCAGAAACGGATAAGATTGTCTGGGATATATCGGGAACAGGAACGCATACTTACAAGATAATGATACGCCGTCCCGATACGCAGGCGTCCGGTGATTTCCTTGAATGTACCGTTGATTTCAGCAAGACCGAACCGACAAAAGATTTCGGTGTCTTTAATTCAAGGATATTGAAAGAATTGACGGAAATACAGCAGGGCGACCTCTCGCAGATTGCGGGAATATACGGACCCGGTGAGGAACCGTATGATGTAGTCGAGAACGAGGAAACTACAGAAAGCACGACTGTTGCAGATCTCCCCGAATTTCCCATAGAAATAAGCAACGGGAACGGCTTATATGGCGAATATCTCGATACTCCGCTCACAGGCGACGAAGCGTGGGAGCTTGTGAAAGAGCGCGGAGGTATAGACTTTGACTATAATCTGCCGTATGACAAGAGCCTGTTCGTGTTTGACGGATGTGAGTTTTACATCAACTACGCCGACTGCGATGTTACAGCGCTTGTCGGCGGAACAGTCGAATTTTCAGGCTTCTATAAAGGCTGGGGAAATACCGTCCTGATACACGATGAAAACGGACATTACTGGTTATGGGGGCATCTTGCCAAAGAGTTGAACGTTGCAGAAGGCGATACCGTTGAAGCGGGCGAAAAGATAGGGCATACCGGCTCCTCAGGCTATGCTTTATGCCAGTGTTACGCAATGCGTGTAGGCTGAAATGATCGGAGCAGCCATACTGCACAAAAAGCATGGCTGCTCCGATATGCGGTGAACCGTGGATAAAAAGCATCGTCGGCAGACTGCGCGAGCCGTATTCCGTAAATCTCATACCGCTTATTTACCTGCAGATCACCACTTGAATACAGCAAGCCTGTTATTCATATTCTTTCCGATCAGAGCAAACAGCTTCCCTCGGATAGTGTACTTCTTCATCTCTTCGTTATAGCTTGTTTCCGAAACGAGCTGCAAACGGGGTTCGAGCGGAATGTACTCGGCGCCGGACTTTGTTCCCCAGCCGAATGACGCGTTGGTATGCTTTACCGCATCATGGTGCCTGCCGTTCTTTTCAAGGAAAGGCGAGTGCAGCTCCGCCAGCAGATATCCGTGCTCAAAGCTGTCACACAGCATATTGAGACAGGTCTTTACCTGTTCTTTTGAGAAATATTCCAGAACGCCTTCCATAACAACGATATACATTCCGGCTTTCGGGAGAGAGCCGATCCAGTAATCTTCGAGAGCGCTTCCGTCAAGCATCGTGCAGCGCTCTCTGTCGCTGTAAACTTTTCTGCGCACCGCGATCTGATCCGGAAGATCGACATCGAACCATTGTATCTTTCCGTTATCAACCTGTATGAACTTGTCGTCAAACCCGCAGCCGAGATTTATGCAGACGGCTTCGGGGTACTCTTTTATCAGTTCTTTGAGCGTGTCACGGAACATTATGGTTCTCGCTACAACGCCCTCATGAGACATGAACGGGTCGTACTTGCTTACATCTACGCCAAGGGCTTCGATTATCTCCTTTGCTTTCAGGTCTTTTATCCTTGCGTCGGGACGTGCTGTCTCACTTGCCTTTATTGCAAGCGGGATAAGCGCCGTTTCCTGAATATCTCCGAATTTAAGCTCCATGTTTTTTCTCCTTTTATTGATATCTTCTTATGGTCATTTCGGTTTGCTGGTATTGCAGTCATCAGCACAGTCCTGCAGCGTGCAATCCACCTGCCGCCCAATAGCACCGCTCATAAGCACGAAAAGCAGCATCGTTCCTATCGACAGCATGATCGTAACGAGCATATCGCCTCGCTGCCCATTTCAGCCTATGAGCGTGCATATCCACGCCAGCAGAGCCGCAATTCCGATGCCGGCAATTATCTGTACAAGATGCTCTTTCCAGTTGTAGCCGAACAGATGACGCTGATAAATACCTCTGACCTCGGGATAGTAGTGTACAAAAAATCCGAACCCGCCGTTGCAGAGCAGTACCCAATCAAAGAAGCCTATATCAAACGCTTTAAGAAGCAGATGCATACAAACGAATCTTAAAAAGAACCGGTCGAATCCGAAATCATTACGAATACCGTCCCATGCACCTATGACTATCGGAGCAAGCATCAGGATCATTGCAAGTACCGCCATACACCAGCCAAGTGCGTACTGTCCCTTGAAACGTTCGGGCTTTCTGTCGGGAACGACCGCGAGCCCTTCCTTCGGAGCCGAGCTCATAAACCTCTTGTCCTGAATGAATCCCACAGCTCCCCAGAGCATGAGAAAAAGCCCTGCCATCATTACAAGCGACAACAATACCGTTAATATCATACCTATATCTCCTCCGTTCTGCGTTAGCCTCAACTAACTTCACTATATTATACACCACACAGCTCAAAATGTCAATAGTTTCGGCTGCATACCGATATCTGCTCTTTGAGCGACCGGCGCTTCGGATCCGGGACTTCTGCCCGACAACGACTTCCCGGAAAAGGAAGCGTTTGTGATACTGCCCGCGATCTCAGTGATCTGAATTTACCTCATATTCCTTATACCGGACCGACCCCGCGATCCGTTGTCCGGTCAAATAACCTTATCTTCTGTTTATCTGCATCAAGCTCTGCTGTGACCCCAACAGGTATCGTCAGCATAGGCGCACAATGGCTGAAATCACATTCGGCAAGCACGGGTATATCGGGTCTGCCGATGTAGTCATAAATGAGATCGCAGTAGGTCATACCTGTTTCGCAGTCGTTATAATCGCGGTTCTTGCCGATGATAAGCCCGCCGAGTTTTTCAAAGACGCCGCATATCTTTAAATGTCCGAGATGACACTCCACAAGATCGGCGTCTGCCTGAGTATCTTCAATGAACAGGATATCTCCATGCCTTATCTCAGGCATATAGGGTGTTCCCCACACATTTATCAGTGCCCAGAGATTACCGCCGATAAGCCTTCCGCTTACTTTTCCGCCGTGCAATGTGACGAGCCTGTTCGGTATCCGCTTTTCTTCAATAAGCGGCTTTTCCCATTCGATCACCTCATCGGAATAGTATTCGGGCACCCGATATTCATAGCTTTCTTCAAAGTTCAGAACATCGCAGAGGCATTTCAGCGCAATATCACGGTAAGGACTGAGCCTTGCGTAGCTTGTAACAAAATTCGTACCGTAATAAGTGGGTACGCCTGTTTTTGCATAAAGCGCCAGAACCAGCGTTGTTACATCGGACATTCCAATCACGGGCTTTGGGTTTTCTGCATAATATTCATAGTCTATGTACGGAAGCATTCCGTTTGTTACGATACCGCCTACACTTGCCATAAGTATATCAACTTCGGGGTCGTGAAGCAGGCTGTTGAATTCATCGGCTCTCTCCTGCGGAGTTCCGGTGCGAAAGGCGTTCTTTTTCCCCCACAGCTTGCCGTGCTTTACCCCGAACCCGTTCTCCAGCAAAAAATCCTCTGCACGTCCGGCAGATTCGGGAGAGTCATATATTATTGAATAAGACGGGCTGAAAACGCCTATCGTTGAGCCTTTATTGATCTTCATGATCCACACCCCTATTAACGAATACCGAGCACCGGAAACTCTCCCGGCGATCACATCACATTATTTTTGCAGCCCCCACAATCCATAGGGATCGGTTTTAAGTTCTTTCTCATACAGCGATACCACAGACCGGATATCGAAATACATCACCTTGCAGTCACCTATGACGGCTGTTTTTATAAGGTTTCTTTCAAACGCCGCGTCCTGTATCTTATACCACGCTTTCACCGGCGGGTGCCCTTTTTCGATGAGCCATTCCTCCGGCGGGTAGATCCGGCAGATCTCCTCGTCGGGCTCATACCGTTCTGTTATCTCACGCGGTGTTATGCTTTCAACGTAATGCATCGCCGTCAGTTTATAGATATCAACTCCGAAAAGCAGTGCTTTCCCGCCGTTGTGAAGAGGGTAGTCCAGTCCCCCCGTTACCGCTTCATATCCGTGCTTCCCCCAGCCCGAGGTGCTTATCGTATCCGTTCCCGTAAATGTATCCGCCATTTTCCGGAACGTATCCGCAACGATGCCCATAGCGGTCTTTTCCGCGTTTGCGGGGAGCTTTCTTATCTTTACGGTAATACCGAGCTTCTTGTCTTCTTCGGTCAGGTCATACTCCCTGCTCAGTCTGAGCGCGGGCATAAATATACTGCCCTCCTCGGTCACAAGCTCCTTCAGTGTATCTATGACCGTAAAAGCGCCGCCCTCAAGCTCGCCGAAACTGCTCAGTGAACAGTGGACTTCCAGCGTCATTCCCCGGCATATCCCCAGCCCCGACAGTGTATTCCTGAGTTCCTGCTTTGTAACCATAACATTTCCTCCGATTATTGAACCGTATCATTCCGCCTGTGCCACCGCTCTTTTCATTGCGTTATAGTCAAATTCCGATGCAGCCCTTTTCAGTTCCTCACAGCGCTGTTTTTCATCTTCCGGGAAGCTGTACTCAGAGAGCTCGTCGATTATCTGCAGAGCGCTGTTGTAGTCGGAAACGGAGAGATATTCCCGTATGATACCGAACGCCTCATGCAGATCATCGTCCGGTATCAGCGGCTTATCGCCGCTGTCGAGCAGCGGTGCGAGCTCTTCACCAAGACGCCTGCACCGTTCGATAAGTCCGTCTATATGTGCCGCGATAAAGCCGGTATCGCTGATATGGCCGGCAGCTTCAAGGTTTTCCGCCGCGTCGCCGAGCCGCATTGCACCGATAACACGGGAAGTGCTTTTAAGCGCGTGCACCTTTATCGTGAAATTCTCGATATCGCCGCTGTTCCAGAACGCTTCCACCTTGTCCGTATTGCCGGGAAGCGTTTCCGCGTAGGTCTTCAGCGTTTCGAGGTAGATGTCCTCGCCGCCGCAGTGCCTTATACCCTGCTTCACGCTTATCTCTTCGCAGGAACGTACAAAACCGGGAATGACGGACCGGATCCCGGAAGCACAGTTATCGGCGCTTGCGGCAGCCAGAAGCTTTTCCTCCGGCAGATATTTTATCAGCATATCCTCCAGCTTTTCCGGCTCTACGGGCTTTGTCAGATAGTCGTCAAATCCCGCGTTCAGATATGTTTCGCGAGCGCCGGAAACCGCGTTTGCGGTAAGACAGACGGCGGGAGTACCGGCGTTGGGACAGCCCTCCGACGCTTTCAGTTCTTTCAGCGTTTCGATACCGTTCTTGTCCGGCATCATATGATCGAGGAAAATAACATCGTACTTGTTTCTGCACGCAAGCGCGAGACATTCCGCCCCGCTTGACGCGGTATCTATCCGAACGAGCGTCTTTTTCAGCAGATTCACAAACACTTCAAGGTTCATCGGCGTATCATCGACAACAAGGATATGTGCGTCGGGAGCCGTAAATTTTTCGCGGTATTTCCTGCGGTTCGATAGCGAACGGCGCAAAGCCTCCTCAAAATCCCCCATGGGTTCGGGGCTTTTTACCTGCTGTTCTATCGCAAACGAGAAAGTCGAGCCACTGCCGTATTCGCTTGTTACTTCAAGCCTGCTGTTCATCATCGCGAGGAGCCGCTGAGTTATGCTCATTCCGAGACCGGTGCCCTCAATGCTGCGGTTGCGTTCTTCCTCGATACGGTCAAACGCCGTGAACAGCTTCGGTATATCCTCCGGCTTTATGCCGATACCGGTGTCGGTAACGCTGACTCTGAGCAGTATCGAGTCTTCGCCGTTCTTTTCGTATGCAAGCGCGAAAGTCACCGAGCCTTTTTCCGTGTACTTCACGGCGTTTGTGAGGATATTCGTGACTATCTGCTTTATGCGTATCTCGTCGCCGTGCAGCAGCTTCGGGATACTCCCGTCGAGCCTTGTTTCAAACGCAAGTCCCTTGGCTTCGGCACGGGGCTGTATCATGTTCACAAGGTCGTTCAGCACCGAGGTAAGGTCGTAGTCCACAGGGATTATGTCGAGTTTTCCCGCTTCGATCTTCGAGAAGTCGAGAATGTCGTTTATAAGCCCGAGCAGAGTATTTCCCGCGCTGCGTATTTTCTCGGAATAGCCGAGAATGTCCCTGTCATCGCATTCGCGCAGTATCATCTCGTTCATTCCGAGCACCGCGTTTATAGGGGTGCGGATATCGTGGGACATATTCGCAAGGAACGCGCTTTTTGCCTGATTTGCGCTGTCGGCACGGTTTTTCTGCTTTTCGAGCTCCTGCATATACCGGATATGTTCCGTCTCATCGACCAGCGCGTACAGCATACCGTAGCTCTCACCGCCATGCATCAGCGGAGTCTGCTCAACCTTGTAGATATGTTCGTCAAGCGTGATATTCCCGCCGCCGGAGGCTGCACTTATCACCCCGGGCAGTATATTTTCCGCCCGATTTTTGAGCCCGGGAAAGAGCTCGCCCGCAGGCTCGTTGAGATACCGGACAACGCCGTCATTATCCACAGCTATTATGCCCTCGGAAAGCCTGTCTATCATAAATTCCCGGGCGATCTCCCTTGTCCCGAGAAGGTCACATCGCAGTATCGCAACATACATAAATGTCGTACATATCGTATATCCGATAACGGTAACGTCGAACATCTCGCTTATCTCGCCGAGTATGCGTGAGATCTGTACGATATAGAAGACAGTCATCGCGGAAATAGCGCATATCACCATGACGAGACGCTTTCTCGCGGCAGGCTTCTTTTCCTTGTGCAGAGCAATGAACAGCATCGTAAAGCCCGCTATGATATAGCAGACCTGCAGTATCGTGAAAATATGGTACGCTATGCCGTTTGAGTGCGCAAAGTGTGTGACATTGTTATGCCGGTGAAAAATATAATCCGTATAAAACAGCGTACATTTCGGTATCGTGAACACGGTGACATATATCCCTGCGTGTATTGCAGTAAGAACGGCCTTGAGCGCAGCCGGCATCTTGTTTCCGCACAGCTCCGCCACAAACATGAACAGGAACAGCGCCACCCATACTCTTCCGAGGTACGAGAGCCGCAGAGCGGTCGTGTACGTCTCCCGCGTGGTGGAGCCGAACTCGGCAAGTATCCCCACCGCGTTCACGAGCTGGACAACACAGTTGATGAACAGCCAGCGGTGAAGATCGGTTCTCATGCGTCTGAATATTATAGCCGCTTCGGTAAAAATTGCAAGAATATTTATGCATTGTATCGCATACAAAATGTTGTACATGGTCTTTCTCCCGAATCATGTCATTTTTCCAGCATCTTTTCCATTCCCGCGCCCGTCTCTTCAGACATAATGTTATATCCGAGCTTACGGTAAAAGCCTTCTTTTCCCTTGAACGCTCTCAGGTCTATGCAGACCTTGCGATGCTCCTTCATCATGCTTCTGATGTAGTTTTCCGAGTATCTGCAGAGAAGCGTCCCGAGCATCTGACCCTGAAACTCCTTGCGCACAATGAAGTCCTTCATGAACCAGTGCATACCGTAGTCGCCGAGCCAGTTTATCATCGCCGCTGCTTTTCCGCGGTATCTGACGACGTATGACTTTGTGCTGCCCCGTATGGCAGTCACGATCTGTTCCTCCGGCGGGCAGCTCCACCCTGCCGAGACATAAAGTTCCATAAATTCCGATGCGGTAATATCTTCACTCACCGTGAAGTATCCTATGTCGAGCGAACGCAGGATATCGAGCTCCCTGCGTCTTCGTTCCGCGAGACATTCGAGATATCCGTCATAGCCCGAAAGCCCGTTCCGCTTTCCGTAGCCCTGAGCGGTATGATAATCGATGACAGCGTTCAGCCAATCGCTGCCCCGCTCGTCAAGGACTCTGTCAACGGCGGTTCTGATATCCGGTCTGTCTATATAGACTATCACGGGATCAAGCGGCTTTATTATCTCCGCGATCTCCGCTATGTAGGCGCGTGACCGGTTATATCCCATATCGAACCGCATCATTGTCTCGCACATGGGATTCTGCAGGAAAACGCAGTTGAACACATACACAGCTTCCCTGTCACGATCGCGGACAAAATCCCGCCATTTAGCGAGTATCTTCTCCCGCTCCGTCTCAAAGTCCGGGAAGTCGTAATCCTTATAGTCCGCCGGGTGTTCCTCGCCCTCATCGAAACAGAGCACAGTCTTTCCTTTCTTTTTCAGTTCTTCCGCTATCATTGCCGCGGTCGTGCTCTTGCCGCTTCCCGGAAGCCCTTCAACTATTATAAGATTTGTCTTCATACATTTCCCCCCATATCTCAGTCCTGACGGCACATCACTTTTTCACAAGCTCTCTGAATATAGCGTCCTTGTCATAATCACCGCGCGCAAGTCCGGGTATCTCTTTGTACGCCTTGCACACAGACAGGCTCACCTCGGACAGTATCGCGCTCATTTCCTCGTCGGAGTACGGACAGTCTCCCGTGACGATAAGCGTCGTGAAGCTGAACACCACGAGCCAAAGGTCGCGGAAGTAGCAGTCCGCGGTATATCCGTCGATGTTGTATATCCGCATAAGCGACTCCCGGACAAGCTCCTGCGCCATTTCCAGCGCGTCCCCCGCGCTCCCCACAGCCCCGTCCGGCTTGGTCAGGAAAAGAAGTCTGCACAGTTCCGGGTCTTCCCTTGCGAACGCGATATATTGAAGTCCCACGCCGAGAAACGGAACCTTGTGTTTAAGGCCTTGTTTTATCCGGTTTTTGTGTATCTCCTTTGCGGCTTCAAAAACGTCTCTTTTAAGCTGATCCATTGTGTCGTAATATGTGAATATCGGGCGCGTAGATGTTTGCAGGACGCCGGCGACCTCTCTCGCAGTAAGACCCGTGAATCCCTTTTTACGGACGACTCCGACCGCTGCACCTATTATCTCGTCTTTTGTGAATTTTACTTTTGGCGGCATGATACTGACCTCTGCAGCAACGCTTGTTGCGCAACAAGCGTTTTCTTTGAATTATAGCATACCACCATATATTTGTCAAGGGCGCACCCCGCCATTTACCGGTAAGCTGCATAAAACAGCCGGTAAGACGCAAAAAGCCCGTATGCGTAAAACCACATACAGGCTTTGATATCATCAGCGCTTCTTGTATATGACCAGTTCGGGATCGGCACCGCCCTCTTCGTAGGTGCATACAAGAATAAAATCCATACCCGCAGCCACGCCGAAGCATCTTGTACCGCCGAACTCGCACTCAAGCTGATTTCCGAGATATGTAGCGTTGTCGTCGAGGAACTTCACCCTGCTGCCGTTCGGAAGCCGGTATTCAAGATTGATATAACTCCCCGCAAGCGAGTTGAGCTTTTCAACTTTCGGCATTCCCTCTATGTTAAGGGCATTGATCTCATCTTTCAGCAGACTTTTGAACTTCTCGAACTGTCCGCCGTCGCTGAGCTCCTCATACCGCTTCCAGTAATCCAGCCCGGGCAGAGTTGCTTTCAGATATGACCGCACCTCGGCTTCCGGGTGGTTCTCGTCGGTCATATTTTTCACGCAAACCTCTATCAGATCGTCCATATTGCTGTACATATAATTGCCGTCCGCATAGCACCATTTGCAGTAGTTTTCGTTCATCGACCCGTCCTTCTCGTGACTTATAAGCGAGTCTTCAAGCGGCATTCCGCAGCACTGGCAGATAAGTTCCCGGGGCGAACCGAGAAGTGTATTGATAGAAACATCAAACAACCCGGAGAGCAGTTTCAGCGTCTCGGTATTCGGCACGGTATCGCCGTTCTCCCAGCGCGACACTGCCTGGCGGGTGACAAATACCTTCTCCGCAAGTGCTTCCTGCGACAGTCCCGCTTTGGTGCGAAGTTCATAAATTACAGATCCGGTCTTCATTTCAGATCCCTCCCTGCACTCTATTATACTATGATACCCCGAGTCAGTCAAGCAACCCGCTGTTGCTCTTTAGGGAACGAAACCGTCTCAGGTCCGTAAGACCGGATACACTCCGTAATTGCAGCTGTACCATTGTAATTGACCATACCCGCCGCGTCAGTCCGCGAGCTGCTTTTTGTTTTTGTAATAAACATACGCCGCAAAGCACATGACGATCTGTACTACAGTCGAACACGGCGTAGCAAGCCCTATGAGAAACAGCGAACCGCCGCCGGTACTCTGCATCAGAAAAGCCACCGGGATCCTTACAAGGAACGCGCCGCAGATACCCTGCGCCATAACGAATTTCGTCTTTCCGAGACCGTTGTAGTAACCGATAAAGCAGAACAGAAAGCAGGTAAGCAGACAGTCTATCGCGTAAGCTTTCAGGTAATCCCACGCGTCCGCGACGGTTCCGGCTTCATTTGAGAATATCCCTGCAAGCAGGTCGCCCCGGAAGAATGTAAGCAGGAACATCACCACACCGAAGGCGAATGATACCGCGATCCCGCTTTTAAGCGCCTTTTTCGCCCTGTCGTCAAACCCCGCGCCGATGTTCTGGGCGACAAATGCGGACATAGACTGCATGAACGCTGCCGGAACGAGCATTATGAAAGCGCAGACCTTTTCCGCCACCCCGATACCTGCGGAGGCGGTCACCCCGAGACTGTTGACTATCGCCTGCATCACAAGGAACGAGATGCCGACAAGAAGATCCTGCAAAGCTATCGGAGCGCCCACCCGGAATATCATGAGCGCGCTTGAGCGTCTGAGTTTCAGATGTGAGCGGTGAAACTCAAAGGGAAGCTTCGTCCGCCTTATGATGAAAAACGAGACGATAACGCTGACAAGCTGGGCGATGACCGTGGCTGTCGCCGCGCCCGCCGCACCCATTCCGAACACAGCAACGAACAGCAGATCTCCCGCGATGTTGAATGCACAGGCTATACCGACTGCAATAAGCGGAGTCCTCGAATCGCCGAGACCGCGGAAAATGCTTCCGAGCAGGTTGTACGCGGTTATTACCAGAAATCCTGTCCCGCATATCCGTATGTAGCTCACCGTTACATCGAAAGCTTCCTCAGGAGCCTGCATCACCGCAGCAAGCCCGGGTGCGCCCGCGACAGTCGCCGCAGTGAATACCGCTCCGGTCGCCGCGAAGATCACAAGTCCCGTACCTATCGTCTGTGCCGCATCTTCCGGGCGCTTCTGACCGATACGCTGACCCACCACAACGGTCACTCCCATAGAAAAGCTTACTATGAGGTTGGTGATCGTGAGTACGATCTGGGAACCGGTAGATACGCCCGAAACATCGGCAGTAGTGCCGAATTGACCTACGATAAGCAGATCCACCGCGCCGTACATAGCCTGCAGAAACATGGCAAACAGCACCGGCAGCATAAACCGTAAAAGTTTCGGAAGTATCGCGCCTTCCGTGAAATCATTGTTATTCATATATCCTCCATTGAAAAAGCCGGATAAAACAGCAGACGTCTCAGTCTGCGGCCTTATCCGGCATTGCATCTCCGTCGTATGTTCTGCCCTCCGAACCGACCGGAATATTATACCACCTCAGAGCCGGATTGTCAAGCGCGTAAACCTGAAAATACTGCATTTATGCGGGCATTTAAGGGTACCTCTAAAAACCGCTTTGAAAAGAGAAAATGAGATAGCTGCGTCGGATACAAGGAAAGCCGACGAAGCCGGGCTGGCGCCCGGTTAGGAGGTTTGACGCAGTAGACGGTCACGGCAGGAAGCCGTGGTATTG
>JAGBMA010000141.1 GCA_017635095.1 Ruminiclostridium sp. | reverse complement strand
CTTTGAAAAGAGAAAATGAGATAGCTGCGTCGGATACAAGGAAAGCCGACGAAGCCGGGCTGGCGCCCGGTTAGGAGGTTTGACGCAGTAGACGGCGTGGCTAGCTCTTTTTCTCTCAAATTGGGTTTTTAGAGGTTCCCTCAATATACTCAACGTATAACGTTCAGCCGCTTGTCATTCCGGCAGGCGGCTTTTTGTCGAACCGGTCTGCAAAAACACGACCGCGTTGCAATTGCAGTACGGATAAGTAGCTTGCAAAATAAAGAACATCAAACAACAGATAATTATGCACCATTCAGCTCCGAAAGACTGAATAATATAAGATTTATTTCATAAAAGCTTGCATATCATCGACAAATGTGCTATACTGTTCATATGCGTTAGCGATTGCTAACAGCAGGAGGAAAACGTATGAAAATACTTGTTTACGGCTGTGGAGTCATCGGTTCATATCTGACGCACGTTCTTTGCTCCGCGGGAAATGATGTTACTGTCTGCGCACGGGGAAGGACGCGGAAAATACTCGAAAAATACGGACTTCGCATCAAACATAAGCTGCAAAAAAAGAAAACGATCGACCGGCCGAGGGTCATTGGAAAAGCAGATGAAAACGAACACTACGACATCGTGTTCTCGATAATGCAGGGACAGCAGCAGACCGCTCTCCTGCCGGCTCTCGCAGAGGTCGATTCGCCGCTGTTCGTGCTTGTCGGCAACAATCTTTGCGCAGCCGATACAGAGAGCGAATTCCACCGTCTCGCGGGGGATAACAAGACCTTGCTTTTCGGCTTTCAGGGTACCGGCGGAGTGCGGGAGGGCAATCACACGATCTGCGTGAGATGGGGCAGCAGCCGGCTCGTTGTCGGAGGGCTGCACAGCGAGCCGTCGGAACATGATAAGGCTGTGATACGCTCCGCTTTCGGGAAGATGAAGTACCGACCCGTGTTTATGGACGATATGGAGGGCTGGCTGTACTGTCACGCCGCGTTCATACTGCCGATAGTCTATCTTAGCTACAAACGGGGCTGTGACCTGCGGACAGCCGGAAGCCGTGAAGTCAACGACATAACCCTCGCCGCAAAAGAGGCATACGGCCTTATCAGGCGCGCAGGAAAAAAGATATGCCCGGCAGGCGATGACGCTTTCTTCGACAGCCGCATGAAGATGACCGTGACAAATCTTGCGCTCCGTGCAATGGCGAAGACTTTTGTCGGTGAACTTGCGGCGACCGACCACTGCAGAAACGCGGTCACGGAAATGGAATACATAGACCGCGAGTTCAACCGGCTGCGCGATATCGCACCGGAATACAGAATGCCGGTATGGGACAGAATGAGAGCCGCATTGCCGGACTGGGAAGAGATACACAGGATCTATGACAGATAAACAACGGACACATTCCTTGATGTCAGGCTCATTTCGCCAGCCGGACTGAACAAAAGAAAAAGACGCAGAGACGTAACTCTGCGTCTTTAATGCATATTCGGTCTTATGTCGCCGTTACACTCACGATATCGCTTTTGTAAACCTTAGTCCACTTGCCGTTCACATACGCTCTTACCGCGTAGGAGTATTCCTTGCCGGACTTTGTTCCGGTTATCATTGCGGCGAGCTTATTGGTCTCGGTGACAAGTCTGAGCTTGCCGTTCACGAGCTTGTAAACGCGATACTTTTTAGCTTCCGGAACATTGTTCCATTTGAGCGTGATGCTGCGCTTGTTCGCGGCGATCTGCACAGCCGGCTTGTAGTATATATTCACGGAAACCTTGTAGGAATTGCTTTCCGTGCTTTCCTTGCCGTTCACGGTGTACTTTACCATGAAGTCCTCGGTGACATTGTTGGCTTTCTTGATGCTGTCGATCTTGCTTGCTTCCAATGTTCCGGTATTGGTGAACTTGCCGGTCTTTGTGTCGTACTTGTAGATCGCATAGTCCCCACCTGTGGAAACGTAGTATTTCCCGTTTGTCGCGCGGACTACATCGGCATTTTTAGCCGTTCCGAGATCCTGTATATACACATACTTGTCGCCGACCTTGATATAAAGCGAGTACGCGGAAGCGTCGGGGATAGCGTCCCATGTGAGCGCGCTTTCGTTCTGCGCGTCCTGTGTGCCCGTGATTTTGTAATTTTTGATGTCAATGGTCGGAGCCGGGGCAACATTAGTTGTAGCCGGGGCTGTTGAGGGCGTGTATGAAGGGATATAGGGGGCATAGCCACCGTTCGGTTCGGAGGCTCCGCAGCGCGTGCATTTGCCGTCCACATAGTTGTGTCCAAGCTTTGTCACTTTCAGAGCGTCCGCAGTCGTCTCGGTCTTGCCGTCGGCATCCTCAAAGAGCTTTTCGCATACCGAACACTTGTAATGCGCCTTTACGCCGTCTGCCGTGCAGGTCGCCGCGACCTCTTCAACAGCGGTCAGAGTGTGAGCGGTCTTTGCGACAGTTACCGCCGCGAGAGTGGTTTCGGTGTATGTATCGCCGCTCTTTGTGTAGAGCTTGCCGTCAGAACCCTTGTAGTATTCCTTGTTTCCTGTCGCGGTGCAGGTCGCAGCTTTAGCGGATACGGGGGTGTAGGTGACTGCGGGGAGTTCCTCAAAAACAGCCGTTATGTTCGTGATAATTCCCTCACCAATATCATAATTGGAGAAAGAACAAGGATTTTCTGTCGATTCTGTATCTCCCAAATAACTATCTGAATACGTCCATTTCACAAAACGATACCCTGTTTCCGGCGTAGCTTTCAAACTCCACATTCCTTCGGCTTGATCAACAGCAACCGTCCCTGTGTCGGAAGGAGAGATTGTACAAGTGGGGGGAAGCGGATAAGGGTCTGGAGTCGTAAAAGACACATTTGCTGTTGGCGTTCCCGAAGCAGTAAGTTCAGTGTTGCTTGTTCTTGTTAAAGTAACACCGTCATGCTCGCCGTATGCTTCATTTTCTTCCGGAAACATATAACCGCTTTTCGCTGTGAAAGTAACTGTTGTCATCGCCCCGGTCAATTCAGTTTGAACGTTTTTGCCATTTGGGGTTACGGTTGTGTTAGTACCAACATATATTCTAACGCTATAGGCTTCCGCTCCCGCCGTCACGCTCATTCCCACCATGCACGATATTATCATGCAGAATGACAGGAATACGCTTAATATTTTGTGTTTTGTTTTTGTCATTTTTGAGTTTTCCTTTCGTTGTTTTTTCACTGTATGCAAAATAATCAGACAAATTGTAATTTGCATAAGATCTAAAAGATATTATACCGCTTATATTAGTTTTTGTCAAGATATAATACTATTATATTTAGTGCATAGCAAGCTTTTTATGTACTACAATAGTACAAAAGGCATTGAATGACTAATAGAGGTAGTAATATGACCGTTGATTTTATCCGGAACCGTATCACGGAACTCAGACTGCAAAAGAACGTTTCGGAATATAAAATGAGCTACGACTTGGGACATAGCAAGGGATATGTTCAGAGTATCACTTCCGGCAGAGCAATGCCGTCAATGAGTGAGTTTCTGTATATTTGCGAGTATTTTGAGATAACTCCCGAGCAGTTCTTCTCCGAGAATGTTCCGAAGCCGATCAAACTTGAAAGAACAACGCGGTTGTTGAAAGAGCTCGATGACGCCGATCTTGATAGGATTCTCGATCTTGCGGAACGTCTTTCCGAGAAATAGGATTATTATACTACAAACGAAAAACCGCTGTCTTTTCAGACAGCGGATAGTTTTATTCAGTTACGGTTATGGAAAGACAAAAATAACCGCCGCTGTACTTGACAACGGCGGGAAACTGTGGTATAATACTTTTAGCAACAGAGCAAAATGTTTGCTCTCGGAGCAGATGTGTTTATTTAGAAACAACCACCCGCGTTTTGGAGAGCAGGGTGGTTATTTCTTTTTGTTGCGGCGGGTTCTGACCCACTCACAAAAGAAACTCACGTAAGCTCCGATAAACGAAGCATTGATGAGCACTATATGTATCGCCTCGCCAAGAAGCTCGGACAATACATTCAGAAATCCCATCTTGATCGCCCCCTTTCACAGCTCCTCGCCCGCAATTTCATTGCGAGTTCTGTATGCTGCTCCGAGAGCGATTTGCACCTTGCTTTACCTGCGCCTCAGCGCCACGGCTTCATAGATATTATAGCATATTTTGGCGCGGTTGTAAAGGAGACTGCAAAAATAACAGCCGATAACGGCAAAAAGGCTATACTGCACACCTTTAAGCGGACGAAATATAAAGCACTTTAGCCGCTGCGGTCTCAGCCGGTTTATTCGGTTCAGCCCTGTGCAGCTGTCATTGATTCAGCAGTCCTTGTAACCTTCTCATAAACTTCCATTACATCGTTATGCTTTTTCTTTATATCATCAAGTCTACCTTCCTTTCCTGCGCGCTCAAGTTCATAAGCAAGTTCGGAGAATTTAACCGAGCCTATCATCTTTGATGTACTTTTGAGCCCATGTATCAGCACGGTATATCGTTTTATATCCCCGTTTTCTAATGCCGATCCAAGCTGTGCGAGCTTTTCCGGTTTTTCCTTGATATATGTGTCAAGCATCTCACGGTAGAAGTTCTCATCATTCATGCAATACTCCAGCCCGACTTTTTTATCTATCAGATCATTTATCTCTTCGTTCACCGTGTTTTCCGGTTCCGGACTGTCGTGAGCCGCCTGTGACGCGGCGGTGCCTTCCGCTTTATTGTACATTATCTTTTCATCGGGAAGATATTTCAGAAGCATTTTTTCAAGCTTATCGTATCTTATCGGTTTCGTGAGATAATCGTCAAATCCCGCGTTCAGATACCTCTCTCTTGCGCCGGAAACGGCATTGGCAGTGAGAGCGATGATCGGCGTACCCTGTATGTCGATGATCCGGCTTGCTTTTATTTTCTCCAATGTCTCGATACCGTCCATTTCCGGCATCATGTGGTCAAGAAATACAATATCATATTTTTGCTTCTCCAATGCGGTGATCGTTTCAGCCCCGCTGATGACAGAAGTTATATCTATCTCCGTCTTTCTGAGCAGACCCTTGAACACCTGCAGATTCATCAGGTTGTCGTCTGTTACGAGCAACTTTGCTGTCGGCGCGGTGAACGATTCCCGGGAAACGCTGACATTTCTGCGGGCGAGAGACATTCTTTCCGCAAAAGAACCGATCGTATCGCTGCTTTCGGTCTTCTGCTCTATATCGAACCAGAAATCCGAGCCTTTACCATACTCGCTGTCGAGCTCAAGGCTGCTGGACATAAGCTCCAGGCAGCGCAGTGTAATGGAAAGTCCGAGTCCGGTACCCTCTATATTGCGGTTGCGGCTGATATCGACGCGCCTGAACGATTCAAACAGGTGCGCTTTGTCCTCGCTCTTTATACCTATTCCGGTATCTCTGACAGAAATATGCAAAATAACTGAGCCGGCTCGCCTTTCCTTTATGCACGCGGAAAGTGTGACAGTGCCGGTTTCCGTGTATTTTACGGCATTTGTAAGCAGATTGGTAACGACCTGACGGATACGCATATCATCTCCGAAAAGCTGTGCCGGGATATCGTCGGCGATATCGTATTCTATCGCAAGCTCCTTTGCCTCCGCACGGGGAGTTATCATAACGATGAGATCCTCGAACATCTGCGCGGGGTCGTAGCTTACGGGCACAATATCCATCTTTCCGCTTTCTATCTTGGAAAAATCAAGTATATCATTTACCAGCGACAGCAAAGTCTCACCGCTGTGTTTGATATTGGCAGCATAGCCGTTTGTCGCTTCTTCCTTTGTCTCCCGCAGGATAAGCTCATCAAAGCCAAGTACGGCGTTTATCGGTGTTCGTATTTCATGAGACATATTTGCAAGAAACTCACTCTTTGCTTCATTTGCCCGCCTTGCCTCGGCTATAAGCTGTTCTTCTTTTGAAATATCCGTTACGGTCATGATATATCCGTATGCTTCATCATAGTTGTCTCGAAGCGTGATCATATCTGCTATACAGGTCTTGTCTCCGCTTGCGGAAATGCACTTGAATGTATATCTGTCATCTGCGATCACCCGTCCGAATATTTCCTCTTCACTCTGATGCAGACGTACAAGCTCGGTCAGGTGCCTTCCCTGTGCCATATCAAGCTCTTTCCTTGCAAAATTATTCATTTCCATTGCAAGAAAACTGTCATCAAATATAACAAGACCGACATTTACGACCGTCTGAGCATAATCTCCCATAGCTCGCGACGATACTGTAAAGGTGTTGTATTTTACAACGGCGATGACCCATATCAGAAATGCCAGACCTGCGCCAAGTCCCGAAGTCGGATAAACAATTCCGGTAATATCCGTCAGGAACGTATCCGGTCCGGAGCAAAGCATAAGAGTCAGATTTGCGGCAAGTATGCGGATAAGGAGTGCTCTTTCGCGTTTCAGTTTTACTCTTCCGAACCATACGATCCATGAGGTCAGCGCCGAAAGAAATATCGCTACCGTATAGATCGAATGGAACGTCCTCTCCGGACAGTCAACAGCCTGCCATGTTGTCCAGTTACCGACCCGGACAAAGGTATCGACGTGTTCACCCGAAAAAAGCCACCAGTCTGCTGCTGCGCCAGGTATAAGAACAGCACCTGCTATATTCTGTATTTTACGGTTTACCCCCGCTTTATGCAGGACTATAAGTGTTTCCGCAAGCGGGAATGTATTGATGCCCAGCAATCCCGCACGGCGCAGATGTGAACAAACGGTAAAATCATCACATATTCCGATCAGACCATATCCGAATTCCCATATCCCGACCGCCAGTCCCATAAGCAGTATAGCCGCCCGGAAGTATCCGGCAGATCTTTCGCGCCTGAAAAACTGTATGCCATATACGGTCGAGATCGTTCCCATTATTATAAGCGCAGCACTAACCAGAATTCCCATATCTTATATATCTCCGATTTACAATGTCTTTATCAGTTCTTCCGCCGCAGACAGGACAGCCTCGTATTCATTCATCACTTCGGCATGACCCGACTGTATCTCATCGAACCGCTCCTCTTTTCCCGCAAGCTCAAGTCTCAGCGCCATGTCCGGCAGCATAACTGCACCTATCGTCTTTGATGTGCTTTTAAGTCCGTGTATATTGACGGTGTACTGTTTTATATCACCGTTTTTCAGAGCGGTTTCAAGATTTTCGCGCTTTACGGGGCTTTCGCTTAAGAATGTGCCGAGCATTTCCTTGTAAAATCCCGTATCGTTCATGCAGTATTCCATACCCGCGGAAATGCTTATATGACTTACATTTACGTTATCCGGGTTTTTCTTCGGCATTTCCGGCTCGGGGACCTCCGCGCCCGGCTTTTCCGCGTCGGTATCATCTTCCGCGGGCTCAGAAATCGGATCCGCAGATGTCCCGCTGATCTTGATATCAGCATCAGCAGTCTTATATCCGACTTTTTCGGCGGGAAGATACTTTTTCAGTATCGTTTCAAGACTTCTGACTTCTATCGGCTTTGATAGATAATCGTCGAAGCCCGCCGAAAGGTACTCCTCCTTCGCGCCGACTATGGCATTGGCAGTCATCATTATTACCGGAGTGTTATCCCCCAGCAGACCTGCCGTTTCCATATTCTTCCGCGTTTCAATGCCGTCCATATCGGGCATCATGTGGTCAAGGAAGATGATGTCATACCTGTTATCTGTAACTGCTTTCAGTGCATCGCTTCCGCTTGCGACAATATCGACCTTGATACCTGTGCGTTTGAGAAGCCCCTTCACAACTTTAAAATTCATAATGTTGTCATCTACGACAAGAACTCTTGCATCGGGAGCATAGATATATTCCCGGCTGTTTTCATTGTGACGGGACAGGCGCAGACGTTCTTCATAGTCGCCGATCGGCTCATCATCAACGACCTCCTGCACTATATCGAACCAGAACCGAGAGCCCTCGCCGTAAACGCTGTCAAGCTGAAGCTCGCTTCCCATCATGACGAGAAGCTTCTGAACAATGGAGATACCGAGCCCGGTACCCTCGATTGCACGGTTTTTCTCGCTGTCAAGCCTTCTGAACGACTCGAAAAGCGCATCTCTGTCCTCGGGGCGGATACCGATACCGGTGTCCTGCACCTCGGTGCGCAGCGTTATCTTGTCTGCGTTTCTGTCCGCAATAATCATACGCAGGGTGACACTGCCCTTGGGAGTGTATTTGACCGCGTTTGTAAGGATATTGGTGATTATCTGTCTTATACGCACATCATCGCCGTAAAGGGTTCTGGGAAGATTCCTGTCGATCTCTGTCTTAAATTCAAGATTTTTCTGTTCGGCTCTTTCAAGCACCATGTTGACAAGATCATTTATCATTGATGCTGTATCGTAGCTGACAGGCACTATCTCCATTTTGCCGTCCTCTATCTTTGAGAAGTCAAGAATGCTGTTTATCAGCGTAAGCAGGGTGCGCCCGGCATTCTGTATGTTCTCGGAGTACTCCTTGATATCATCGCTGCTGCTCTCGCGCATTATCATTTCATTCATACCGAGCACAGCGTTTATCGGGGTGCGTATCTCATGTGACATCTGAGCTAAGAACTGCGATTTTGCCTGACCTGCTTTTTCGGCTTCCGCGGCGGAATTTTCGAGAGTTTTCCGTACCCGCTTCTGCCATACGATCATTATATGGAGCAGTGAGCCTGTTATCGCTATACCCGCGCCGAATATCACAACGAAGATAATGATGTAGCTTACAAGACTGCCGTATATCACATTCCAGTTTTTCGCGCAGATAATAGTGAAGCCGGAGGTAGGGTCGGGTACTGCATAAAAGGCTTTGTAGCCGCCGTCATAGTCTTTGATGATGACAGTATCCCCGGCGAATATCGCATCGAGATAACCCGCCTGTTCAAGCGTCACCACGTTGCTTTCCGACATCTGGTACTCCGGAGCGGGGTGATTGATGATCTGACCGTCCGCATCTGCAAGAAATGCGTACCCCTCATCGGTATAGCTCGAATCAAGTATGCCGGTAAGCTTGTCAAGGAAGAAATCTATTCCGAAAACGCCTAAGAAATTGCCGGTCTTGTCATATACTCTTTTGCTGAATGTGACGCAGTACTCACCCACCTGCTCGTCATAGTAGGGTGCGGATATCGAGAAGCCGTCCTCTTTGTCCGACTCTATGGAATCTATGTACCACTGTCTTTCCTCAACGTGCCAGTCGTCATCGGGCTCCCAGCCGTTGTTCATAATAACTGTATGCTCCGCGAGGGGGTCGGTCATGTATGATACCGAGATATCCTCATACTGCACGGTGATATCGTTCAGCCAGTCAACGCATTTGTCATAGTCATCAAGCATTTCCGGCTCGGCGGAAATAAAGCTTACAAACATATCGAGTACGCTTTTCTGCTCGACTATCCACGACTCAAGTTCTGATGTATAATCTCCTGTTTCCTTTTCCATACGGGTTTTGCCCCAGTTTATCATAAGTACCGTTGAGATCGCGATGCACAGTATCATCGTTACCGTAAGCAGCGCTATGATACCGGCGCAGGCAAGTTTGTTGGTTCGGTCGGAGATGTTTGAATCGGCGTTTACATCTTTTATTATCCTGCCGCTCTTTTTATCTTTTTGGTCGGCATCGGTATCTACCGTATAAAGCGAGGCAAGTGCGGACTTCATTTTGAGCGAGGACTCACGCAGCCGCTCCATATACACTTCCGGCTCGTCGCTTGACCGGAGAAGGCGGTAATCGCTGCGCTTTACTATGTCTTCCATAGGTGCACTTATTCTGGCGACCGCCCCGCTGACTGCACTTTCGGTATATTTAAGGCGCTGCTCTATCCTTCTCCTGTAGCGAATGCTGAAAATGTACAGCAGTATCATTCCCGCGACAAGGCAGAGATTTACCACCGTATTCGCGATGATACCTGTCATATTGTTGCGGTAGAGATCGGTCTGGCTGACCACGGACAGCAGATACCATTCATTCGCGGTCCGGTTGCAGAAAACAACGCTGTCGGTACCGCCTATTTTTGTGTGAAAATTCAGCGAGCTCTCACCAGAGGAAAGTATTCTCTGGAATACGGCAGTGTACTGCGGCAGAGCTGAGGAAATAGGCTGACCTACCGCGGCAACATCGGCACAGCCGACTATCTGACCGCTCCCGCTGACAATAAGAGCGTCGCCGCCCGCAATACTTATCTTTGAAACGCTCTCCTGCAAGCCTGTCAGGTTGAAGTCGAGCGCGACTACGGTCGTTCCATCTGACAGCAGCTCCGACACCGTGAAGCACATTTCTCCCGACGCAAGATCAAGATAGGGAGCAGTATAATAGATACTGCCGCTGCCCTTTTTTCGTGCACCCTTGTACCAGTCGCGCTGAACAGGGTCGAAGTCCTCGGGCATCACAAAATCCGGTATGCTGTACCAGTCCTCTCCCGCGGCATAGACGTTCGTGCAGCTCACGACGGAGTTGTAGTCCTTGTTTGTTTTGAGATAATCGTCTATCTCGGCCCTTTCGGCATTCCCACTGTACAGAAGCTCAAGTCCGGAGGCTATCCGCCTCGTAAGTATCTCCGCTTCGTATAATGTCTGCCCGAGATCGCCCGATACCGATTCGATCTGCGCGCGTCCTATCGCGTCTGCCTGTTCGCTTATCATAGAGTAGAACAACCGGAAGTTGAATACCAGCACTAAACTCACAGCAACAGCGAACACCGTCAGCAGCACATAATTGAAGCGCTTTGAAAGGATATGCTCCGCTCCTGTCCTGCCCTTTTCTTTCGGGCTGTACGCAAAGAGCAGACCGAAGCAGCCCCTGCCGCAGTTGCAGGCTACCGCCGAGGACGCTTTCACGAAATATACATTACGGAATATCGCGTATTTCCGGACTGTCTCCGCTATTTTTTCAAGCTCGGTGTCATCGAGTCCCGCATAGGTTATGAAAAGCGTGTCGGTCTCAATGTCGTTCCTTCCGCGCAGCCGGTCGCGTATGTAAGAGCGCATCGACGCTTCGTGAAGTCCATACACCATGCCGCCTACGGTTATCCTGCTTTTCTTCATTTCAAGCATGGGACGCAGCAGCATTCTTTCACACAGCTTGCGCATACCGCTGCCGAGCCTGCCGTTTCTGTTCATAAACTCAAGCTCGCGGACTATGAATGTCGATGATACTCTTGAAGCGTACTCACTGACCTCCGCACGGAGCTGCTGCATATTATGCTCTTCTCTTGCAAGCTCTGCCGCCTTGAGAACGACGAGTCCGAGACCGCTGGAAATATGTCCCGAGTCGAGAACATATACACCGGGCACGCTTTCAGCCGCTTTTACCGCATTATCGTAGTCCTTGCTCGCAAACCGCCCCATAGTTATATGAAGTATCTCGGTATTACCGCATATGTTTTCTCTGAAAAACCTCAGATAATCCTCTTCCGAAGCAGCGTCCGACATAACAACATCGTCCGTTGTTTCCATATAATCAAGAAGGTCATCGGGGCTTATTTCCACGCCGTCAAGAAACTGGCCGTCCTGTGTCCTGACAATGTTGGGAAGGACCTTGACCGAATATTCCCTGACAAGCTCCGGCGGCAGATCACAGACGCTGTCGGTGGTTATCAGTATGTGGGGCTGTTCCCTTTCTTCACTCATCTGTGTCCTCCCGCAAAAATTGTTCCAGAACTCTGTGCATATTTTTCATTGATACCGGCTTTGAAAGAAATTCATCAAAGCCCATACTGAGGAAACTGTCTCTCGCGCCGCTCATGGCATTGGCGGTAAGCACCACTATCGGTCTGTGCCTGTAATAGCCGCCGCTTAAATTCCGTATTGCTCTCATAGCGTCCGTACCGTTCATATCCGGCATCATGTGATCCATAAATATAATATCAATATTCTCGGAGCTGCATATACCGATAGCCTCCGGTCCGCTCGCTGCCGAAAATACCTTTAATCCGAACCTTTGCAGCATACCCTTTGCCACCATTATGTTCATCGGTTCGTCATCCACCACGAGAGCTTTCTTGCCGGCGGGCAGGCGGGACAGTGTCTCTTCGGTCTCAACGTCCATTCTTGCGGTCTGCGCTCCGGGACTGGATTGCTTCAGGAAGCCAACTACCGCCGGAAGATACACAGGCTTTCTGATGATGCTGACGGAACTGCCAACGGGAAGTGAGAACCGGCCGCCGGAAAATACGCATACCCAGCATTGCTTTGCAATACTTTCAAAATATGACGGGTCACTTCCATATTCGGCTTCGGCAATAAAAATGTGTGTTACGCCGCCCTTTTCCATACGTTCTTTCAGCTGTGTGAGCGATGTCACCACGGTAACGTCCACACCCAGCTCCTCATGAACGTGATCCACCGTTTTGTAGTAGTATTCGCCGACTTCTCTCCGCGCGTATTTCGAGCGGTCGAACCAGCATACGGCATGGTACTTGCCCGCGCCCGAGATGCCTATGCAGCACGTCCGGTCAGCCACCTTCTGCGGGACGGTAACGTGAACGTGGGTACCCTTGCCGCTGCTTTCGAGCTTTACAAAGCCGTGCATTGAACGCACTATCCCGTGGACTATCGCAAGTCCGAGACCAAGTCCGCCCCTGCGCCGTTCGGTGCTGTCATCGGCGGCAAAAGTACCGCTGAACAGACGGTTCCTGTATTTATTCTCGATACCAACGCCCGTATCATATACGTCGATATTGAGGTTGATATCGTCTCCCTGCGGACGTGCGCTGACGTAAAGATATCCGCCGCCTGATTCCGTGAATTTCACGGCGTTATCCAGCAGACATTCGAGTATTTTACGGATACGCTTTGCATCACCGATAAGAACGCGCGGGACAGCGGGAGATATATCGACTGCAAAATCCGCGCCTATGTATGACCTGGTAAAAACGTTCCGTATCGTGTCATAGATCACCGACTCCGGCTCGTACTCGCTTTCCGCGATACGGAAACGGTCAGTCTGCAATTCGGAGAATATAAGTATATCGCTTATCTGGCGCTGTATGCGCTTTCCGGCGCTGTAGAGCGCATACATGTTGTCACTGTATTTTTCCGGAAGGTCAGCGTCAAGCATAAGCTCGCTCAGTCCGCATATAACGTTTATTGGCGTTCTGAGTTCGTGGGACATATTGGCAAGAAACTGCTTTGTATCATTTTTAGCGTCTGCCGCTTCCTGCCGCAGTTCGTTCTTTTCATTCCCGTCCTTGCGGCCGATACGGATAAAATATACGGCTATCCCTGCCGCAAACGAAAGGCAGAAGATCCCGAGAGCTATTCTCGAATAGACCGTATTTGGAGTATCGGCATTCAGATATCCGGTAATAAAAATATTTACGATGATATAAACAGGGTATGACAGAGCCGTCAGCAAAACAAGCTTTACATCGTTCTGCCGCGAGAGTATCACAATAAGCAGGCACAATAATATCGGTATATCGGTTATGGGTATGCCGTGAAGAGCATAAAACATCAGCACTCCGAGAATAACGATTATATACAGATACAGTCTGACAGCAGGCTTTCCCGTGTCCGTAAAATGCATCACCCAGCATAAAGCACATACGCCGGTTATGATCGGTATAGCCGGTAGTTCCCACTGTGACAATACGATTATTATATCAAACAGCACTGTCATCACGGAAAACATACCGAGTAAGATCATGTGAAATGATGTTTCAAGATCCTTACCGTGCATACGTCATACCTCTCTCATTTTATAATCCGCATCTTCGTCTATCATTTTCAGCATTATATCGGCTATTGCCGGGTCAAACTGAGTTCCCCTGCCCTTTTCGATCTCCGCGCGCACTATTTCCTGCGGAAGCGCCTTGCGGTAGCTTCTGTTGGAGCTCATGGCATCATAGCAGTCCGCCACACAGATAATCCTTGCAGTTTCGGGAATATCCTCGCCTTTAAGACCGTTGGGATAGCCTTTGCCGTCATAGCGCTCGTGATGCCAGCGCGCTCCCACTGAAAGCCCCGGCATTTCGGATATGGATTCGAGTATTTTCGCGCCCTTGACGGTATGACTCTTGATAATATCAAATTCCTCGTCTGTAAGCCGTCCGGGCTTATTTATTATCTCGCCGGGAATGCCGATCTTCCCCACATCATGCAGCATAGCGGCGTAATATATATCGTTCACCTCGGTATCGTTCTTGCCCATTCGCTTCGCTATCTCACGGGAATACTCCGCGACCCGGTCGGAATGACCGTTGGTGTAAGCGTCCTTTGCGTCTATCGCCGCGGACAACGCGAGGATTATCTGCTCGGAAAGCCGCTGTATCTTATTGAAGCTATGTATGAGATCGTTGGTCTTGCGCTCGACCTCGTCCTGCAACAGATTTTGCAGGCGCTGCAGCTCCATTATCCTTCGTACACGCTCATGGACTATATCCGGGTCGAAGGGTTTTCTGATAAAGTCCATAGCCCCCATTTTAAACAGGCGCTGTTCTACACTCCTGTCGGTATCGGCGGTAAGGAATATGACCGGGATATTCGCAAGGCGTTCGTCCTGTTTTATACGCTGAAATGTTTCTTCTCCGTCTATGCCCTGCATTTTCAGATCGAGCAGTATTATGTCCGGTATATTCTTTCCGAGGAATGCAAGGCCGTCCTCGCCCGATTTTTCGACCGCAACGTGGTACTCACGCCCGAATATACGCTTTAACAGCATCTGATTCATGGTTTCATCATCAATAACCAGCATAAGCCGGTCATCATTCTTGGCAAATGCCTCTTCAACGGCAGCCGCCAGTTCTTCCGGACGGCAGGGTTTCTTGATAAACCCCTTGGCGCCGAGATGCACCGCCTCAGTAAGATCGTCCTGTGAACCGGACGCCGTAAGGAAGCATACCCGGATATTTGAAAGCTTTGGTATCCGGCGCAGTTCGCGCAGCGTTTCTATCCCGTTTTTGTCCGGCATTTCCACATCGAGCAGCACAAGGTCTGCGGCGATGTCGGACAGAAGCATTATCCCCTCGTCTCCGCTTTCCGCCGTGACAACATTATAGCCTGCCTTTTCGAGAATGAATTTTGTACTCATTCGGTTCATATTTTCATCATCTATAACGAGTATTGTTTTCATGCTTTATTTATCCTTTCCTGTACATCATAAGCATCATAGCTTTGAGCGTTTCGAGCTCCTTCATATCGTCAAATCCTGCTTCCGGCTTATATACAAGCCCCACCGCGTATCTTGTGACCGCCGCAAGCATGAGATGAAGCGTCGTTGAGAACATTTCTGTTTCCGGAATGTCGGTACGGACAGTTCTATCCGTCTTTGCGCGCTCATATATCAGGCGGAAGTTTTCTCCGAAATTATCTATCATGCCATAGTATGGTTCGAGAGACGTTTTGTCTATTCCTGCCCCTTCCACGTATATATTGAACATCTGATTGAAACGCAGAAGATCCTTTTTCTCACGGTACAGCAAAAGAAATCCGTCAAGGTAGAACTCGAACAGCTGCGCCGCAGTCATGCCGGCAATGTCTGCTTTCTCACGCCGCTCACGGTTCAGTTCCCGGATCTCATTCCATTTTTTCATTGCTACCTCGATCACAAAACCCTGTTTTTTATCGAAATAGCGGTAAAGCGTTGCTATCCCGCAGCCTGCAGCATCGGCGATATTCTGCATAGATACGGGCTCTATGCCTCTCTGTGTAAAGATCTCAAATCCTTTTTCAAGCATAACGTTTCGCTTTGCAGCCATTATTTCCGCGTCAAATTCCTTGCTCCACATACAGTTACCCGCCTTTTGATAATATATTTTCTATATTTGATAGATATTTTATCACGAGCATCGGCATTTGTCAATAGAAAAGTGCCGCGGCTTTTATTAATGTCTGCTCATCAGCCAATAACTGCCAAAAGGCAGTTATTGAGGACACATTAGTTATCGAACCGTATTCACTAATAAAACAAGGCTCTGAACCGCAGCGCGGAACCGAGCCTTGTAAAACTGTCACTTTTTCGCTGTTGCGAAGATGACGATTTAAGGTTTTTATATTGTACACACAAAGCAGGGACCTCATCAGCCTCTCATTCCGGATCGGCACTTCCGGTATCAGGCGCCAATACGCTTCCTATATAGTATTCGCCGCCTTCACGCGGACCTGCTTTTTCTTCAATCCTGAACTTCCATGTTTTGCTCTTCCCGCCCATGGACGCGGTATCGCGGAGAAGCTCATCATGTTCTACGCTGATGATGATATCTGCGGTCACACTTCCCTCGGTACGGTCTTTGTAGTTGTCGATATATACCGAATATTCACCGGGCTTGGGCTGATCGAAGTAGATATGCTCTATTGATTCATCTCTCTCTCCGTTTATGTTCATGTCCACATCAAGATAACCGCCGCCGCCGCTCTTGTTATTATAGCTGATGTGACTGCCGTCGGGAGTTATACAGTGCAGATCGAGATCGTCATGTCCCGGCCAGTGCAGAGTAATGGTGACCTTTCCCTCGTGTGCGCCCATTTCGGAGAGCAGTGCATTTATACTGTCTGTCTCGGACTCCGGACCAAAATGTTTGGTAAGATCGCCGTCCTCGATATATTCGCATACAGAAACACGGAAAGTAATGTTTTCATCGTTCTCGTCACCGGAACGAATGCTTTTCAGAAAATCCTCACTGAGGACATCACTGAAGTCGAGCGTCACATAGCTGCCCGCTACGCCCGGCATCCAGTAAAACGCCTTTGCGGGGCCGCCGCGTGAAGGTGTGACTGTGACACGGTAGCCGTCGATGATCGAGGCTTTAGCCGCATCACTTTTCTCCGGCATTTTAAATCTCAGCCTCTTGTCCTTGACTTCCGGGGTTATTTTTTCCGGTGCGAAAAGAGTCCAGATCCGGTATTCACCGGGAACGGCTCCTTCTGTTTTCGGCGCCGTCCAACCGTCCACCTCAAGCATTCCGGATTCCGTGAATTTCTTGTATGTATTCGGCGGATAAAACAATCCGTACTTGCACGTCTCACCGTTGGTGATACCGACCTGTATGAACTTTGTGTCAATGGTCTCCTGCTTGAACCCCGGTTCCTGCACCAGTACAAGCGAGATCTTTGCCGAGACATTCCTTGTCGGAGGCATTGTCGGAATAAACCTTCTCAGTTTTATGGTGAGATCCTGATTTGAGATCCTGGTCGGACAACCGTTGGCTGTGCTTTTGCCCACTGTAGGGAATGCATACATTTCGGAAGACCCGAATGCCATGGCATATAACTGCGTTTTTATCTTATATGCAAAATGCAGGAAATGAGAATCGAGCTGGGACTTTGTTTCAAGCCCGAACGCTTTCATTATAAGTTCGGAGAGCGTGGGCGTTGTCCAGAATTTGCTGTAAGTCCTGAAAAGCTGATCCCATGTTATGTATGTTCCTTCTCCGTCGGGGGATCCGCCGTGAGCTTTCCAAAGGAACTCAAAAAATCTTGCATAGATATATCCGGTATTTGATCTTTCACCTTCATCTTCGAAATCCTTTACGGTCATGGAGTCCGAATCGGAAGCCTCCCAGGTTTTTGATATGAAACCGTCCATTTCAACGGCAAGGTACTGATAATCCTTCCCGTTGCCGAGATCATGATCGGTAGTTATCAGCCGCGGAGACTGTTCCCTATACCACTTGTAAGCAGTTTCTTCAAGAAGCTGCGCAGTTGCCTCATCGAACTTTACATTTGAGAACGATGTGTGGCAGTATTCCCTCTGGCTTACATGAGCAAGTTCATGAGTGAGAGTCAGCAGGATCTCGTCAGTCTTCTTATCATCTGTCAGCAATCCGCCGGTATTTACTCTGAGATAGGACCTTGTAAGAAGCGGCAGTTCCGGCACCGTAACGCCCGACTGACGGAATTCGGGATCCATATATATAGTAACAACATAAGTCGGGACCTTGATCTTTGCGATATTTTTCAGATATTTCCTTGCGGTGAGACAAAGTTCCGTCATCTTCTCGCCAATATGCGGAGTTCCTCCCATAAGGTTGAAGCTGGTGAAGATAACACTGTTGAGCGATATATATTCCGGGTCCTCCACACAGGCTTTACAGGTAAGATCAAGCTTTACCGCGGTAAGCTGCACCGATGTGTAATTATCGCCGTACTTTCTTTTACACAAATCGACCGCGGTAGTGTGACAGGCCTCAAAAAGTCTCTCTTCGATTTTCTTGAGACGTGTCATTTTCTCGGCAATTTCATCGGAGCGCCTGTATTTCAGCGTATAGACCTTCCTGCCTTTGTTTGAATATAATAAAATGTTTTCGCCGAATGTGTTGACACCCGACTTTACAAGTACAGTTTCCTCATAGACCGGAAGCTCTCCTGTCAGGGTCAGCAGTCTGTAAGAATTGTTTACGGTTTTCTTAAAATCATCATCAATGCTGGACAGTGCAGTGTTTAAACCGCCGATCAAAGTCGGGATCATCACGATAGCGGCGCACACCGCAAAAGCGTCATTATGCCTTGACTCGATTTTCAGAGTGGAACCGTCCACTTCGGCAGCCATCTCCGTCCACATCCCGTCACTGTCGATGTGATATGTTTTGAGCGCCTGAAAAAGAAATTCGGGGATTCCGATCTTGTCGAGATCCACATCAAAATGGAACACTCCGGGCAGCAGTTCATCCGGTTCCATACCCGCATCAACATTCCAGCCCAGCATCGGGATCACCCTGAGATCCGGTTCGTTGCTTCTGAATATCATATCCTTCAGAGAGTCCACGGCATCCCGGGTCATTCTTGACACATTGAATGTACGGTCTGTGTCAAGGGCATTCTCTTCCGCATAAAGTGTTACACCGTCCTCCGGGTTTATAACGAATGCACGGCTGCTGCCCCCGGGAGGAGGCGTTTCAAATGTCACGGCAGTATCTTTCGGTTCCGCTGTCACGGGTCTGAAAAGCGGCAGCAGAAAGCCGGGTTTTGTTATGCCGGAAACCAGAAGTGCAAGCACCAGCGTAAAGCAAAGGAGTATAGTCGGAAATTTCTTTGGCCTTGTCATTGTACCGCACCTCCTTCGTCGGGGATCCTGTAGAACCAATCGTACAGCTCATGATAGAACGGCGGATCCTCATCGGCATTTCTGCCGCCGTTTTCCGATTCACGGCTGATCGCATCGTATTCCGCCTGCACATCATCAATATTCTCATCTTCATCGACCGGTGATGTCGTAAATGCGCTTGGCTCCAGCATGGCGGTCCTGACATTCCGGATACCGTCCCTCCAGCCGAAAAACAGCAATACCGCACATATCACGAGCAATACCACCCGAAGGAATATGTAGCGCTTCGGCTTAAGGTTTACCGCCGCCGTATTCTGACGGATCATATTTTCATAGTATGCTTGTCGGGCAATCTGCGAGCTTAACATCTGAACCGGCTGCTGTAAGGGCTCCGGCTTGTCCGGTGACTTTCCGCAATTGCCGCAGAACGTCGCTCCTGTTTTTACGGGAGATCCGCAGTTTGCACAGTATTTCACGCCGGAAGCCGGGATCACCGGCGGAGCGGCAGTCTCCGGTACGGGCTGCACCGCATTCAGCGGCTTTCCGCATCTGTCGCAGAAGGACGCTCCGGCATTTACAGGTGATCCACATTCCGCGCAAAACCTGCTGCCGCCTGTTATGGTGTCGGACGGTGCAGCAGTGCCGCAGTTCGGGCAGAACTTCATACCGTCGGCTATCTGAGCACTGCAGTTTGTACATATTCTGCTCAAGGCTATCACTCCTTTCTTCGCTCCGGTCGGCTGTCTTTGAAATAAGTATACTATAATTCTGCTCTATTCTCAATAGGTGACAAAAAATTGACATTGACAAAAGGCGCGTCAACCCGTTGATTTTGCCTAAGGTTTATGCTAAAATCATATGTGTAGACCCGGGTAGAGGAGCAATGCTCATGTTTCCGGGGAAAACGGGCTTGCTCACGATACTTTGCGTCACGGTCGGACACGGACCGGATCGGCATTTGTAAGAAAACACGATCGGGAAAGGTGGAATGAATATGTTCTGTTCTTCTTGCGGAGCACAAATCGAAGACCATGTACGATTCTGTCCTGAATGTGGGACGCTTACGGCGAAAGCAGCCGAGCCTCCTGCTGCTCAGCCGCAGATGCAAGGTCAGAAAGTCACAGAAAACATATATCTGTGTCCGGACGGTATGTACCGCTGGATATATGAGTTCGCTATGCTGAAAAACCCCACTGTGCTGTTCACGATATGGAAGATCTTCGGCGGTATTATAGGCGGAGTATGGCTGTTTTCACAGCTGATCTCTCTGTTTGAGGGCGACCTGAATGTTGACAGCTTTATCGGCAGCACGGGAGTATTTGCAATTATAGCCGCCGGAGCGCTTGTACTGTCATTTATAGCATACCTCATCGTCGCGGCACAATATGGCTGGAAGTATATAGTGCTTTTTGAAATGAATGAGAGCGGCATTACCCATACACAAATGCAGCAGCAGTTCAAAAAAGCACAGGCATTGGGCTGGCTCACAGCTATGGCAGGGTTGCTGACAGGAAATCCCACAACGGCAGGCGCGGGTATCATTTCAGCGGTACATGACAGCATACACTCGGATTTTGATAAGGTAAAGAATATAAAAGTCCGCCGCAGCAGACATACGATATATGTGAATGAGATGCTTTTTAAGAATCAGGCGTACGCGGCTGCGGAGGATTTTGATTTTGTGCTGAACTATATAAACGAAAGAATACCCACAGATGCGGCAAGGAAGTGATGAGATTGTTCAGACGGATATGTGCCTCGTTAATTATTATATTCATATTGAGCGGAGGATCGTGCAGCTGTGAAAAGGATCCCGTGTCCGTCGGATATATGCAGGATAACAAACGCGAAGAACAGCTACGGTACCGGGCAGAACAAAGGAAGAAGTTTGCCGGATCCGATCTGCATGATTATGCGGTGGAGCTTACGAGGAAAACTTTCACGGAGCTTTTCCCGGATAAGAATACAGATGACTACGAAATAGATGTGACAAAAGAGGACCCGACCGAGGAAGAAACAGAGGAATCCGATAAGGAGCGAATTGCGGAACTCTTCCGGACAGGGAACTTCACTGTGAGTGTTCTCTCCAAAGACGGCGTTCCGTCTTTCTCAACAGATGAAAGAGATCGGCTGATGACGGCTTTTGCAGAACTCCGATTCACAGTAGTGATCAACCTGTCGGGTTTCTGGGAAGATGATTATATTATCGAAGGCGAAATACACACCGTGCCGAGGCCGATGTATTAAACTTACAGTATCATCATGTTTGATGCCGCTTAAAAACTGCAAACACGATCAGACCTGCTGAGTGACCGCTGAATCAACAGGGCTGATCTTGCAATATCGCACATAACAACAGAAACCCGTGCAGTTTAACTCCACGGGTTTTACTTTAGGGTACCTCTAAAAACCGCTTTGAAAAGAGAAAATGAGAATAGCTCTTATGCCGCTATTTAAAGCGCATCCATGCGCTATTGGGGCGGCATAGTCAGAGCATCCTGCTCTGGCGTCGGATACAAGGAAAGCCGACGAAGCCGGGCTGGCGCCCGGTTAGGAGGTTTGACGCAGTAGACGGCGTGGATAGCTCTTTTTCTCTCAAATTGGGTTTTTAGAGGTTCCCTTTATATGCTCCAAACAAACAGCCGTGTGCGGGGGATCCGTACACGGCTGTTACATACCTGCTATAATTTAATGTGTCCTCAATAACTGCCTTTTGGCAGTTATTGGCTGAAAATCTGCAAAACAGACTTTCAGATGTTGTTCCAATGCACCTGCGGCGCATTGGAACAAGCGTATTGACAAGAGTACCCGCGATGGCGGCGTTTGTTCCCTGCCGCTGCTGAATATCGCCCGCCATGCGCTGAGAAAAGAACTCCATTGGCATATGCAGGATCTTCCACATATATGTTATGCTTCCGAGAACAGACATTTTGCCGTTTATTTTCAGAGAATATATTGCCTG
>JAGBMA010000140.1 GCA_017635095.1 Ruminiclostridium sp. | reverse complement strand
GGACTTTGAGCGCGAGACTCGGAATATCTGTTTTGCGGCAGGCGTGAAGGATATGACCGGACTTCTGATGAAGCAGAATCAGATCATCAATGGCGAGCATATCCATTCTATCGGTGAAGCCGAGGGCTTGCTTGAACAGTCGCAGAAGAAGATAACAGAGCTTGAAACTGCTGTCACGGATTTATCGGCGGATATTCAGCACAAGCAGATCGTAGCTTCCGCCGCCGAGAGATATTTCGGTAAGCACAAGTTCGGCGAGTACGCTGCTGCAAAGCGGAAAGCAGACAAGCTGATACTTGCGAACGCCGGTGTCAATGCTTTTGCGGACGTTTCGGGATATGCCGATGATATTGCTGCCGATAACGAACGGCTCAAAGAAATGCAGTCAGAACTTGAAGCCCTCAAACAGCGCGAGGCTGTCCTTCAAAGCATCATCAAAACTTACGGCGACCGGGACGATTACATCACCAAAATCGTTAAGAGAACCCGTGAAAAGCTCGACGAGCAGGAACAGGAACGTGTCAAACGCTTGCAGTCACAGAAGATCACAGTTTATCAGCCTTTTTTCGGTGAGAATGTCCCCAGAGAACGTGCGAACATTGATGACTACATCGTTAAGTCCAAGCGAAGCGTCTATGACTTGAACGCCAATCCCGACGACCTGAAAGAAATGCTCTCGACGCTTATTCGTGAACGCATCGTCAATGATGGCGATGTGGCAGTCTTTGACGGCGAGGATGTCGGGTATTATGCGGACGGCACGAAGTTCTGGTATCTCACGGACTTTATAAAATCCCGTATGGAATTCGAACGTAAGCGGCGGGACGATCTTGCAAAGCAGGAACAGGAGCGTATCGAAGCCGAAGAACGCCAGCGTCAGCAGGAGGAAGAACAGCGTAAAAGAGAGGAGGAACAACGTAAGAAAGACGAAGAAAAGGCAAAACAGAAATCTGCGCCCAAGAAAAAGAAAGACCGCAGCCTTTAAAAAATGATTAAGAGAGGAAACACTAAGACCGGACGAGCTAAGATATATACGGCTTGCCGGTAGAGACAGGAGGTTTATTTGAGAGAAAATGAATTACTCACAACGCCCGCCGTAGCGAATACGGCAGAACAGTCCGTTCAGACAGACAATGTGTCGATTTACAGATTCGGCAGGTCGGTGTACAAGGTCAGAACGCACTTCAACCTTGAATGTACGGAGACCCTTGCCGATGTCGTCGATAGGCTGATTATGCAGGATCTGAACGATACTGACAATTAAAAACAATGAAAAGCGGCGGTTTAGTGAAATGAAACTTTAAAGCCTTGACAAATCTTCTGAAAAGGTGTATAATAATAGTACAAACTGAGCCGCCGCTTGTTTGTTGGGAAAGGAGAGATAATGACAAACAAGATAACGGCACTTTATTGCAGGCTCTCGCAGGACGATATGCTCGCGGGAGAAAGCAACAGCATTACAAATCAAAAGGAAATACTGCTCAAGTACGCCAAGGACAACGGTTTTCTGAATCCACAGGTCTATGTTGACGACGGCTACAGCGGTACGAGCTTCGACCGTCCGGACTTCCAGCGTATGAAGTCTGACATTGAGGACGGAAAGGTCTCAACGGTCATAGTCAAGGACTTGTCCCGTCTCGGACGCGAATATTTGCAGACGGGCTACTACACAGAAATGTTTTTCCCGGAACACGATGTGCGCTTTATTGCAGTCCACGACAATGTTGATACCCAGCGCGGGGACAACGATTTTGCGCCGTTCAAGAATCTTATTAATGAGTTTTACGCCAAGGACGTTTCTCGCAAGGTGCGCGCGGTGTTGAAGGCAAAAGGACAGTCAGGAAAGCCGCTTGCGGTCAATCCGCCCTACGGTTATAAGAAGTCCGAGGACGACAAGAATCGTTGGGTGATCGACGAGCCCGCAGCGGAAGTGGTCAGGCGCATATTCAGAATGTGCATTGAAGGGCGCGGTCCGCGTCAGATCGCAAGAGCGCTGAACTCCGAGAGTGTAACTACTCCGTCGATACGTTCTCGCGGAACAGGTTTGGCACATTGGGATCATCGCAGCATAAGTGATATTCTCGAACGCCTTGAATACGTCGGTCACACGGTCAACTTCAAAACGACCAAAAAGTCCTACAAATGCAAGAAAAGGATAGACTTGCCGAAAGAAAACTGGCTAATATTCGAGAACACCCATGAGCCAATCATCTCGCAGCACGACTACGACCTTGTGCAGCAGCTCCGCGAGAACAAACGCAGACCGCAGAAGAAGTGCTCGGAGCCGAATCCGTTCTCCGGTATCGTCTATTGCGCCGATTGCGGCAAAAAGCTCTACATCTCGCGCGGCGGCGATACGCCAAAGAACAAGGAATGTCTGAAGTGTTCCACATATTCACGGCACTACGACGAGTGTTCCGCACATTACATCAGAACTTGCATACTCAGCGAGATCGTTCTGAGCGAGATAAACAAGCTTCTCTGTGCAGTCCACGATGATGAGGACGCATTCGTTCAGCGGTCAATGGAACAGTCGGCAGTCTCGCATCTCGATGAAGTCAAGAAAGCCAAGCGGCTTCTTGCTAAGAACGAGCGTCGCATTGAGGAACTCGACAGACTGTTTACAAGACTCTACGAGGACAATGTTCTCGGCAAGATCGACGACGAGCGGTTTTCGCAGATGTCAGCTTCCTACACAGACGAACAGAAAAAGCTGAAAGCGGAAGTCGTGAAGCTCCGCGAGCTAATCGAAGCCAAAGAGCAGAAGAGCAGCGACATATCCCACTTTTTGCAGATTGTTCGCAGGCACGAGCGAATTTCAGAGCTCACACCGAAACTGATGCACGAATTCATCGAGAAGATCATCGTCCACGAAGCTGACAAGTCCAATGGCTACCGTGAGCAGGAGGTCGAAATATGCTTCCGCTTCAACGTGTATGTCGTCACGGCTACCGTTGACAGCAGAGATTACAACAAAAAGGCAGCGTGAGAAACCGCGCTGCCAAAGGAAATACGGAAAGTTCTTTATGGGCGGTCAGCTCCGGCAGGGCTCCGCCCTGCACCCTCAGCGCGTCTGCGGACGCGCGTGTGGGGCTCTGCCCCACGCCCCGCGGGGGAGAGAGAAAACCTTTTTTTAGAAAAAAAGGCTTTTCTCTCTCCCCTCGACCCCTCTCTCTTTCCAAAAAAACTTTTGCAGCTGCAGCGCTGAGTGAGACAGTAATCTGCACATAACGTGATCAACAGCAGACCCGTAACAATCGAGTCTGCTGTATCTTTTGGTTGTGTATAAACTGTCGGGT
>JAGBMA010000139.1 GCA_017635095.1 Ruminiclostridium sp. | reverse complement strand
TGAAAAGAGAAAATGAGATAGCTGCGTCGGATACAAGGAAAGCCGACGAAGCCGGGCTGGCGCCCGGTTAGGAGGTTTGACGCAGTAGACGGCGTGGCTAGCTCTTTTTCTCTCAAATTGGGTTTTTAGAGGTTCCCTTAAAGGGGAGGGTAAATAATGAAAAAACTCTTTGATAAAAACGAAGTGATCTTCGCTGTGATACTGATCGTCATCTACGTTGTCGGTTCGTCGCTGATGATGCAGATTTCGGAGATCATCGGCACAGGATCTCTTGCGGAGGCCGTATTCAATATCGTGCTGTCAGCAGTGCTGACCGTGTTCATAGCGAGGAACGGACTTTGGGATCATCTCGGGCTCTCCAGGCCGGAAATATCGGCAGGTAAGATGCTGTTTTATATACCGCTTCCGGTCATTGCGGCGGTAGGCGTTATTTTCGGGTTCGCGCCGCAGTATGAACCGGTGCCGCTTGTTTTTCATACGGTAAGTATGCTGTTCGTGGGATTTCTTGAGGAGATCATCTTCCGTGGCTTTCTGTTCCGGGGAATGGCGAAGAAAAATATGACTTCCGCCATGATCGTCTCCGCAGTCACATTCGGTATCGGGCATATCGTGAACCTGCTCAACGGCTATGATCTTGTGAATGCTCTCATTCAGATAGTGTACGCCGTTTCCGTGGGTTTCCTGCTCGTGTTCATATTCGTAAGGACGGGAAGCCTTATCCCGTGTATTGCATTCCACTCTCTGAACAATATGCTTTCGGGGTTCGGTTCCGCGCAGATGCTTGTGGATATCGCCGGGAGCGAACAGGGCGGAGCGATGCTCAATGTTGGGATACGGATAGTGCTTGCGGCAGCTTATCTGCTTTACATAATCAAATTCACACCGAAAAAAGTAAACCTTAAACAATAAATTGCAGGAGAAAAACAATGAACGATTACATAATAAGACAGGAAACCAAAGACGACTACCGAGCAGTCGAGGAACTTATCCGCGAGTCATTCTGGAACGTGTACCGACCGGGCTGCACCGAGCATTACGTTATCCATGTGCTCCGTGACGACCCGGCGTTCGTAAGGGAACTCGACTTCGTGATGGAGCGGGACGGAAAGCTCATCGGACAGAATATGTTCGCAAAGACCGTGATAAACGGCGATGACGGCAGGGACACAGATGTTCTCACAATGGGGCCTATCTGCATAACCCCGGAGCTGAAGCGGAAGGGGTACGGTAAGCTACTGCTCGACTACTCGCTCGGAAAGGCGGCGGAAATGGGATTCGGAGCCGTGCTTTTTGAGGGGAACATAGACTTCTACGGCAAGAGCGGCTTCGACTATTCGAGCAGGTTCGGCATAAGATACCACGACCTTCCCGCAGACGCGGACGCTTCGTTCTTCCTCTGCAAGGAGCTCAGGCCCGGGTATCTGGACGGTATCACGGGCGTGTATCAGACCCCCGCAGGTTACTATGTCGATGACGCGGACGTTGAGATATTTGACAGGGATTTCCCGCCTAAAGAAAAGAAGAAGCTTCCGGGACAGATATTCGGGTAATCCGGCAAAACACGGCAGATAAAATGACTCCGCCTCCCTGCAGTTTCGGGGAAGCGGAGATTTTGTTATCCGTCGCGTCTGTTTATCTGCTCTATCCAGTCGCAGATCGCGTCGAGCACGATCTTTCCGTTGCCCACATTGCAGTGGTTCTGCGCGCTCTCCTTGTCGGTGAACAAGCGGAATGTCAGGCTTTTTACGTTGGTGAGCATATTTATCTCGCGGCCGATAAGGCGGTAGTCGATGAAGTGATCCCGGCCGGCGCCGATTATGAGCATATCCTGCGTGATCTTATCCGCGACCGGTTCAAGATCGTAAAGCTTGAGCTTCTTTGCGTAGCCGTAGGCGTCCTTCGCTTCATAAGCGTAGCACCCGTGTTTAAGCCCCCAGTCTATAACAGGCTCTTTCTTTGCTTTTTTACCGAATACGAGGTTTATGAGCGGTCTTGCGTGCAGTTTCATAAAAATGTGGAAAAGGCGCTGCACCGCCGGTTTCTGCATACCGACGATCACGTCCTGGAAACAGGGGAAAACCGACCATGCCACCACTTTTGTGATGCGTTTGTCGAAGGCGGCGGCGCGGGGAGCAAGATAGCCGCCGAGGGATATGCCGACGATAGTGACGCTGTCGAGCCCGAGGTGATCCAGCACCGCCTTCACCGGTTTTTCCCACTCGTGGGTGAAGTGCATTCCCTGAGTGCGCATTACGCCGCCCTGACCGGGTCCCTCGAAGAGATAGACCTCAAATCCCTTTTCTTGCAGGTAAAGCAGAGAGAACAGGAACTCCTCGAAATAGCTGTCGTTGCCGCCGTGCACCAGTATCGTGCCGCGGCTTTCTCCCTGCGGTCTGACGTGCATCACCGGCAGCTTCACGTTCTCAAATGGAACTTCGATGCGTTCTATCCGCGGGTCGCTGCCCTCGAAATAGTCCGCGTAATATTCATAGAAAAGCTTGGTTGCAAGCTCGTAATACTTCTTTTTATCCGGGTCGCCGTCGTACATGAAAAATTCGCTCATGCGGTAATAGGCAATGGCGTTTCCGGTGCGTTCCTCGGACATCGCCTTGTCGCCGAGAGCGATGAGCTCACGCTTCCAGTCAGCGCTTGTATGTATTTTCGACGCTATCGGCTCAACATCTTCGAGCCTGCCGCCGTCCCAGTTTATGACGCGGTTGAGCTGGTAATCGAAGTTGCGCTCGGAGTTGAGTTCGTAAACGCCTTTTTTGAGCGTTATGGGCTGTGAGATATCATATTTTTTCATGCGGAATGCCTCCTTGTTCTTATAAACATATGATAACACTCCGCGGGGAAAAAAACTTTCAAATACTTGCTAACTTTTCATTATTTCGGAAAATGAGATGCCGAACATACGCTTGCAGGTCGATGCGAAATGCGACGGCGAATCAAACCCCGCCCGCATTGCGGCATCGGTGATGTTCCCGTATTTTCTGTAATATATGTAGCCCTTTTTCATTTTGTCGAGGGCGAGATACCGGTGCAGGGATATGCCTACCTGCTCTTTGAAAAGGTGGGAAAGGCGGCTGCGTGAGAGGCAGGCTGTGCTGCAAAGCCGGTCCATTATGTCGTCGGTGACGGTGTCCGTACTGCGGAGAAAATCGAGCACGGATATGATACGTTCGTCTTTTTCGCCGCTCTTGCGAAGCATCAGACCACAGCGCTCCAGCATCTTACCGTCCGCAGCGGCGGCGCTGTTTTCGTTCCATATCTTTCTCAGGTCGTCCACGAGAGAGCTGTCGAGACTGCAAAAACGCTCTCCCCGGAGATACTTTTCGTTCAGGGCTTCCGAAAGGCTGCTCGTTGTGTCGAAAAGATACAGCAGCATATCGCCCCGTTCCGCATTCACGGTATGCGGGACATCGGAGGCTATGCATATCCCGCTCGTTTCAAAGTCTGTGCCGTCTGTCCTGCATTTCAGGCTTCCCTCAAGCGATAAGACAAGGTGCGATGCAAGGTGGCTGTGGACTTCCGGAGTCCTGTACCCGGAATGTATAAGCAGGTGGTCGTATTCAAACAAAAGCTCGGTCATGTGTTTTCTCCGTTTATGAAATGCTTGACTCAATTATATTACGCTGCGCGTTTTTTGTCAACAGGCTTTCGCGGTATATCACCGCGGCGGCAGGTGTTTTCGGCTGCTTCTTGACAAAGACGGGGAAAAGGATTATAATATAGTTGCCCGGAGCTAACCGGGGCAGAAGGGAGAAAAGAATGGATATAAAAGAACCTAAGGCGGTCATTGGCGCAAACTCATGGGGAAGTGCGGCATACGGAAAGCTTCTCCGGGGAAGCAGCGTTGACGACGAGACGCTTAAAAAGAGCATAGATACGGCAAAGGAGAAAGACCTGCTCATCTTCGATCTCGCCCAGGACTACGGTCTCGGAAAAGCCCAGAAGATGATAGGCGAATTCGGAACGGAAGATATTTACATCTCGGCAAAGTTCACACCAATGAAGAAATACGTTCCGGGACAGGTTCGCAGGTCGCTTGAGCGCGATCTTTCGGAGTTCAGGCGCGGGTATGTGGATATCTACTGGCTGCACCTGCCGGTGGATATTGAAGAGAACCTTGCGGAGATCGGCGTTCTGTACCGCGAGGGAAAGATACGCAACATAGGCATTTCCAACTTCACTCTCCCGGAGTGCAAAAGGGCGAAGGCAGTGCTCGATAATGCGGGGATACCGCTCTACGGCGTACAGAACCACTACAGTCTCATCAACCGCGAGTGGGAAAAGCAGGGCGTAGTCGGATGGTGCAGGGAAAACGGCATCTCGTTCTGGGCGTGGGCTGTACTTGAGGAGGGTATGCTCACCGACCCGAGGGTAAAGACAAAGGGCTCGCTCATGAAGCTTGTTTTCAGCGGCAAGAAGAAAAAGCTCCGCCCGCTCTACGCCGCGATGAACAGAGTGGGGAAGCGCCATGATATCACTATCCCGCAGGTGGCGGAGGCTTTCGTCGCCAACAAGGGGATAGTGCCGATATGCGGCTGCAGGAAACCGTATCAGGTAGAGCAGCTCTACGAGGCAGTAAATGTCAAGCTTACGGCAAGGGAGATGAAGTTCCTTGAAACTGTGGCGGACAAGGTGAATGTCAGCATACTCGGCGCCGATATGTTCAGGTTCGCGGTAAGGAAATAACGGAATATCCGGGAAATAAGGCGGACTGCAGATAATTATTGACTTTTCGTAACTTTTTTGATATAATGTTATGGCGGTATTGTGCGAACGGCAGCGTGGTCTGCACGGTCTTATGGTGCGATATTGCATAAACAAAACGATAACTGCGGAGGTAATAATTATGGCAGCTGATTCAAGATCCGGAAATCATCTTCTCGCGGAAAATCCCGTGATAAGAAGACTTTCGAGAGTTCAGGAGTACGGCGGAGAGAAGGTATGCACATACAAGGGCATAGCAGGTAAGCTCGTATTTTTCCTTCTTGTCACAGCCATCGGTGCCGGTCTCAGCGTATTTATGAAGATGACCGGCGGTTTCGGCGGAGACCTTGTTTTCGAGGAAGCTATATATGAGGACGGAGCACCTGTTCTTATTTACGGCAACGAGATCATCGCGGTGCTCATCGCTGCGATACTTTCTGTCGTATCGCCGCTTCTTGCAGTATTTATAAGACCGACGATCCCTGTGACCGGTTCGCTTTTCTGCGCGTCGATAGGATTTTTGCTGGCGTGGGCTGCGACCACCTTTGCGGATCAGTACATGGCACCTGTGCTGCTTGCACTCGTTATTACGCTTATAATCGTGTTCACTATGGGATTTCTGTACGGTATGGGGATAATCAAGGTCACTCAGAAAGTGAAGACGTTCATCATGACCGCGATGATAACCGTATGTATCGCGAGCCTTTTGGTGTTCATAGGTTCGCTTATCCCGTTCACGAGGGGAATTGTTGCACAGCTCACGGCTGATCCGGTATTCTCGATAGGCATAAGCGCACTTATGGTGGTTGTGGGAACGCTGATGCTGCTCGTTGATTTCGACACGATACGCGAGTGCGTCGAGAACGGTCTTCCCAAGAAGTACGAATGGTATGCATCTTTCGGCCTTGCGTTCAGCGTTATCTGGCTCTATCTCAAGGTGCTCGATCTTGTCATGAAGATCATGGGCAAGAACAGGAACTGATGCACGCGGCTCGGATATCCGCTTCATAGAAAAACTCAGCCCGAACATTCCGGAATTACCGTGAATGTTCGGGCTGATGCTTTGTGCTTATCTTTTATTCGTTCGGGCTCATGCCCCGATAAAACAGACCGTGCTTACGGTACTTTACCGCGCGGTTCAGCCGAGGTGCAGGTCGGTACCTGTGTCGATCTCACGGCGGACTTTTTTCATAGTCTTCTCGTCGGGTTCCGGCCAGTCGGTGACCTTGCGTGCCTTGTCCGTGACAAGAAACGCTTTTTCGGCGCAAAGAGCGATGGGCATATCGGACAGGGAGTCGGAGTAGAAATTGTCGATCACGGGAAAGCCGTGGTCGATAATATATCTCGACTTTTCTTTCGCGTACATGAGGTTGTTCAGGAAAACGTTGTATTCTCGGTCATACTCGGACGCCATATAATTCACGCCGAGCCGTTCTGCAATCGGCGCGATGATGCATTCAGGTGATGCCGAGATTATGAGGTCGTCCGGCTTTTTCCGGGCAAGGTACCATGAGGAGATACGTTTCTCGTGCTTGTCCCAGAATTTTTCGATCTGAACATCGAAATCATCTATCTTTCCGAGAAAGGTGAACAGCCGGTGGATCGCTTTATATTTCGGTATCTTTCCGAGCTTGTACAGCAGCATATATACCGCGGTTTTCGGAGCGTAAGTGAAGCAGAGTGACGGGTGCCTGACCATGCACCATATCAGAAAACTTACCGTGCAGTTCGGATAGTATATCGTCCCGTCAAAATCGTAAACGTTCATCTTACTTCCCTTTATTTTGCAACCGAGTCAAAGCTTCCGAGAAATCGCACATTCTCATTCCCGCAGATCTTGTTTATCTGTGTCTCAGAGATGCCGGATTCAGTTTCGACTTCGATGATGTAGTTGTATTTCCCGAGCTTGCTTCCCTCGGGGCGGTCATGTATGGTAACGAGTTCAACGCCGGAATCGTGTATGCCGACTATTACATCGTCGATCATGTTCGCTTCACAGGTGACGGCAAACACGGCGTTTGTGCCGCCTGTCACACGTTCGCGGGAAAGGGCGTAGAATCTTGTCTTGTTCGCGTCGGTGATCTGCACGTTTTCTGCAAGCACTTCAAGCCCGTACAATCCAGCAGCGCCGGGGGCTGCTACAGCGGCAATGGTCTTATCCTGCTGTTCCGCAACGTAAGCGGCCGCGGCAGCCGTACTTCCCATTTCCTCCGTGACCGCGTCGGGCATATGCTCGCTTCTCCACTGTTCGGACTGCTTTATTCCCTGTGCGTGGGAGCAGACGGTCTTTATGTCGGATATCGCCGCTCCCGGAATGCCCATGAGCGTCTGGCTTATCGGAAGCACCACTTCGCCCACGACATAAACATCGTCGCGGCTCAGGAGCGCGTCAACGTAGTTTGTCACCGCACCGCCGAGGGTATTTTCCTGCGGTATCACAGCGTAGTCCGAAGCGCCCGATGCCGCGGCTTCTATTGCATCATCGACTGTTCCTTCGGGTATGAAGCTGTCTGTGTCCGAAAATAAGAACCTGGCGGCTTCCTCGGTGTAGGTGCCTTCCGGTCCGAGGTAGCTTACCGCCGCGTTCTCCCTGAATACTATCCCGGCGGCGGGCGCATCGGACTGTCCGCCGCAGCCGGATATGGCGGCAATTGCAGCCAACGCGGCAAGTATGACCGGTGCGAGTTTATTTTTCATTGCTTGATTCCTTTCACTTGGCTTCCTGCCTGACGGCAGTATAGGTGCTTTATGAGATGAACATACTGTCGCCGAAGGAGAAGAAGCGGTAGCGTTCTTCAATAGCGGTACGGTATGCGGCGAGGGTCTTTTCGCGTCCGAGGAATGCACTTACGAGCATGATGAGCGTACTTTCGGGCAGGTGGAAATTGGTGATGAGACCGTCGATGACCCTGAATTCATAGCCGGGGTAGATGAAGATACCGGTGCTCTCGGAGCATTCCCGCACCTCTCCGTACTTCTGCGCACAGGCTTCGAGGGTGCGGCAGCTCGTAGTCCCGACAGCTATCACGCGGCCGCCGTTGTTTTTGCAGTCCTTTATCTTCTGCGCCGTTGCGGCGGGTATCGAAAAATGCTCGACGTGCATTTTATGGTCGAGGATATTTTCTTCCTTTACGGGGCGGAATGTACCGAGCCCGACGTGAAGTGTCACGAATGCGGTATCCGCACCTTTCTCCCGTATCGCGTCAAACACGCGGTCTGTGAAATGGAGCCCTGCCGTGGGAGCTGCCGCCGAGCCGGTCTCGCGGCAGTATATGGTGTTGTATCTGTCCTTGTTTTTAAGCTTCTCCGTTATGTACGGCGGAAGCGGCATCTGACCTATGCGGTCGAGGATATCGAAGAAAACGCCGTCGAAGTAAAACTTCACGATACGGTTGCCGTCGGGAAGCACATCAAGAACCTCTCCGGTGAGCTCATCGGAGAATTTTACCCGGGCACCGCGTTTAAGCCTGCGGCCGGGGCGGACTATGGCTTCCCATGTGTCGTTCCCGTGCTGTTCGAGCAGGAGAAATTCGCAGACGACCCCCGTTTCCTCTTTCACGCCTATTATGCGCGCCGGGAAAACCTTTGAGTCGTTCATGACCAGCAGGTCGCCTTCCCGCAGATAATCTGCAAGATCGTAGAAATGATCGTGGGTGATCTCACCGGTGCGGCGGTCTATCTTCATGAGACGGGAGCTGTCCCGGGGCTCAAGAGGGGTCTGTGCAATGAGCTCCTGCGGCAGGTCGTAATAAAACTCAGATCTGAGCATCTTTTTTATCAGTCCTTTTCGTAAAAATCAAAGGTCCTCTGCTTGAAATCCGGAGCCTCGTCATAGACCGAATGAGGGTAATCCTCATAGATATACAGCTCGCCGTGGGTCTTTTCCGCAAGCAGCTCGAAGGAACTCCGGCTCATGATCTTATCCTGACCGCCCGCCATGAGGAGCACGGGGCACTGGATCTTATAAAGCTTCTGGGTGATATCGAAAACGGAGACTGCTTTTGCCGCGGTTATGAACTGCGCAAGTTCTTCGTCCGTGGTGATCTCGGCAAGGTAAGCGAAAGCCTTGCGGTTTTTCTCGAAGAGCTCCTTGGTGTAAACTGCCTCGGCGAATGCAAGGGAAAGCTCGGTGACACGCTTGTTCTCCGCAAGGCTCACCCACTCAAGCAATGCCTTTTTCTCATCATCCGTGAGCTTTGAGCAGGACGAACCGAGCAGGAGCTTATGCACAAGATCGGGACGCTCGGCTGCGATGACCTGTGAGATCATGCCGCCCATGGAGATGCCGAAGAAGTACGCGTCTTTTATCCCGAGAGCGTCAAGTGCGACTGCGGTATCCCGCGCCATGTCGTGAATGCTGTAACCGGCGGGGAGGTGCTTTGGCCTGTCGAATACATAGACAGTGTATTTTTCGGCGAAAAGGCTGTAAGCCTCGGCTATGAAATCCGCGGACTCCATGACGCTTTTGATGCTCAGTCCGGGTATTATGACCATGTTTCTGCTGCCGAAGCCGAACTTGAAATGATCCATTTCAAAGGAATATGTTTTCAGTGTTTCTATCTTTATCGACATTTTGCGCCTCCGTTATCACGCGTTTTTAAGCAGTTCCCGGAGTTCTTCCGCGGTAAAGCTGTACTTCTTGTCGCAGAAATGGCAGCACACTTCCGTTTCGTCCTGTTCGTCCGCAAGTTTCTGAAGTTCGTCCCGGCCGAGGGAAAGCAGGATCTGTTCGGTGCGTTCGCGGCTGCAGTTGCAGTAATAGCCGCATTCCCATTCGTCGAGGACTTCGCCGTTAAGCCCCGCAAGTCCCATGAGCGCAATCTCTTCGGGAGTTCTGCCCTGTTCCATGAGCTCGGTCACGGACTGCATGGTCTTGATGTTCTGTTCGATGATGTCAATGGCTTTTTCGTTTATGGGGGGGACAAGCTGGATAAGAAAGCCCCCGGCGTGTTTCACAGTCCAGTCCCGGTCAACGAGAACGCCGAGCGCGCAGACGGTAGGTATCTGCTCGCTTATAGCGTAGTAGCTCGTTATGTCTTCGGCTATCTCGCCGGAGACGATAGGGACTTGTGTTGCATAAGGCTCTTTGAGTCCGAGATCTTTTATCACGCCGAGGAAGCCGTCCGTGCCGACGTAGCCGGAAACATCGAGCTTGCCGTTGGGTTTGAGGGGGAGATCCACATTCACGTTATCGGCGTAGCACTTGACATTTCCCATGTAATCGGCTGCCACCACGATATTGCCTGCGGGGCCGTTCCCGTTCATGCGGAGGGTGAGCCTGTCATCCTCGGCTTTGAGCATAGCGCCCATTATGGAGCCGGCAGTTGCGAGCCTTCCGAGTGCGGCAGTCGCCACCGGCGCGGTCTTATGAAGTCTGAATATCTCGTTTGCGATATCCGTTGAGTCTATGGCGGAGCAAAGCACGCTCCCGTCGGCGGATAAAGCTCTTACTATCTTTGCCAAATTAACCTCTCTTTCCGGTCACACCTGAGCGCGTAATACGGCTCGGGTTCATTTTCTGAGGTCATCTATCCTTACTTTTATCGAATTTGCGTGTGCGGTAAGTCTCTCGCGTTCAGCCACTCTGATGATATCGTCGGCTGCGGCGTTGAGCGCGTCGGGAGTGTAATAGATGTAGCTTGATTTCTTTATGAAGCTGTCCACCGAGAGGGGCGAGAAGAAACGTGCCGTACCGCTTGTGGGAAGAACGTGGTTGGGGCCTGCATAATAGTCGCCGAGAGGCTCGGGAGCGTACTCGCCGAGGAACAGAGAGCCCACGTTCACGATCCTGCCGATGAATTCGAGGGGATTTCTTGCAACGACTTCACAGTGCTCCGGAGCAAGCGCGTTCGCGATGTCGCAGGCTTCGGAGATGCTTCCGGTGACGATTATCTTTCCGTAGTTCGTGAGCGAGTAGTCGATAATCTCCTTACGCGCGAGGCTCTGGATCTGGCGCTCGATCTCCTTCGTGGTCTCTTCCGCCACAGTCTCGCTCGTGGTTATGAGTATTGCGCTTGCAAGCTTATCGTGCTCTGCCTGGGACATAAGGTCGGCGGCAAGGTATTTCGGATTTGCGGTGTCGTCCGCAACAACAAGTATCTCGCTGGGACCCGCGATCATGTCTATATCGACAGTTCCGTAGAGGAGCTTCTTTGCGGTAGCCACAAAGATATTTCCGGGGCCTACGATCTTGGACACTTTCGGTATCTCTTCGGTGCCGTAAGCGAGGGCTGCCACAGCCTGTGCTCCGCCGCACATGAAGATGCTGTCAACGCCGCAGAGGGCTGCCGCAACGAGGATATCCTTGTTGGGCGTACCGTCCTTGAGGGGCGGCGTGACCATAACGATCTCGCCTACGCCCGCGATCTTGGCGGGGATAGCGTTCATGAGCACCGACGACGGGTAAGCCGCGGTACCGCCCGGAACGTAAAGCCCGACTTTATCGAGTCCGCGGACACGCTGACCGAGGATAACTCCTGTCTCGTCTGTCATCATATAGCCGTTCTGCTTCTGGCGCTCGTGGAACGCGGTGATCTTCTCTATGCAGTTCAGGAGCGAGTCAACGAGATCCCTGTCTGCCTCGGTGAGCGCATCCTGGATAACTTCCTGGGGGACTCTGTAATACTGCACATCGGGGCAGTCGAACTTCGCGGTATATTCCTTTACAGCTTTGTCGCCGTTTTCTCTTACATCGGCGATTATGGCGCGGACGGTCTTTTCAACGTCGGCATTTATCTCGCCGCTTCTCTTTTCAACTTCTTTGAGGAAAGCCTTTTCGCTTCCGTCAGCTTTTATTGTTCCTATCATTTTATGTCCTTTCCTTATGCGAGCGCGTTCTGCATTGCAGCCGCAAGCTCTTCTATTCTCTCTTTTTTGAGCTTCATGCTCACCGTGTTTACGATAAGCCTTGCGGATATCGGCACCACGTCCTCGATCACTTCGAGCCCGTTTTCTCTGAGGGTCGTTCCGGTCTCTACGATATCAACGATGCCGTCCGCGATCCTGAGGAGCGGGGCGAGCTCCACCGAGCCTTCTATCTTTACGATATCCACGTCCATTCGCTTGCTCTCGAAGAAATGGCGGGTGACATTCGGGTATTTCGTTGCGACAGTCTTTACGCCGACGCCGCCGTAGAAATCCGTACCCTTCTTACCCGCGAGAGCGAATTTACAGCGCCCGAATCCGAGATCCGCGATCTCGAAATAAGTGCCGCCGTGTTCGAGTATCGTGTCTTTTCCCACAACGCCGATATCGCAGGCTCCGAGCCCCACATATGTTATGACGTCGGCGGCTTTTGCGAGTACGACTTCGATGTTCTGACCGGGTATGGTGAGGATAAGTCTCCTGCCTTTTTCCCGGAGCTCCGTCACATCAAATCCCATTTTCTCGAAAAGTCCGACGGTGTCCTTTTCGAGCCTGCCCTTGGTGAGGGCTATCCTTATCGCTGTATTTTCAGCCATTTCCGTTCCTCCTTAACCTATTTCCTCGGAGGTGACTCCGGTTTCCGAAACTATATCGAACCGCCTGCATTTTCTTGTCTTTGCAAGCTCACGGGACGCGTTCACGTCCGCAAGATCTGAGTATTCCGCGGTCATTCCGTCGGCTATGAGTTTCCTGCAATGTACTATCGCGTCCGCTATGCAGCCGTCTTCCGCGTATATCATGACGTCCGGCGCAGGGAGGAGCATTCCTCCGGAGCGCTTCAGAAGAGCTGCGGCGACCGCGTTCTCGTTTACTGCAAATCCGGTGGCGGGGGTATCAACGCCGAAATCGGCTATGAGACGGTCGTATCTGCCGCCGGAGAGCACGGGCATACCGTATCCGGAGATATAGCCGTTGAACACGATACCGGTGTAGTATGCGTCGCTTTTGGCTGCAAATCCGAGATCCACCGTGATCTTTCCGCCCATTCCGAGCGCGCAGAGACTTTCGTGGACGCGTTCGAGCCTGTCGAGTATCGGGAGAGCCTCTTCGGGGAGCACTGCACGGGCGGCTGCAAAAACGTCGCTTCCGCCGAAAAGTCTCGTCATGCTTCCTATAGCCTTCGCGTACTTGTTGTCGCCGTACCCCGCAAGCATCTCGTCGAGCGCCGGGTAGTTCTTCGACATAACGTATTCGCGTAGATCTTCGAGCTCCTGCTCCTTCATTCCGAGCTTCGACGAGAGCAGTGTGAAGAAGCCGCTGTCACCGATCTCGAATCTGTAGTCATCGACCTCGAAGGACTGCATGACCTCGGCAGCAATGGAAAGCGCTTCCATATCCGCGCGCATCACCTCGCCGCCGATTATCTCGATACCGCTCTGGAAGAACTCGTCGTCTCTTCCGCTTTCCTTCGGATTGGCGCGGTAGATCGTCTGGTTGCAGAACAGTTTCAGCGGCATGGGCGCGGTGCGAAGTCTCGTTCCCACGATCCTCGCTATGGGCATGGTGGAATCCGGCCGCATCACCATGAGCCGACCCTTGCCGTCGGTGAGTTTGTAGAGCACTTCCTGAGGGTAATGTCGGGACTTGTTGTTGAACACGTCAAAGAATTCGAGACCGGGTGTTATCACTTCCGTGTAGCCGTGACCGGTGAATATTTTTCTGAGCTTTTCGCCTACGTTCCTGAGGGCGGCGCATTCCTCGTATATGAGGTCGCGGGTCCCCTCGGGAGTAAGAAGATCATACTTTTTCATACTGTCTTACCTTTCTTTATATAGGGAACCTCTAAAAACCCAATTTGAGAGAAAAAGAGCTATCCACTTTATGCCGATTTGTATGCGCGCGTCCTGCGCGCTTTTGGCGGCAATACCACGGCTTCCTGCCGTGACCGTCTACTGCATCAAACCTCCTAACCGGGCGTGGTCTCCCCGGTAGCGGGGAGGTGTCGAGCTTGCGAGACAGAGGGGCTGACCGACAGACCAGCCCGGCTTCGTCGGCTTTCCTTGTATCCGACGCCAGAGCAGGATGCTCTGACTATGCCGCCCCAATAGCGCATGGATGCGCTTTAATCAGCGGCATAAGAGCTATTCTCATTTTCTCTTTTCAAAGCGGCTTTTAGAGGTACCCTATATTTACTGCGCCTTGCACTTCGTCATACTACTACGGTAATCAATTACCATAGTAGTATGATACCATCTGCCGGATAAAATGTCAAGCAAAAAAGAAATTTTCGCCGATACGCACAATTTTATCGGCGAAAATCCCGAATATTTGGTGTTTATGCTTCCTTGTTTTTCGAGCTTACTATGCGGGCTGCAAAAGTAAGCTTTTCGCTTGTTTCCGTCGGCTCGGCGAATGTTGGGTACTCATAGCACGCGCACAGCTCGAATCCTGCATCTTCGAGGAGCTTTTCTATAGTCTCCCTTGACCATGCGGTCTCAGTGAAGTCGTCGGAGCTCCGGCGGTAGATATCACCGTCCCGCTCGAAGAAATCGAGGGAAATGCCCACAACGCCGTTCCCGAGGTACTCGTTCTCCCAGGCGCAGAAAACATCGTCCGTTTCGTAGATATAGGTGTTGTCTGCAAGCACGTTCTCGTGCTTATACGGCGTGTTCACATCGAACACGAAGATACCGCCGGAGTTCATGAACAGCGCGACTTTCCCGAATACGGTCCTAACATCGTCGATGCTTTCAAGGTGGTTGAGGCTGTCGAGGGTGCAGACTGCGGCATCTATAGTGCCGAACATATCCAGCTCTGTCATATCCTGGCAGAGGTACTGGACGCCGTCATGGGGCTTTGAGACTGCAATACCGAGCATATCTTCCGACGCGTCGGTACCGATGACATCATATCCCTTTTCCGACATAGGCACCGAAAGGCTTCCGGTACCGCAGGCGAGATCGAGCAATATCCCTATCTTTCCGCCGAAGCGTGAGATGATGCAGTCGTAATAATCCGCGAGGGCGGGGTAGTCTATATTCGCGGTGAGGTCGTCATAATAGCGTGCGAACGCGTCATAACTCATCCCATTTTGCCCTGTTTCTTGAGGCGGTCAAAAACCACGCTGTAGCCGTCCTTTCCGGTCTGGAGAGTGCGGTTGACGCGGCTTATGGTAGCTGTGCTTGCGCTTGTGATATCGACTATATCGGCATAGACTTTATCCTCGGTAAGGTATTTTGCCACCACAAGTCTCTGTGAGATAGAAGCGAGCTCCTGGACTGTGCAGAGATCCTCGAAGAATGCTGCGCATTCTTCTATGTTTTTGAGCTGGAGTACAGCTTCGTAAAGGAAATCCCGGTTTTCATAGTTTATCTGTCTTTTTTTCATGTCTTATCCTTTCCGTGCAGCATATGTGCATCATGCAATAACGTATCACTTAACTACAGTTTATCACTCAAAAGCCGAAAAGTCAAGTGTTTTCGGTAATATTTGTCCGTTTTCCGGAATATGATCTACAGAAAAGGGGAGGAAAGGGTTATGAAGAACGTAAAGATCACGGATCTGCTGTTGTTTGTCATTATCACCGAGCTTGCGGGGGCGGTATCGGGCATATTGTCCGGCGGGGGCTTCGGGGCATATTACGACACGCTTGTGAAGCCGCCGCTCGCGCCGCCGGGGTGGGTATTTCCTGTGGTATGGGGAGTGCTTTACGCGCTTATGGGCGTATCGGCGTACATAATAAACGCTTCCGATGCCCCGGCTAAGCGTCAGGCGATCGACCTGTACTGGCTCCAGCTTCTTGCAAATGTGCTCTGGAGCCCGGCATTCTTCGGGCTTCGCTCATTCGGTACGGCGGTGGCGGTTGTCATCATCATGATCGTGCTGATACTGCTGATGCTTGCAGTATTCATGCGGATAGACAAGTGCGCGGTGTGGCTGAGCGTACCGTATCTTGCATGGACGCTTTTTGCGGCATATCTCACTATCGGCTTCTATGCGCTGAACAACGGCTGACGAGCGCCCTGCGCGGGCAGCGTGTCCGGCGCTTTCGCCCTACGCGGGCGGCGGTACGGCGCTCCCGCGCTTTACTCTCCCGAGTGGGGCCAGCTTACGCAGCTGGACCGCGGCAGGGCAAGCCCTGCACCCGAAGCTGCCGCGATTAGTCTTGACAGAAATCAGAAACATACATAAAAACAGCGGACTCGAACGTAACGGGTCTGCTGTTTTTATATATTGCGCAGAAACTGTTTCACTCAGCGCGACAGCTGCAAAAGTTTTTTTGGAAAGAGAGAGGGGTCGAGGGGAGAGAGAAAAGCCTTTTTTTACAAAAAAAGGTTTTCTCTCTCCCTCGCGGGGCGTGGGGCAGAGCCCCACACGCGCGTGAGCGCCGGACACGCCGCCCGCGTAGGGCAAAAGGGGAGATCAGTCTATCTTCGGGAGTCCGGCGAAGCTCTTTTCGAGCTCTTCGTCCGAGGGAATGTAGTCGGTCATGACGCCGTCGTTGAACTTCTGGTAAGCTACCATGTCGAAATAGCCGGTGCCGGTGAGGCCGAAGAGGATAGTCTTTTCTTCGCCGGTCTGCTTGCACTTCATAGCCTCGTCTATGGCTACGCGTATTGCATGGCTCGACTCGGGCGCGGGGAGGATACCTTCGATGCGCGCAAACTGCTGTGCAGCCTCAAATACCGAGGTCTGCTCGACAGATACCGCTTCCATGAGCTTGTCGTCGTAGAGCTGGGAGAGGGTGCTGCTCATACCGTGATAGCGGAGACCGCCGGCATGGTTCGCAGAGGGGATAAATCCGCTTCCGAGTGTGTACATCTTTGCGAGCGGGCATACCATTCCCGTGTCGCAGAAATCGTAAGCGTATCTTCCGCGGGTAAGGCTCGGGCAGCTTGCAGGTTCGACCGCGATAAATCTGTAGTCCGCTTCGCCGCGGAGCTTCTGACCCATGAACGGTGAGATAAGACCGCCAAGGTTGGAACCGCCGCCTGCACAGCCTATGATTATATCCGGCTTCACACCGAGCTTTTCAAATGCAGCCTTGCTTTCGAGCCCGATTATGGACTGGTGCAGGAGCACCTGGTTGAGCACGGAGCCGAGAACATAGCGGTAGCCTTCGGTGTGGGTAGCGACTTCTACGGCTTCCGAGATAGCGCAGCCGAGACTTCCGGTGGTACCCGGGTGAGCCGCGAGTATCTTCCTGCCGACTTCGGTAGTTTCGGAGGGCGAGGGAGTTACGGACGCGCCGTATGTGCGCATTACTTCACGGCGGAAAGGCTTCTGCTCATACGACACCTTGACCATGAATACCTTGCAGTCGAGTCCGAGGTAAGCACACGCCATGGAAAGCGCTGTGCCCCACTGACCTGCACCCGTCTCGGTGGTGACGCCCTTGAGACCCTGTTTCTTTGCATAATAAGCCTGGGCGATGGCGCTGTTGAGCTTGTGGCTGCCGGAGGTGTTGTTGCCCTCAAATTTGTAGTATATCTTTGCGGGAGTGTCCAGCACCTTTTCGAGACAGTATGCTCTTACGAGAGGCGAGGGACGGTACATTCTGTAGAAATCAAGTATCTCCTGAGGGATATCGATATACGCGTTGTCGTTGTCAAGCTCCTGCTTAACGAGTTCGTCGCAGAATACGACAGAGAGTTCCTCCGCGGTCATGGGTTTGTGTGTGGCGGGGTTGAGCAGCGGCGCCGGCTTGTTCTTCATATCGGCACGGACGTTGTACCACTGTTTCGGCATCTCGCTCTCTTCGAGATAGGTCTTGTAGGGTATTTTCTCTTCCATATTGTGTTCCTTTCCAAAGGCACTTTAAAGCCTTATCATTTTAATCCAACAAACATTATACCACTATGTCCCGGATTTGTCAATTCATGGTTTCAATTATTCTTTCCGTAACGGGTATTGTTCATTCCGGAAAAATGTGGTATAATATACGGGAACATCTGTACAGGAGGGAAAGTGCTTGAAAAGAAAAACGACTGCGCTATTGCTGGCGCTCGGTATATGCTGCGGGGTCATCCCCGGGTGCAGGGCAGATAACCGCGGATCTGCTCCGGAATTTGACTTCGGGCTTGCGGACAATATCGCGGACGGTGCGATACTGCACGCCTGGTGCTGGTCATTTGACACCATTAAGGACAGTATGGCGGATATTGCGGCAGCGGGGTACTCCGCTGTCCAGACCTCACCCGCAAACGCCGTCATCGAGGGCGGCGACGGCGGTATGCAGCTCATGGGAAAGGGCAAATGGTATTACCAGTATCAGCCTACGGACTGGACCGTCGGGAACTATCAGCTCGGCACCGAGGACGATCTCAGGGAGATGTGCGAAGAAGCCGACCGCTACGGAATAAAGGTGATCGTCGATGTTGTCCCAAACCATACCGCCGCGGACAGATCCGCCGTGTCGCAGTCCCTCATAGAGGCTGCGGGCGGGGCGGATAAGCTCTACCACAGGAATGCGGACAAAAACATCAGCGACTACAAGAGCCGCACACAGTGTACTCTGTACTCGCTCACGGGGCTGCCCGACGTTAATACCGAAAACAAGGGCTTCCAGGATTACTTCATTGCATACCTCAACACCCTCATCGCCGACGGTGCCGACGGGTTCAGGTACGATACCGCTAAGCATATCGGGCTGCCCGACGATCCCGCCGATGACGAGAATGCCCCCAATAACTTCTGGGAGCGTGTCACCGGCGAGATAGCCGATGCCGACAGGATATTCAACTACGGCGAGGTGCTGCAGGGAGACAATGACCGGCTCGCGGACTATATCGCGGCTATCGGGCATACCACCGCCAGCGACTACGGAAAGTACATCAGAATGTGCGCTTCCGAGGGAATGCTCATAGCGGACAAGCTCTCCGACCTGCAGACCGGCGGCAGCACCGACGTTGTGACGTGGGTGGAGTCCCACGACAATTATACCGATAAGACCTCCGTTCTCCTCACCGATGAGCAGATAGTGAGGGGCTGGTCGATCATAGCCGCGAGCGGGCTCGGGACACCGCTCTTCTTCGACAGACCCCTCGGCTCGTCCTATGCGGAGCAGTTCGGGAAGATGAACCGGATAGGCGCTGCGGGAAGTCCGCTGTACAAGGACAGGACGGTAGCTGCCGTCAACCGTTTCAGGAATGCCATGACCGGGACGGAAACGCTCATGTCCAATCCCGAGGGAAGCGCTAAGGTGCTCCTGATCTCCCGCGGCAGCAAAGGCGCAGTGCTTGTGAGCGGGCTCGAAGAAGATACCGAAGTTTCCATGCCCTGCTATCTTCCCGACGGCACATACCCCGACAGAAGCGGGAACAATCCCGATCTCACCGTGTCCGGCGGTGTGCTCAGCGGCACCCTCAGAGCCGGAAGTACCGCCGTGCTGTATAACGAAGGCTATACCGAACCGGTGAAGATGCCCGAGGTATCTCTTGAGACCGACGGATTTGCAGTTTACGGAGATACTGCCGAAGTGACGCTCCATGTCCGCGGAGCCGGGTCAGGAAGCTTCACCGTGAACGGGGTAACGGAACCGTTCACCGACGGTGAGAAGCGTACCGTTACCATAAGCGGAGATGAGTGCAGCGTAACGCTTTCCGCGGAAAACAGCGACGGCTTCGCTTCCCGTATGACATACTGGTTCACAAAGCTGCGTCCCGCGGCTGCAGGCGACACGATAAGCTTTGTGAAGCCGGAGGACTGGAACGGCGATATCTATGTGTACATCTATGACGAGACCGTTCACCCTATGGTGAAGAACGCGGTATGGCCGGGAGAAGCTATGACGCCGGTTGGGGACGGCAGCTACACCTATACCCTGCCCACAGATCTCGGCGCGGCTCTCGTGATATTCAGCGACAGCTCCGGCAGGCAGTATCCGGCGGCTATGGAGCCCGGAGTTGACCTTGAGCCCGGGAAGGAATACACGCTCCCGTAAAACGCGGACTGCGGATCGATGCGCGGATCCTTTGCAAGGATTTTACCTGCAGCACCCGTTTCTGTGCTTTACAACCTGCAGATATTATGATATAATAAAACATTATATGCCTGTATTCATAAACATTTTCCGAATGTCCGGAATAACGGCCCACATCTCACATACCTTCACTGCGAAAGGAGCTGCACCCGCAAAGGTGCAAATGATAAAATGGCAAAATGGATAATAGTTGTAGATGACGATGCATCAAACCTGCAGATCGCCGGAAAGATACTGAGCAGGAACAATATGCGTGTGACCGCGCTTCGTTCGGGAAAGGCACTTCTCGGCTATATTGCGGATAACGGCGCGCCCGACCTGATACTTCTCGATATAAAGATGCCGGAAATGGACGGCTTCGAGACGATAAAGAGACTTCGCTCAATGGAGGGAGACGCAGCCGATATACCGGTGATATTCCTGACCGCGGACGAATCCGCCGAAGCGGAGAGCACCGGACTTTCACTCGGCGCTATGGACTTCATAAAAAAGCCTTTCGTGCCGGAAGTATTGCTGCTGCGGGTGCGGCACACCATAGAGCTCACCACACTCCAGAGATCCCTGAGCAGCGAAGTGGAGCGCAAATCCCGTGAGAACCGTGAGCTTTTCATTCACGTCGTAAAGTCGCTTGCGGACGCCATAGACGCAAAGGACACCTATACCAACGGTCATTCCGGCAGGGTGGCGGAGTACTCGAAGGAGATCGCCCGCCGTTACGGTTATTCGGAACAGGAGCAGAACGATATCTACATGATGGGGCTGCTCCACGACGTAGGTAAGATAGGCATTCCGGACGCGGTCATAAACAAGCCCTCACGTCTTACAGAGGACGAGTTCGAGATCATCAAGAACCACCCGGTCATGGGGGCGCGGATACTTAAAAACATCAGAGAGATGCCGAAGCTCGTGACCGGCGCACGGTGGCATCACGAGCGCTATGGCGGAGGGGGCTATCCCGACGGCCTCGCGGGTGAGGATATACCGGAGGAAGCCCGTATCATAGCTGTGGCAGACGCTTACGATGCCATGACGAGCAGGAGGAGCTACCGCGATGTACTTTCTCAGGAGCACGTCCGCAGCGAGATAGAAAAGGGCAGAGGTACACAGTTTGACCCGAAGTTTGCGGATATAATGCTCGAAATGATAGATGAAGACACGGAATACAGCATGAGGGAGATCTGATGAAACGGAATATAGAAAAAAATGAGCTTTTTCAGGCATCGCATCTTACGATACTTCTGAGCTTTACGATATTTTGTGTGATACTTATCGGAGAGGCGATACTGCTCTCCTGGGAGAAGTGGGCTCTGTTTCTCATCGTGATAGCGGTCGTATTCAGCTGGGCGATACATATCCGACAGATAATACCGGACAAGGTGAGGCTCTGGGTGTATTCCTGCCTCATGATGGCGGTATTCTTCTTCTACGGCATACACCAGACCAGCACCTTCGACCTCGCCACGGTCATGACTGCGGTGATAATACTTTACACCATGACCGGCATAAAATCGCTTGTGATGCTGTGCCAGATCACGTTCTTCGTCACTATGGCATACGACATCGCCGTCATGATACGTGACGGTGTGCAGTTCGACGTACTCACCGTCACACGGCTCCTGCTCCACGTCGGAATGATCGTTATGGTGGGCAGAATATCCCGCACTATAATCGACAAGTGGCTCAGCGTTCTCGGTCAGTCGGAAAAGGAGATAGCTCAGCTCACCGATGCCACCGACAGGCTCAACGACTTTCTCGCGAACGTGTCCCATGAGATACGCACGCCTATAAACGCGGTCATCGGGCTGTCCGGTATATGCATGGAAAAAGAAACGGACAGCGCTCTCCTCGCCGATCTTCGGGCGGTAAATGCAGCCGGCGTGCGCGTGGCGGAACAGATAAGCGATATACTCGACTACTCGGAGATAGACCGGGGTATGCTCGCCTGCAACAACGAGGACTATATGCTGCTTTCGCTTCTCAACGACCTCGTGAACACGGTGCGTACCTACAAGTCCGAGGACATTGAGCTTGTGATAGATGTTGACCCGGCTATACCGTCGGTGATGAACACGGACCCCGGAAAGCTCAAAAAGATACTGTATCACCTCATAGTGAACGGGCTCAAATACACAAGAGAGGGCGGCGTCTATGTGCGGCTCAAGGCTGTGCGTGAGGACTACGGCGTAAACCTCTGCATAGATGTCACCGATACCGGCATAGGTATGACCGAGGAAGAGACAGAGCGTATCCAGGAGCGCTTTTATCAGGCGAACTCCGGACGCAGCCGCTCAAGCGGCGGCCTCGGGCTCGGAATGGCGGTAGTATCCGGGTTTGTTGAGTCCCTCGGCGGATTTATGCATATCGAGAGCGAGCACGGCAGGGGCACTACGGTCCATGTGAGCCTTCCCCAGAAAGTGGTCGATGAGGCGAGCTGTATGTCGATCGTGAGACCGGAGCGGCTCACTCTCGGTGCGTTCCTGCATTTTGAAAAGTTCCAGAACCCGTCCGTCCGCGATTATTACAACGTCATGGTAAGGAACATAGTAAATGGGCTCGGTGTGAAGATGCACAGAGTAGATAACGCCAAGAACCTTGAAAAGCTGCTCCGGACGGTAAAGCTCACCCACCTGTTCGTGGGGGAGGAAGAATATGACGAGAACCGCGATTATATAGAAGAACTTGCGAAGAGCATGACCGTGGCGGTGGTCGCCAACGGAAGCATAGTCCGGCCTGCGGGTTCCCGTGTAAGGGTCATGGAAAAGCCGTTCTACTGCTTCCCGGTAGCGGCGATACTCAACGAAGAGAGCGGTGCTGCGCAGGACGATACGGGAAAGCTGCGCTGTGACGGCGTAAGAGCGCTTGTGGTGGACGACGAGCCTATGAACCTCATAGTCGCCAAGAGCGTTTTTGCAAGCTACGGAATGACCGTGTTCACCGCGGATTCCGGTCAGGAAGCCATAGATATGTGCCGTGACAATGAATACGACATAGTATTCATGGATCATATGATGCCCGGAATGGACGGGGTCGAGACTATGAAGCGCATACGCGCCGGCACCCGCCGTTCGAGGAGCGATATGCCCATAGTCGCTCTTACCGCCAACGCGGTGAGCACGGCAAGGGAGATGTTCCTTTCCGAGGGTTTCGACGGATTTGTGAGCAAGCCTATTGATCTTACGGAACTCGAACGTGTGCTGAAACGAGTGCTCCCGCCAGACGCGGTGACCTGCTCTGCCGCAGGAACAGCACCTCCGGAAGCTGAACCGGCTCACGCGGATACGGCTGCCCCGTCTGTGCAGGAAGAGCCCGGAAACGACTTTCTCGGCAAGCTTGAAAAGAGCGGGGTCGATACAAAGACAGGTCTCGGATACTGCATGAAAGATCCGGATTTTTACAGGACTCTCCTTGTGCAGTTCGCGACGGAATCCGAAGAAAAACAGAGACTTCTTGAGCGGTATTTTACGGAGAGAAATCTGCACGATTATGAGATAATCATTCACGGCGTCAAGAGCAACTCGAAGACGATCGGCTGCATGAGCCTTTCGGAGGAAGCGCGAGAGCTGGAAGCTGCCGCAAAGGAAGGCAGGGAGGACTATATCGAAGGTCATCACGGGAGAGCTATGGAGCTTTACGCGAAGTTCGCGGCGGATATCGCTGCCGCCTGCGGGATAAGCGCCGGAGAGCAGGTGAGCGATGATGATGTCATCGAGTTTGAGCCGGACGGGAGCGAAGATGTGATCGAATTTGTACCCGAAGACGAAGAATGACCGACGGAGGTAGAGATGAAAGCTTTTATAAGACTTCACAAATGGCTGAGCGACCCACAGAGGGATTTTCGTGACAAGCTTTTTGCCCTCCTCGTCATCATAGGCGAGATAGCTGTCGCACTTGTATTCATTGCCGATATCATTCTCGGCGAGAATATCGTGGAGATCGCCGTGCTGGGCTGTGTCCTCGCGGTATCGCCGGTCGTGATGTATTTCAGCATACACAGGCACAGGGTATCCCTCGGGAGCAAGATGTTCGCTATAGCGGTGGCGTTCGTCATACTTCCGGTGACGTTCTTTTTCGGCGGCGGTATATACGGCGGATCGGTTATATGGTTCTCCTTCGCGTACCTCTTTATCGGACTGCTCCTTTCGGGAAAGTGGCGCATTGTCATGATAGTGCTGATGTCGGTCATGGCGGTATGTGAGTATATTATCGGATTTTACCGGCCCGACCTTATCGCGGGGCACACAGAGAGAATGTTCTACAGCGATTCCGCGGTATCCGTGGTCATCGTCGGTATCATCATTCTTGTCATGGTCATTTTCCAGAACCGGCTGTTCATAATGGAGAATAAGCGCGCAAAGGAAGAAGCCGAGAAAGTCGAGGAGATGAACCTTGCGCAGAACCGTTTCTTCTCGAACATGAGCCATGAGATACGCACTCCCATAAACACCATAATCGGGCTCAACGAGATGATACTCCGGGAGAATATCTCGGAAGAGGTCGCCGAAGACGCGGCGAATATAAGCTCCGCCAGCAAGATGCTCCTGCACCTCATCAACGACATTCTTGATATGTCCAAGCTCGAATCCGGCGAGATGCAGATCAGTGAGTCTCCGTATCGCCCCGGGGATATGCTGTCCGAACTGGTGGGGATGCTCTGGCTCAGGTCGAAGCAGAAAGGGCTCGAATTCAGCGTGAACGTGTCCCCCGAACTGCCCTCGGAGCTGAGCGGCGACGAGATGCGCATAAAGCAGATACTCATAAACCTGCTCAATAACGCCATAAAGTACACGAAGGAAGGCTCCGTTTCCCTTTCGGTGCAGTGCGGAGAGCGCAGCGGAAACGCTGTGGACGTGATCTATACCGTTGCCGATACGGGAATGGGCATCAAGAAAGAGGATATCCCGTACCTGTTCACGGCTTTCAGACGGGTAGATGAGAAGAAGAACTCCCATATCGAGGGCACCGGTCTCGGACTTTCCATCGTGAAGCAGCTCGTCGATCTTATGCAGGGTGAAGTTACGGTGAACAGCGTCTATACAAAAGGCTCCACCTTTATTATCAGGATCCCCCAGAAAGTCATCGGCGATCAGTTCATCGGTGAGTTCGACCCCGAAAAGAACCACGGCACAGGAAAACTCATGAACTATGACCGCAGGTTTGAAGCACCCGATGCAAGGGTGCTGGTAGTGGACGATAACAGCTCCAATCTGCTTGTGGTAAAGAAGCTTCTCCGGGATACGAAGGTGAATGTGGATACCGCGTCGGGTGGTGCGGAAGCGCTTAAAAAGACCCTCAACAACGAATACCACGTTATCTTCATGGATCACCTCATGCCGGAAATGGACGGTATCGAGTGCATGAAGAAAATACGCGCCCAGGTGGGCGGAAGATGCCGTGATTCAAAGATCATGGCGCTTACGGCGAATGCCGGCGGGGACAGCAAGGCGCTTTATGAGCGTGAAGGCTTCGACGGCTATCTCTCAAAACCCATAAGCGGTGATGCTCTCGAAAGAGAACTGTGCAGGCTCCTGCCGAAGGACATAGTTTACCTTTCGGGAAGCGATGAGGAGATGCTTGAGGATACCATATCGTGGATGCGATCCGACGACCGCAAGCGCAATATCATCGTGACTACCGAAAGTGTTGCCGACCTGCCGCAGGATATCATCGAAAAATACGGTATCGTTGTGCTCCCGCATATGGTGCGCACGTACAGAGGCGTGTTCAGGGACGGCGAGGAGATCGAGACCAACGGACTGCTGAAATATATGCGGGACGGTAGCCGCAGGGTCTATACCATGTCGCCGGACGTGAAGATGCACGAGGAATTCTTTGCGGAACAGCTCCAGCGAGCCTACAACGTCATACATATCTCCATATCCGGAAAAGTCGCGGAGAGCGGCTGTCCCGCAGCAAAAGAAGCCGCGGAAGCATTCGAAAATGTCTTTGTGGTTGATACGGGCCACCTCTCCAGCGGTCAGGGACTTATGGTCATTGAAGCCTGCAGACTCGCCGATTCGGGCAAAACTCCCGCCGAGATCATAGAAGCGCTTGAAGCGGTGAAGAAGACTATCTCTACGAGCTTCATCGTTGACAATCTCGATTTTCTTGCAAGATCGGAGCAGGTAAGCCCGGGGATAGCGGCACTTACCAAAGCAGTCATGGCGCGTCCCGTTCTCAAGATGAAAAAGGGCGAGCTCGGCATCGGAAGAGTATTTTTCGGTGCCCGGGACAGGGCATGGAAGAAGTATATCGACTCAGTTCTCAGAAACAAGGGATCGATAGACCGCGAGCTTCTTTTCGTGACCTATGTCGGGCTCACGAAGGGGGAGCTTGATGAGATACGGGAATATATCGAGAGCAAGGCGCAGTTCGGAAAGATCTGTTTCCATAAAGCGTCTCCGGCTATCGCGGTGAACTGCGGACCCGGGACGTTCGGGCTTCTCCTGCGGAGAAAGTGACGTGGGCGGCGCAGCCCTTCGCCTGAGCAAGAATAAAAACCACCCCGTCGGCGGGACATTAAAGTCCTGCGAACGGGGTGGTTTGCTGTACAAAAAGTGATACGAGCCCTGTAGTCGCCTTATGCGGCGCTCGCTTGCGCATAATAACGGAAGCGGGGCAGAGGGCTCGGTTTTGTACAAAGTGTTATACGGGTTAGGTGGCGCTTTCGCACCCTGAGAGTTCGGAGGGGTCTTCTGCGAGAAAATCGCCGAAGTGCTCGTCAAGGATATCCTGCTCATAGTTGACTGCGCTCTGCTTTGATATGAAGCCGGCACGGTCATACTTTCGGAAATACGGGATCCGGAAGCGCACGGAAAAACCGTTCATCTCCGAGCCGTTTATCTCGGCGTAATGGAGAGTGCTCTGCAGCTTCACGTTTTTCTGCGTCACTTCACCCGGCTTGTACGCGACAGACAGATAGGTGTCGCCTGACTCTGCGAAGATCATTGTTGTTTTCATTGCTTTCTCCTGAAAAATATCTGTATCTGTATCTTTTTTACGGCAGTTTTATACGCCGCTTCTACACATTGTCATTATAGCATTCCGGGCTTTTTCTGTCAACAGTTTTGGCTTGTCCTTGCGGCTTTTCTGTAACTTTTCACAATTAGCTCCCGCTTTTTGGAGAGATTTCCTGTTGATTTGCAGGATATGTCTGATTTTTTGCGGTTGTTAAAGAATTTGCAAAGAAAATTATATAAAGCTCTTGACAAATTATAAGAAATGTGCTACAATGTTGCTGTAAACAGGAAAGAGGGTGTGCCCATGAATAAGAGCGTTTATAGCCTTGTGCTCTCGGACGATGTGGTGGAAGCCGTTGACCGCGCCGCCCACCGTGCAGGAATGAGCCGCTCCGCGTATATCAACAGCGTCCTCGCCGATGCTGTGTCGTTCACGACCCCAGAAAAGCGAATGAGCGATATCTTCGCCGGGATAGAACAGCTCGTCAACGGCGATGTGTTCAGGATAATGCCGCGGCCGTCGGAAACTGCACTCGCTCTGCGGTCGGCGCTCCATTACAAATACAATCCAGTCATAAACTACAGCATCGAGCTTTACCGCGATTTCGACACGACTTTCGGCAAGCTCAAAGTCTCGCTCCGTACCCAGTCCAAATCGCTTATCGCCGCATTCGAGGACTTCCTTCTGATGCTCGCGGATACCGAGCGCGCCTGCATCTCTGAACACATCACCGGCAGCGTGTCATATACCTTCGAGAACGGGCGCTTCGTCCGCGCGTTCAGCCGCCCCGCCGATGAGGACAACGCTTCCGACAGCGAGATAGCCGAGGCTCTCTACGGATATGTGAGACTGTTCGATGAGCTCGTCAAGATATACTTCGGCAATATGACCGACAGAACGGCTGCAAAAAAGCTCATAGGCCAGCGCTATACCGCATATCTCAGGACTGCGCGGCTCATAATTTAGCGGGGATATCACCTGCCGCAGAACAAACATATGACAAGGAGGAAAGGTTATGAATACAAACAAACTTACACAGAGATCAATGGAAGTTATACAGGAAGCCCAGAGCATCGCCGTTTCCAACTCCAATCAGCAGATAGACCAGCTCCATATCCTGCAGGCGCTTTTAAGCGACGAGAACGGACTTATCCCGGAATTGCTGGTGAAAATGGGGATAGACGCGTCCGCGGTGCGTGACCAGACCGAGCGCTGTGTTGCGGGGCTCCCGAAAGTGACCGGAAGCGGAAGGCGCGCAGATGAAGTCTATATCACAGCCGATACCGACAAGGCGCTCAACGAAGCCGAAGAGACCGCAAAGCATATGGGGGACGAATATATATCCGTCGAGCATCTTTTTATCGGCCTTATCGAAAAAGCCAGGGACAAGACAAAGGATATCCTTAACCTTTTCGGCATCACCAAAAACAAATTCCTTGACGCACTCCGGACTGTGCGCGGCAACACCCGCGTGACCACCGACAACCCCGAGGGCACTTACGATGTTCTGAAGAAGTACGGTCAGGATCTTGTCGAGCTTGCAAGACAGAACAAGCTTGACCCGGTCATCGGCCGTGACAGCGAGATACGAAACGTTATCCGTATCCTCTCCCGAAAGAGCAAGAACAACCCCGTGCTGATCGGCGAACCCGGTGTGGGTAAGACCGCCATAGCCGAGGGGCTTGCGCTGAGAATAGTGCGGGGCGACGTGCCTACGGGACTTAAAGACCGGAGCATCTTCTCCCTCGATATGGGCGCGCTCGTGGCGGGTGCAAAATACCGCGGCGAGTTTGAGGAGCGCCTTAAATCTGTCCTGCAGGAGATAAAGAAGAGCGACGGCAAGATAATACTGTTCATCGACGAGCTTCATCTCATCGTCGGCGCGGGCAAGACCGACGGCGCTATGGACGCGGGCAATATCCTCAAACCTATGCTCGCCCGTGGAGAACTGCACTGCATCGGCGCTACGACTCTCAACGAGTACAGACAGTACATCGAAAAGGACGCTGCCCTCGAAAGACGTTTCCAGCCCGTGCTTGTGGGCGAACCCACCGTCGAGGACACCATATCCATACTGCGCGGACTCAAAGAGCGGTACGAGGTCTTTCACGGCGTTAAGATACACGACAACGCTCTTATTGCAGCCGCGACCCTTTCCAACCGCTACATCTCCGACAGATTCCTCCCGGATAAGGCGATAGACCTTGTAGATGAAGCCTGTGCGCTGATAAAGACGGAAATGGAATCCATGCCGTCGGAGCTTGACGAGCTTTCGAGAAAGATAATGCAGCACGAGATAGAGGAAGCGGCGCTCAAAAAGGAGAGTGACCGGCTTTCTGCCGAGCATCTCACCGAGATACAGAAGGAACTTTCGGATATGCGCGAGAAGTTCAAGGAAATGAAAGCAAAGTGGGAGAACGAGAAGAGCTCTATCACTAATGTGCAGGACATACGCAAGGAGATCGAACAGATCACCGGCGAGATCGAGACGGCCAAGCGCGCCCATGATCTCAACAAGGCTGCGGAGCTGCAGTACGGAAAGCTCCCCGAGCTTCGCAAGCGGCTTGAGGACGCGGAGAGATCCGCCGAAAACGGCAGATCGAACACCCTTCTCCGCGATGCGGTGACGGAAGAGGAAATAGCGCGGATAATCTGCCGCTGGACAGGGATACCGGTATCAAAACTCATGGAGGGCGAGCGGGAGAAGCTGCTCAATATGGAGGGGATACTGCACAAGCGCGTTATCGGTCAGGATGAGGCTGTTGAGAAAGTTAGCGAAGCGATAATCCGCTCCCGTGCGGGTATCCAGGATCCGAACCGTCCTCTCGGCTCGTTCCTGTTCCTCGGACCCACCGGCGTGGGCAAGACCGAGCTTGCAAAAGCGCTTTCGGAAGCTCTTTTCGACGATGAGAACGGTATTGTGCGCATAGATATGAGCGAGTACATGGAGAAGTTCAGCGTTTCTCGTCTTATCGGTGCGCCTCCCGGATATGTGGGCTATGACGAGGGCGGCCAGCTTACCGAAGCTGTGCGCCGCAAGCCGTACGCGGTGGTGCTTTTCGACGAGATAGAAAAGGCGCACCCCGATGTGTTCAACATACTTCTGCAGGTGCTTGATGACGGCCGCATCACCGACAGCCAGGGCCGCACCGTTGATTTCAAGAATACGATCATAATTCTCACATCGAACTTAGGCTCACCTTACATTCTCGAAGGCATCAATGAAAAAGGTGAGATCTCCGAAGACGCAAGAAAACAGGTCGATACTCTTCTGAAGCAGTCGTTCCGTCCCGAGTTCCTCAACCGTCTTGATGAGATAGTTTATTACAAGCCCCTCACCAAGTCCGAGATCGGCAGCATCGTTGACCTCATGACTGCGGCGCTCGGCAAACGTCTCGAAGAAAAGCAGCTCACCCTTTCTCTTACCCCGGAAGCGAAGCAGTTCATCATCGACAACGGCTACGACCCGGTCTATGGAGCACGCCCCCTCAAGCGTTTCATTCAGCACAAGCTTGAAACGCTTATCGCCCGGGCTATCATCTCCGACACCCTCGTGCCAGGCTCAAAGGTAACGGTAGATGCCGACAAAGACAAGCTGTTCATAGCATAATAAGGGAACCTCTAAAAACCCAATTTGAGAGAAAAAGAGCTATCCACGCCGTCTACTGCGTCAAACCTCCTAACCGGGCGCCAGCCCGGCTTCGTCGGCTTTCCTTGTATCCGACGCAGCTATCTCATTTTCTCTTTTCA
>JAGBMA010000138.1 GCA_017635095.1 Ruminiclostridium sp. | reverse complement strand
AGCAAGCCTTTGGAATGGTTCTTAACAACACGAAAAACATATCTGCCGTATTTCTTCACGATCTGCTCGAATGCGCGCACATCCGAGCCTATCAGTTTTTCGACAAGCTTATCTTTCATTATGAAATTCCTTTGCAAAGCGGTTTCATATATATGTACACATAAAACAGGGGAAATGTTACAAGAAATCAAAATTTTTTTCTGAATTATTATCGCATATACATGGAGAGTTGTCAACGATGTGGGGTTGAAACAGATCAAGGCGTATGTTATAATTCTTGTGAGTTTATATTTTTTAAATAAATATTTATATATGCGAAAAATTTACCATATCGAAGACTATGAAAACATACAGGGTTGAAAGAATTATTGTGATACAAGCAAAACTAACGAACATTCACAGTGCAGGTGGTACTTTTCTGCCACCTGCTTTGCGGTTCTGTTTTGTTGATTATATATAAATTATTTGTGCATTCCTACAAAGTCGGAAAAATGATTATAAAACTGAAGTGCCGGGTTGTTTTTATCTATGAGGAACAAATTATCCGGATACTGCTCCAAAATGAAATACGAGGTGAAAATATGCTGGCACTATATATGGCAATGGTCGATACCGACGAGGAGCGCTCACTCGTAGAACAGCTGTATACAAGTTACGAACAGATGATGTATAAGGCGGCATTCTCGGTGCTCAAAGACTCCTATTATGCCGAGGACGCTGTGCATGAGGCTTTTCTCAGGATAATACGGAATATGTCCTGTCTGAACTTTGACGACGATAAAAAGACCCGTGCGCTGCTCGTGATAACCGTAAGAAACGTTTGCTTCAATATGCTCAGAAGGAATAAACGAATGCCTGTTATCGACGAACCCGAGGAAGAGACCGAAGATATCTCCGCCAAAGAAGAGTATCTGAAGCTCGAAGCTCCAAGCGCGGCAGAGCTGATAAAACAGCTTCCCGACGAAATACGGGAAGTGATCGTAATGCGCTTTATACGCGGCGATGACGCAAAAACCACTGCCGATATTCTCGGTATTTCCGTGCCGACAGTATATTCCCGTATCAGACGTGCGCGAGAGATAATAAAGGAATTTATAGAGGAGGAGTACAATGACTGAAGCAGATATGATCTTTCTTGACAGCATTCTTGCAGATGTACCCGAAATGCGCGACAGACGTTTTTCGGGACGTTACAGAAAGCGCAGGAAAAAGATAATAAAGTATCCCGAAAGAGAAGCGGGAATTACTGCATATAAACGGATAAAGCTGAAATATATCATCATAGCCGCACTTCTGGCTGTATCTGTGATCATAATTACGGTGATCGCCGGAGCATCGCCCGAAAAGCCTGCACCCGGCAAGCCGAATATAAGCGTATATGAAATGCTCGGGGTCACGGAGTTTGAACAGCTTTTCGTGACACATGGAATAGAGAAGGAGTTTTATACAGACACAGACCTGTCGGGTTACAGCGTAAAGGACTATTACCGCCGATACGACCACCTGCGCCGGGAGTACACAAACGGCGATATAAAGATTACAGTCGTTCAGGCTGCGCTTTTTTATGGTATGCCGTACCTTTTTGGTGATACGATGCAGACAGAGCCGGAGGTCACTGAGATAAACGGCTGGAATGCAGTGTATTTCGAAACGACATACGGCACCTGCGGTTATATCATCTGCACCGGCGAGTATCTTATGTGCTATGAGTGCAATTCCGGCAAGGAACTCCTTGACAGTTTCGTTACAGAGACAAAATTCCGGGAGGTGAGCGAAAATGATGATGAGTAAGCCGATAAGGATCATCTTGCATATATTGAAGGCAGTGCTTATAACAATATGTGTGCTCGTCGGTCTGCTTGCAGCGGCGGGCGGAATCTACTACCTGTATGCAGACCAGATACGCTTTGACTATGTTGACGGCAATATGAGTGTGGTAACAGACGATTATGAGTTGGACGAACGCATGAGGGAAGAAGGCTATGGTGTGCATTATCCGTTTTTCGGCAACTCCGCTACTCTTACCGAAAACGGCGGCGGCGTAAAGGGCTATCCCCTCGGCGCAAGTGAGAAGAACGAACCTGTCTATAAACGCGTACAGGCACCGATAAGCGACTACTACTGGGGACTTATGGATGAGTACGAAAACAACATAAAGATGTCGTACGATGTGACCAACGACGGAAAGCTGCTTACCGTGACATTCGATGTAACAGCATATCCCGACGGCATAGAGAATGAGGGCGTAAAAACCGACGAAAACGGTGATGCTATCGGGAAGACCTTTGTGTTTGATATCGAGAATGCGAGTCTTCAGCGGCTGCCGAAGCTGATAAGCGAAGAATATGAGTATGACCGTCCCTTTGAACAGGCATATTATATTGACGGATTTGGTGCGCCTTACGCAGATGAAGAATGGATAAAAGAATCTCTTCAAGTGATAAATTATTTCACGGATGAGGAAGTGCTGTACACAGACGATGATAACGGCTTCCTGATAAAGTATCCAAAGTTCAAGAATTCCAATCCGTTCTTTGATTACCCGAAAACTTATGAGGCAATAAACCGCCCTCTGCGCGAATATGCCGAGTCGATAGCTTCAAAGTATGATAACTGCGCAAATCTCGGATACCGTATCTCATACGATGACAGAAATGATACAAGAAAGATACGGATAGATTTCACCGTCACCGGCTATCCGAACGGCAGGAACGGAAGCGCGGAGAAAACAGAGAAGCATTTCATCTTTGATGTAACAAACGCAGATGAAGACCACCCGCCGATAATGGGGTGATATGTTATCTGCTCATAAAAAACGAAGCCCGTTACAGCATCACACTGTACGGGCTTTGTTGTATTTGCTGTAAAACCGATGTATGATCAGTTATTGTTATCCCTCGCTACCGCCCCACTCAACGAGCGTGAAGCCGTTTCTCT
>JAGBMA010000137.1 GCA_017635095.1 Ruminiclostridium sp. | reverse complement strand
TCCGCTTGCGGTTCTGCCTGCGGTGCTGCTGATCCCGACAAGAAGTAAGTCGTTAAACTTCAATTATAATGCGGGCATATCGGTCTTTCGGTATGCCTGCAATAACGAGAATTACGCAAAAGCGTTTATATAGATTGGAGGACACCGGGATGAAACCGTATTTTGCTTTTCAATGGCATATCACCGACACCTGCGACCAGCGCTGCAAGCACTGCTATATTTTCGCTGAGGACAACTGTAAGGCGCTCACGGAAATGCCGTGGGAGAAGATGAAGCAGGTAGTCGAGAGCTGCGAGAATATGTGCGATAGGCTCGTTCGGACTCCCTATTTTTACATCACCGGCGGCGATCCTGTCCTGCACCGTGACTTCTGGAAACTGGCGGAGCTGCTGCACGAAAAGCACATTGACTGGGGGATCCTCGGCAACCCGTTCCACCTGAATGACGAAGTATGCAGACAGCTGCATGATCTCGGCTGCCGCAAGTATCAGCTCTCCCTTGACGGTATGGAGCAGATGCATGACAGCTTTCGCAAGCTGGGTTCGTTTGCTTCAACGATGAGAGCCATAGACTGCATAAAGAATGCAGGAATGTGGTGCGCGGTGATGTCAACCGTATCAAGCGCGAACATCGACGATTTCCCGGAGATGATAGATCTTGTGGCGGAGAAGAATGTCGATGTGTTCGCATTCGGGAGGTACTGTCCCACAAGCGGTCAGAAGTCGGAGGAATACCACATACCGCCGCTTCGCTACCGTGATTTTCTCGATATGTGCTACAAACGGTTTCAGCAGCATAAAGCAAACGGCTGCAAGACCACATTCCAGTACAAAGACCACCTCTGGACGCTGTATCTTTATGAACAGGGGCTTTTCAAGATTCCCGAAAACAGCGATCCCGACAAGATATATGACGGCTGTCACTGCGCAATAGGTCACATGACGATACTGCCCACGGGTGATGTGTACGCCTGCCGCAGAATGGAGAGCAAGATCGGGAATGTGTTCGATACACCAATATATGAACTGTTCCTCGGTGCAGACTTAGAGGAATACAGACAGTTCGATAAATTTGAGAAATGCAGTAAGTGTGAGCTTCGGGGCTATTGCAGAGGTTGTCCTGCCGTGACATTCGGCTACACGGGCAATATGTACGCACCCGATCCGCAGTGTTGGGCGGGGAGCCCCCGCGGGCAATATCGCGCCGAAAGATATATATCTTTCGAGTCTCCGAACGCAATCGGAATTACTGCAGGAGGATAATATAATGGAACTTTTAGAACTTATGAAATATCGCCGTTCGATCAGAAAATACACTGACAAACAGATACCGCTTGAGGACTTACAGAAGATAATCGAGGCAGGAGAATATGCCCCAAATGCAGGCGGCAGTCAGCGCAGTATCATCGTTGCTGTCAGAAACAAACGGCTTGCGGAGCAGATCGGCATTCTCAACCTCGCAAAGTTTGACCGTTCAAGGCTCATCGGCGGATTTGTTTCAAAGGAACAGCCCAGCGTGATAGACGATAAAAATATCAAGAACGGCTTTTACGGTGCGCCCTGTGTCTGCATTATCTTCACACCGAAGAATTTTCTGTATGCTGTTCCTGATGCTTTCTGTTGTGCGGAGAATATGGTGCTTGAAGCCACCGAGCTTGGTATCGCATCGTGCATTACAGCAAGAGCCGAGGAGACTTTCGATAACGACTTCGGCAGTGAACTGCTGTCCAAATGGGGTATCCCCGAAAACTTCATCGCTCGTGCTTTTGTGCTGCTCGGCTACTGCGAGGGTGAATATCCGCAAAGCAAGCCCCGCCGTGACGGTCGTGTGGTCATCGTTGACGAGGATTGATTATTGTAAAATCGCGCCGAATGTGGTAAAATAAAAAGAAAGGACGGTGAGGAGCATGATTATCAACACAGGTATGCGGACGGATATTCCTGCGTTTTATTCCGAATGGTTCATGAACAGGATCAGAGCAGGATTTGTGCTGGTGCGTAACCCTTACCGCCCGGATTGGATCACTCGCTATGAGCTGGATCCGGATGTGGTG
>JAGBMA010000136.1 GCA_017635095.1 Ruminiclostridium sp. | reverse complement strand
CTGATCGATAAGCCGCTGAAAAACAAAAATAATGCCCTCGCTGAACAAGCAGGGGCAATCAAAAAATGATCGATTGATACTCAAAAGCTATTTTGTTGGATTGAAGATTAAAAACTACCCATAGTTCACGCTTACATTGTCGAGAGCTTCGGCAAAGAAGAAATCGTGCAGTTTCGTGGTATCGTGGACGGTATCACGGAAACCAAGCTCACCGAACGGGACATTGCCGACAGCCACATCAAAGCAGCCGTTCTGAAAACGGTTCTGCTCAAAGCCCTGAATCGCAATATCCGCATCAGGATAAAGAGCCTGAGCGATCCTGCCAGACAGCGAGTCGATCTCCACGCCGTAAAGCTGGGAGTGTGCCTGCATATCTTCGGGCATTCTGCCGAAAAAGTTTCCGATACCCATTGCAGGCTCTAAGACAGCACCGCCGTCAAAGCCGAAATTGCCGAGAGCTTCATAGATGCCGTCAATAACCGTAGGAGAAGTATAGAAAGCATCATTGACCGTTGAACGAGCCTGAGCGTACTCCTGCGGAGTCAGCAGCTCTGAAAGCTCCTTATATTCTGCGGCCCACTTCGGATCGTCCTTGTCAAAAGCCTTTGCCAAAGCTCCCCAGCCGACATATTTCGACAGGGTTTCCTTTTCCTCATCAGTTGCAGGACGCTTTTCAGCTTCAAGTGTTTTCAGTGTTTTGATTGCATCGACATTCGCCCTGAACTTTGTCTTAGCACCGCCGTCACCGAGGTTATCATCAGTAATGGTGAAGTTTTCGCCCTTATCGGGTGCAGTTGCTTCCGGTGTGGGAGCATCGACCTCATCAACAACAGGTGCGACCTCCGGCTCTTTCTCAGCCTGAACAGTCTGCTCACGCTCCAAGCTGTCAATGAAATGGAATGACATCAGCATATCGCCATTATCGAGCCGAGAAGTCAGCTCACCGCCGTCAAAAGTCCAGTTCTTCGCACGGTCGAACTCCATGTGGAGGTCTTTGCCCGTAGGTTCACCGTTTTCATCGAGCTTTCTGGAAGTAAAATCAACGGTGCTTACACCCGTGACGATTCTGCGCTCTCCGATACATTCAGGACGGAGATGATCGCTGATCTCAAATATCATTCCTGGCTTCAATGACTTTTTGAGCTGAGATAGGTTCTTGACCGTAGGAATATCAGTCTTTTCCGTTTCATGCGCGACAGCAGGATTATCCGGTTTGACCTCAGCCTTTACAGGCTCAGGCTTCACAGGTTCAGACTTTTCCTTTTCGGGTTCAGCCCTGCCGATATACTCATACAGACCGCTGTAAAGGAGCTTATCATAGGAGATATTCTCCGTCACAGCGAAACCGCTGCTTTCACGCTGAATGGTGCAATCGTCCGAATAGAACGGGAGTGCGCCCGTCAGCGAAATAACCTCAGAAACCTCGCCAGTAATCTTGTGACGAAATCGGTCACCGACTTCCACGATCTTGTGGCTCTGCTCCTCAGCCTTTTCCGCTTTGAGTGCGGCCCTCTCAGCTTCCTGTTCAGCAGAAAGGTAGGTATCGTCCCTGAGCCGTGATTCGGTCATTGTTGCGACATTGTACCACGAATGACGGAATTTTTCGCCGTTCTCAAAGCTGAATGTGATACCCTGAGAATTATAGTCAACGAGTGAGATCTTGCCCTCACCGCTGTGTCCGCCTGTGCCATACTCCTTTTTCAAGAAATCGGCAAGCTGCTGGATAGTCGGGTGCTTTTCTTCGTAGAAGTCCTGCACACGGAGCTTGCCGTGAACAAAGCCAGTTCCACGGTCGATCTCGGCGGCAAGTGCTTCATAGACCTGAACACCGTCCACCACCGGACCTTTTGCAAACTCGGACTTAGGCTTTTCTTTTGCTGGCTTTGAAGATGTCAGCGGTTCGGGATCGCCAAACAAAGAAAGCTGTTCGCCCTGAATATCGGGCTTCTCCCAAAACGGAATATCATCGTTCTGACTCCGCTGAATTTCCTCAATAACAGCATCATCGGTGAACAGGGGCTTGTCAATATCCTCTGAAACCGTTGGAGCATCATCGACTGCCATTAGACCAAGCTCATAGGCGGCTCCGTCGATCTCAGCATGATGGTTTTCATAGGTGTCGATAGAGATAACGCCCTCGGCATTATCAATGATAACAGTAGCTCCGAGGGAAAGTGCCTTATCCTTGATCTCGTCAAGGCTCTCGGCATCACCCTTGTATTTCAGCGTAATAGACGGCACATCTTCCGCAGGAGAAGAAGTATCAGAAACATCGGCGGCATCACTCATAAGGTCAACCGTCTGTTCGTCCTTGCCAGTGTGCCTGTCGATAACCTCATCGGGAACGGATACAAGGTCAGAGAAGTCCAAGTCAGTCAGACCGTTCTCGATCATATCCTCGATACTGTCAAATTGCTCTGTATCGAATACCTCGCCGTCAAATTCGTGAGTGAACTTGAAATCCACAAGGTCAGCCGTCACCTGAATGGGCAGCTCATCATCGGTCAGAGTGGTAAACGCAAGACCGACATTGTGCAGATCGGAGAAATCAGCACCCTCACGGTACTCTGCTTCGCAAAAATCGTTGATAAGGAACTTTGCCTTATCAAGCGGAGTCTCGAAAGTATGCTGAAAATCCATGATCTCCACGGGCTTGTCGGGGTTATGCTCAAGCATCGCAGTACGCAGGAGTGCGGGGAAAGTGGTCATCTCACGGTAAGGCTCAATCTCCATTTTATCGCCACGGTTATAGATACCGCAGACGGGATCGCCGTCATAGAACAGTTCACCGACCTTATCGCCGTCAGCGATTGCCAGTTTCCATGTGCCACGCTCCGTTTCGGCAGATTCGCAGTCAGTCCCGAAGAACTTGTCAACGACCTGCTGTAATGTCTGGAGCTTCTCAGCTTCACGCTTCGGAGGGTTCAGCTCAAATGCCTGTTCAATCAGGACAGTATATCCAGCTTCTCTCAGCTTGTCGGAGTATTCGTCCTTGACATGAGCCGGAAAACCGACCATAGGCTGCCCATTTTTGGAGAGCATACGCAGTCCGAGGACTTCCGCACCGATCTCCGCATTTTTGCCGTGCATCTCGTAGAAGTCACCGACCTTGCGGAGCGATACCGGACCTTTATCTTCGGGTTCAGCCTTTTCAGCCTGCTGTCCGCCCTTGCTGATGATCTCAAAGCCCTTTTCCTCCATATCCTGCTGCCAGCCGTCATACGCAAGAACATCGGAAGTACCGAGAAGGATACCGCCGTAGTCGGGTGCGTCAAGGTCTTTCAGGGAAATGCTCTTGTCGCTGATCTTCTCGACCTCACGGTGAGCGCCGTCATACATGATAATATCACCGACTGCAAGATCGGACACCTTTGCAGTTTCGGGCTTTTCCTGCACAAGCTCCTTTTCACGGAAGAACTCAGGCATTTTGGTAAAGCCGAAGCTGTCACAGAAATACGCTGTATCCTTGCCGTCAACGGAAATGACGATAACATCGGAAACTGAAAGAGAATGACCTCTGAAATCTTCGGGGTGATTGGTATTGAACTGAGCAAAGAGAGCTTCAAGAGTAGCATTGCCCCTGAACTCTCCGACTTCGCCCTCATAGACAAGCTCATAATCGTCCTTGTTGAGCTGAACACCGTCATTTTTGAGCTGTTCCATACCCTCAAAGCGGATACCGTGATACTTGTCACCGCCGGGGAGCTGATAAATCTGAAAAGTTCCTTTCTGCTCAGGTTCAGGACGTTCGCCCTCCTTGAAGAAAACAAACGGCATATACTTTTCGATTGCTTTTTCCATCGGAAGATGATCTCTGGTGATATTCACAGAAGTAGTCATATCGGCATTGTTAAGCAGTTGATAATACTGTTCTTCTGTTGACAGCCTGTTCCATCTCTCAAAAAACTGCTTTCGGGCAGACTGCGCCTGTTCCTGAATACGCTGCATATCTTTCTCCGAGAGAGTATCGTCATAAATAGATACAACGCCCTCCTCGGAAATATGAGCAACAGTAGGATAATCGTGAGTTTCGGGATCAGTACGGGATACATCATAAGCCGTAATACCATTTCCTAACAGACCGAAGTGGATAGAGCTTTCAGGCTCAAAAGTTACATGATACTTTTCCTTTGCGATGATAGCAAATACCTGTTCGGTCTGAGCTTCATCACCAAGAATACCATAGAGAGCCTTTTTGATACGGTTGAGCTTCGGCTTATTGTCGCCTTTCTCCCAATCTGCCATAGCTGCGCCGCCAAAAGCGTTAAGCAGGTCAGCGATTTTTGTATCTTCAATATCGGGTACAGCCGCCTGAATATCATCACGAACCCACCAGAAAGCGAGGTCATTGAACTCCTCATGGGTGCGGTCAATGAAAGCCTGCCCGATCTCCTCAAAGGAAACAAAACGCTCCATACCGCCGAAACTGCACATAAAGCCGTCCTCAGTCCTCTCCGTATGCAGGGAGTGACGGAGGTTTTCAGCATAATAATAGGTGCGGTCTGAGATCTCGCCCTGTTCAAAGATAAACTCAATATCTGTGGCCCCGCTGCCCTCTAACAGGCCGAGGGCAAGCTCACGGCGAATATCCTCACCGTCATGATAACGCTGGGCAAGGTCATAGAGTGCAGGCTCAGAAAGATGATAGCCGAAAGCAGCCTTGTCGTTGGGCTTATGCTTATCAAGATAACCGCTGTCAAACAGAGGGTAAGCCATGTCCTCCCACTCATCGCTGGACAGTGTACGCTCCGCAATGAACTTTGCAAGGTCAGCCTGGGAGAATAAAACTTCTTCCTCTGTCGGCACTCTGCTTGCGTTCTCTCTGTCGATAACAGCCTGCTTATGGGCAGTCAGGAAATCAGCAACATCGGACTCCTGCAAAGCATTATG
>JAGBMA010000019.1 GCA_017635095.1 Ruminiclostridium sp. | reverse complement strand
AATTAGACTTTGAAATATTCTATGGCTGCACTTATTTTTACACGATATTTTGGCAGCCTTAGCTTTGCTATACCCTTTTTCAGCTTAAAATGTATGGTTTCAGGCTTCATTTACACGTTTTTGTTTCCAAAATCCACTCTACTGTTAAGTGAATTAGGGAAGTGAGGTTCACAGAAATTTTACAATGTCGAATGTAGGCAGGTTAGCTACTTGATAACAAATAAAAATGAATAAATCGACAGCGTTCCCAAAATGAGGAACGCTATTTTTGTAGCATAAAATCGAATATTGCGTTAAGCGTATCAAGCGTTTCTCAAATGATATTGGGAAACGCTTTTTTTATTGTCTGAAAGCCAAAGGAGTTGATAGTATGTTTGACTATATGTACGAGGACGATGTTCAGGTCATGCAGATGATCTATATCCCCAAAAGACTGTTTTCCAGTCCTGCATACTCTAAGCTGTCGGCAAAAGCAAAGGTGCTGTATGCACTTCTGCTCGGCAGCAGTGAGCGTGAGGGAATGACCAAGCCTCTGTATTCCGATTATTCTATCCGAGAAATCTGTGACGATCTCTGCTGTTCCTCTAACGAGGCTGCCGAATTGCTGACGGAGCTTTCAATGTACAAACTCATTGCTTACGGGAAAGATCGAATCATCGTGAATGATTTTGAGGAAAGAGAGGGCTTGTAATGTTCGACTACATATACGGCAATAAGAGCCGGCATTTCAATTTTATCCGTCTGCCCCAAGTGCTTTTTACCGATGAACTGTTCCGTCCGCTTTCAAGTGACACCAAAATCCTCTATGCACTTCTGCTTGACAGAACCACGCTGTCTATCAAAAAGCACTGGCTCGATTCCGAGGGCAGAGTTTACATCAACTTCCCCATATCCGAAATCAGTGCAAAGATCGGTGTCGGAACACAAAAGGCTGTCAAGCTCATGCGTGAACTTGAAAACTTCGGTCTGATCGAGCGTGTGCGGATCGGTCTGGGTAAGCCTGACCGTATCTATGTCAAGCACTGCGGAAGATCGACAGATAACGCTGACGAACCGACAAACGAAACGGCTCTGGAGAGCAGAAATAATGATGATGTTGGAATTGTTGGAAGTGTTGAAACAGTCGGTGCTGACGTTTCAATTTCACCATTCCAGAATTGTGAAAATCACAATTCAGCAGTTGTGAAAACCACTACGCCGGAGTTTCCAGAATCACAATTCCCACTATATAACCAGACTGAAATAGCGATATTGAATCAATCAAATCATATCAATCCAGATTCCAGACGGAATGATAGGAATGATTACACCGCACAAAGAGAGGTTTATGAGCAGATCATCAAGCCTGTTATCGTCTATGAGCCGTACAATATCAAGGTGTTTAACACCATTGATTTCGCAAAATCCATGCACTACAACCCGTTTGCGTATATCTCGGAGAGAAATAGAGAAAAGGATATACTCAAATTCGTTGAGGTGCTGATTAAAAACACATCGGGCAGCGGTCAGCAGCCGAACGGCGAGGACTTCTGGGTCAAAGCCGAGAAACTGCTCTACACCGCCTACATTGCATTGATATTCTGTTTCTATCCCGAAAAGGAGCGTAATTTCAAAACGCTGATCGAGCTTATCAATGCCTCCGAAACCCGTGAAGATGATGAAACATTCAAGAATGCCGTTGACGATCAGTTTGATTTTCTCAATGCTTGGGTCAACGGTGATAAACCCGATTACTTCTTTGCGGAAAGTCTTGATAAGGTTAAGACTGGCGGTATCCTTGCTCTTGTGACCTCCGCAGGCACACTTGACAAGCAGAACGAGGCAACAAGGGCAATGCTGGCACAGCAGGCTGATCTGATCGGTGCTGTCCGTCTGCCGAGTACGGCTTTCAAGGGCAATGCAAATACCGAGGTCACAACGGATATTATCTTCCTCCAGAAACGGAGCGAACCGCCTGCCGAGCTGCCCGATTGGGTACATATCGGTCAGACGGAGGACGGTATTCCGATCAACAAGTATTATGAGCAGCACCCCGACATGGTATTAGGTGAAGTGGTCGAGGGCAACAAGCTGTACAGCAACCCGTGTAGTACAGAAGAAAGCAGACAAAATCCGTTCCGAGTTTAAGAAATGGATTTTCAAGGACGGACAGCGGAGAGAAATACGTTCTTGTGACCGAGGATTTCAGAAAGCGACTTTATATCAAATTCGGGAATCTCAATCGCTCTTACGGCAAAAGTATGACGGAGTTCATGAAACTTGATCTTCGGGAGATCATGACGTTTGAGGAATCTCTCAAAATACTGGCGGTACGTTCTCGGCTCGGTCGGCTTTGTCTTGCCTGTCAGGAAGTATACTTCGGGATTATCGGAATAATACTTTTCCAGAATCTTTCCAAGCAGCGACGGATACGGAATGGTGCGGATAGAGCTTTTAGTTTTCGGCAGACCAATATGGACATACGAGGTCTTTTTTCTCTTGTCATAGATACGCTGTACCGTCCTGTTGACAGAGATTGTCTTTTCAGCAAGGGAAATATCGCTCATTTTCAGACCGCAAAGCTCACCAATACGCAGACCCGTCATAAGACAAATAAGGATTCCTGCCGATTTTCTGGTAAGATTCAGATAAATGCACTGAATGAGATTCTGTTCATCTTCCTTTGACAGAGAGATCACACGATGTACAGCATTGTCTTTCGGATATTCTACCAAATCCCAATTCAGCAGGTCGATAATACCCTCTTTGTAAGCATACTCAAGGGCGAGTTTCAGCACGAGGATTACATCACGAATGCTCTTGATCGTAAGACCGCCGTTATCATCGAGCCTGCCCTCATCATGCAGATACAGAAATACGGCTGTTTTGCTATCTATCCGACAGCGGTTTGAATAGGAATGTTGAAAATCCGCAGGGGTGTTAATATAACGGAAGTCGCTTTGTTGCCACATTTATTTGTGGCACTTGTTTTTTCACCTGCCCTATGCTATAATTAGGGCTGTAGCAAGTCTAACCTGTCTGCATAGAAGTCGGAGGACAGATATGCAGTACGAAAAAGTCTACAAACAAATGGTACGTCGGGAGCAATATCTTTATGAGCGTGACCGTTCGCATGGGGTGTTCTATTTTAGTTCCGAAAGGGATTTGTACAGACTATGCCCGAATCTTTATGATACGGAGAAAGCGGAGCGTGAAGATCATTATGACCGATGTATGCGAAACGCTATGTATCTCGCATTGAATGATTTAGAGCAAATGAACCCGAAGTGGCATTCTATGATTATCACTTATTATTTCGGGTGCAATGTTACTCAGGCTGATTTGGGAGAAAAATACGGCGTTTCAAGGCAATCTATCAGTCAAACGCTTGGCAGAGCGATACTCCTGTTAAGGCACAGGGCGAATTATCACTTGAAAAGGCTTTTGAATGAATAGATACGGTATCTTGATAACTGAATATGGGGAACGATTACAAAATTGCTGCAATTTTATGAAATCTGCCTGTTACAGCTTGATTTTTCCGCAAAAGTGCGCTATGATTAGGGTACAAGTTAGCAAACCTGCCTGCGGAAAAGGAGGAAAGCACAATGCAGGCAGAGAAAATCACGGCTCTCTACGCAAGACTGTCCGCAGAGGACGATCAAAAGGGTGAGAGCAACAGCATTACGCACCAGAAGGCGATTTTGAAAGAGTATGCCACAAGTCACGGCTTTACCAACATTCATTTTTACGCAGATGACGGTATCACCGGAACTACGTTTGAACGTGAGGCATTTCAGCAGATGATTTCAGATGTTGAGCAGGGTCTTGTTGGGACGGTCATTGTTAAGGATTTATCGAGATTGGGCAGAAACTATCTCGTCACAGGGCAGTACACAGAGCTGATCTTTCCGAGTTATGATGTGCGGTTCATCGCTATCAGTGACAACGTGGATTCAGCGAACGGCAATAATGATATGCTACCTTTCCATAACATCATGAACGAGTGGTACTGCCGTGACCTCTCTCGTAAGCAGAGGGCAGTCATTCAGCAAAAGGGCAACGCAGGACAGCGTTTGACAAGCAGGGCAATCTACGGCTACAAAAAGTCGGCAGAGGACAAGCATATCTGGCTGATCGACGAAACGGCTGCGGATGTGGTGAAACTGATTTTCAGTCTTTATCTCGGAGGCTACGGTATTTCAAAGATCGCTCATACCCTCGAAAGTAAACAGATTCTCTCTCCTACGGCGTACTTCGGTCGCATAAAGGACGATAACACCGCAAAGGTCAACCCCTATCTCTGGTCACCGCAGACCGTTGTTATGATTCTTTCCAAACCCGAATACTGCGGAGATACGGTGAATTTCAGAACGGAAAAGCTGTCCTATAAAAGCAAGAAGATCATCTTCCATGACCCGAAGGACTACAAGGTGTTCAGAAACACACACGAGGCGATCATTGACCGTGACACGTTTGAGAGTGTGCAGGAGAGGCTGGCACAGCGAAAAAGAGTTGCGAAGATAGAGGAAATTCCTTTGTTCAGCGGTTACTTGGTATGTGCCGATTGTGGATGTAAGATGTATTCCATGCGGACAAGAGCAAATACGAATAACAGCTATGTTTGTTCTGGTTATCGCAAAGCAATTAAGTCATGCACATCACATTATATTCGTGAGGATACGCTGACTGCACTGGTACTTGCCGAGATTCAGAGCTTGGTCGAGGATTACAAAGCGAATCCGAAGGCTTTTGTGAAGAAAATGCAGAAGAAGTTTCAGAGCGACAGCATGGCGAATACAAAGCAGGCACAAAAAAGACTCTCCGAGATCACGGAGAGAATCGCAAACATTGAGGTGTATATTCAGCGTTTGTTTGAGGATAAGGTCAAGGGCGATATTACGCAGGACGTATTCGCAAATCTCTCCAAAAAGTACGCCGATGAAAAGGTGGAACTGTTGGACGAGCGAGAAATGCTGAATCGTGGCGAAAATGAGCGAAAGCAGTTTGTAAAGAAATTTAATCATTTTTTGGCGGTTGTTGAAAACATTGAGAGCGTAAACGAGGTTACTCCCGACTTGCTGCGGGAACTGATTGATAAGATCGAGGTGTTTGAGGGTGAGAGAATTCCCAAAAGCCGCATGAAATCGGCTAAAATCAAGGTTCATTTCCTCGGAATCGGTGCTTTGAAATAGCCGAAAATTATTACTTCCCTAATTCAATTAACCATATAGTGATCGTGTTACAGAAACTTGTGAAGCCTGTAACCTGAAGGCTCTTGCGGGAGCCTTTTTATATAGATGGATTAAAATCGAAAAACGTAGAAAAGTCAGTGAAAAAAGTCAGCGCAAGAACGCTATTTTTCTTATAAAAGCCCGTGAAATACGGATTTTTCAGCAAAAAAGTCAGTGTAAGAGTCAGTGTAAAAGTCAGTGTAAGACTACATTGAAATTAGTAAGAGTATTCGTACTCTTGACCTCCGCAGTAAATCTTGACATTTTTGAGCAAATGATGTATAATATCTTCAACAGAACCCGGCACGCCTCTCACTGATGCGGACCACGCCGGGTCATTAAATTAATTGGCTTATTTAAAGCATTTTTAGCTAATCTGAAATATCTTGTGATCTGTCACATGTGTTGATTTAATAACTATACATTTCCGCTCGATTTTTGTTGACTTTTTGTTGACACAAGCCTCAAAAAGGGGTCAAAAATCACCTCAGATCGCCCTAAATAAGTTGAAACGCTAACGGTGATAAACCGCATTATAAAGCCAATTGCGGCAAATTGCACGAAATCACAAATAAATCGGAGAGGGCTTCGCAACGCGGAGGTCATGAGTTCGCACCTCCCCGGGTCCAGGCGCGACGGCGCCACCGAATCCCGTCTCGGGTCTATCTGAGGCGGGATATTTTTCTTCCTCGCTGCCCGGAGTTCAGATATACTTTTTGTAATGCAATCACAGGCGCGACGGCGCCACCGAATCCCGTCTCGTGTTTATCTGAGGCGGGATATTTTTCTGCCTCACAGCCCGGAGTTTAGATATACTATTCATAATGCAATCACAGGCGCGACGGCGCCACCGAATAGCTCTGCATCCTTGCTTGTAGTAAGTTCGTCAGTAATCTGATCTATCGACGTAGGTGTTGTTTACAATTTCGCGTCGTTTTTTGTGCAATATAACGAATTTCTAAAATATGCCTAAAGCATATTGACGCAATGTCAGAATAATGATATAATATTTATAGTGACACAGTGTCAGAATATAGGCGGGGTTTATTTAATGGGTACCTCTAAAAACCGCTTTGAAAAGAGAAAATGAGATAGCTGCGTCGGATACAAGGAAAACCGACGAAGCCGGGCTGGCGCCCGGTTAGGAGGTTTGACGCAGTAGACGGTCACGGCAGGAAGCCGTGGTATTGCCGCCAAAAGCGCGCAGGATGCGCGCATACAAAGCGGCATAAAGTGGATAGCTCTTTTTCTCTCAAATTGGGTTTTAGAGGTTCCCTAATACAAGTTCTCATGTCCCACTCAATACAAGGGATGTACTGCATATGAAGACGGTCGATTTCCATGCGCACCCTGTAACAGATTCTTTCCGAAAGGCTATGACAGATCTGGGGATCGATCCTATTGCAGAGGACGGCTTTCCTCTGCCGGAGTGGAGTGCGGAAGCACATATCGCATTTATGGAAAACGCCGGTATAGATCATACGGTTCTTTCTGCTCCGACTACGCATATTTAATGTCTGCTCATCAGCCAACAAACTGCTTCATAGCGCAGCTTGAAGCAGTTTATTGGCTGCAAAAGTGCAAGGAAAATTTATATATTTTAAGATTTTCCTTGCACTTTTGTCCGCCCATAGGGCGGAATGAGCTTGACATCAAGGAATGTACCTGCTTTAAAAAGACGATGAAAGCGTATTTTTAAAGCATACGACAGTCTGTGAAACAGACTGTCGTGCAATAACTGCCTTTTAGGCAGTTATTGAGGACACATTAATTATAAGCAGCTTTTATAACCATGAAGGAGGAAACATTTATGAAAAACTTACCAAAGATCGCCCTCGGTGCATGGGCTTGGGGCAATGACGGAACATTCGGCAGCAGCCTGACTGCAGAGACTCTCCGCCCGATATTTGACAAGGCTATGGAAAACGGTCTGGACCTGTGGGATACCGCCTACGCCTATGGAATGGGTACTTCCGAAAAGGTGCTTGCGGGTTTTGTGAAAGACCTGCCGAGAGACAGCTATCTTATCTCCGACAAATTCACGCCTCAGTGCGCAGACGGTTCTTCTCCGACAGCCATGCAGGACATGATAGAGATGCAGCTTAAACTCATGGAGCTTGACCGTTTTGATATCTACTGGATACACAACGTCTGGGACGCTCCGAAATGGACAGAGGAGCTTGCAAAATATTTCGAGGGCAAGGATAACGTGCCGATGATCGGTGTTTCAAATCACAATCTCGCAGAGATCAAACAGGCAGCTGAAATCCTCAATGCTCACGGTCTGAAGCTGTCGGCGGTTCAGAACCACTACAGCCTTATCAACCGTTCTTCCGAGGATTCGGGCATTCTCGACTACTGCAAGGAAAACGATATTACTTTCTTCTCATATATGGTGCTGGAGCAGGGCGCGCTTTCGGGCAAATATGATACAGCTCACCCCATGCCCGCAGGCTCGGCAAGAGCCGACAGCTATAACCCCATTCTCGACAAGCTGGAGGTCATGAACAAGGCGCTCGGCAGGATCGCTGACAAGTACGGCGTGGGTATCGCACAGGTGCCGGTTGCGTGGGCGATCGCAAAGGGCACACTGCCGATCATCGGTGTCACAAAGGTCAGCCATGTTGAAGACGCTGTGAAAGCAGCGAATATCACACTCGCCGCTGATGAAGTCACAGAGCTTGAAAGCGTTGCCGACAGTCTTGGACTGAATGTGATCCGCTTCTGGGAAAAGGAAATGAAGTAAGCGGGTGAAATTTATGAAAAAGCTGATACTTACAATACTGGCTGCATTCTGTATGCTTGGTTTTTCCGCCTGCGGCAGTTCTGCTCCCGTAGAAACATCTTCACAGACTGAAGCCGTTCAGCAGGAAACACAGGCACAAGTGACCGAAGCGGAACAGCCCGGCGAAGATAAGGCTGCTCCCGGACAGACTGAGAAGCAGCAGCAAGGACACGATAGTTGTGTACTTCTCCGCAACAGGCACAACAAAGGGCGTGGCGGAGCGTATCGCAAGTGTCACGAATGCTGATATTTATGAGCTTATCCCCGCCGAGCCGTACAGTGATGCCGACCTTGACTGGAATGACAGGAACAGCCGCACAACGATTGAGATGAATGATCCCGATGTGCGCCCTGCAATTGCAAATGATAGCGTTGATCTGAACGGTTACATGACCGTATATATCGGCTATCCTATATGGTGGGGCGATGCGCCGAGAATGATGAGCACCTTTGTTGAAGCTCACGATTTCAGCGGTAAGACAGTGATACCCTTCTGCACCTCGGGCGGCAGTTCTATCGGAAGAAGCGGAAGTAACCTCGCTTCACAGGCAGGAAGCGGAAACTGGCTCGCAGGCGGAAGACTTGATGCAGGTATCTCCGAAAGCGAGATACAGGACTGGATAAGCAGCTTGAATTAAACAAGGAGAGACTGTTATGCAGACAAAGACAGGTATCATCAAAAGGATAGTCGATGTGGTGCTGACAGTCCTTTTGCTGTTTCTTATGGCTATTCAGGTGACAGGCGATGTGCTTCACGAGTGGCTGGGCATAGGCATGACTGTAACGCTGATACTGCACCATATCCTCAACCGCAAATGGTACAAGGCGGTTTCCAAGGGGAAATATACGCCATACCGCATTGCGGTGACGGCAGTGAATACGCTGATGCTTGCGGCAATCGCTCTGACGGCACTAAGCGGAATGTCCATGAGCGGTCACGCTGTCCCCTTTATGTATGGGCTTATCAATGTGATGACCGCGCGGACTTTGCATCTTGCGATGTCCTGGTGGTCATTCATTCTCATGGGAGTGCATATCGGACTGCACATGAAAGCCATGACCGCAAAGCTGCCCGATAAGGGAAAAACGACTTTCAAGGCAATACTTACAGGCATTTCGGGCGTGGGACTATGGCTGTTTCTGAAAAGCGGTATCGTGAACTATATCACGTTCCGGACGCACTTTGCCTTTCTTGACTACACTACGGCAAAGTGGCTCGTTATACTGCAAAATCTTGCAATGCTGATGTTCTTTGTGCTTGCCGGATATGTGCTTTCAGAAGTTACCCAAAAGAATAAAGATAAAAAGTACTCGGTAAAACCGCTTGTATGGCTGGGAGCTGCAATTCTCATCGGTGTTGTGCTGAATTTTGCACTCAAAGAGAGCAGCGCTGATAACAGCTTTGATGATTCAGGCTGGCAGACCCCGCAAAGTACGTCCGCACAAAGACGAGGTGCTTGAAGCCCGTCCTGGAGTATATAGGCAGACCACTGTTGCAGTCGGCAGCTTTGAACCGAATGCGTGGGGATTGGGCATTGATGAAAAATGAGGTGCAATATGAAAATAGTGATACTTATGGGAAGCCCCAACAGGAAAGGCTCGACGAGCATTCTCGCCGAAAGCTTCAAAAAAGGCGCAGAGGAAAGCGGACACAATGTTGATGTGATAGATGTCTGCCATGCAGATATTCACCCCTGCACAGGCTGTGTTGCCTGCGGTTACGAGGGCGACTGCGTTCAGCGTGACGATAACGAGCATATCCGAAAAGCGCTGTTATCCTGCGATATGGTGGTGTTTGCAACTCCGCTTTATTATTACGGAATGAGCGCACAGCTCAAAACCGTGGTTGACCGTTTCTGCGCATATAACAGCAGTCTTAACCGCAGGCATTTGAAGTCTGCTCTGCTGACTGTTGCATGGAATGCCGATGACTGGACATTTGATGCGCTAACCGCTCACTACAAAACGCTGGTGCGTTACATCAATTTTGAAGATATGGGCATGATTCTCGGCTGCGGCTGCGGAGATCCGTCCATGACACGGTCAGGCAAATATCCGGAACAGGCGTACAGATTAGGAAGATCGTTATAGAGGAAAGCTGTCTGATGCCTGTGGATCAAAAAGCAAGACCCGCCGATAACAGTTTTTCTGTTCCCGGCGGGTTTATATCATTGTCTGTTGCGTTTTTTCGTGACCTTGTAATGATACATCTCCTCATCGGCTTTTACAAGTGCGTCATCAAGGTCGTCCTCGCTCTCAAGAGTGCGGAATGCACAGCCTATACTTGCAGTTATCGGGTACGGTTTTCCGGCTTTTTCCGACATTTCCGACAGCGTCTTTCTGAAACGATCGACCTTGTCCCTGCAAATCTCGTCGGTATATTTTCCTGCACCTATAACAAAGAACTCATCTCCGCCGGAACGGATACATATTTCTCCGGCACCTGTTATCTGCTGTGCCGCACGGCTTACCGTGATGATACCGAAGTCGCCCTCGTGGTGTCCGTAGCTGTCGTTTATGAACTTCAGACCGTCCATATCTATGACACAGGCGAAGATCATATCTCCTTCGGCGGCGTTCCTGAGCATCTTATCAAACTCCGCGTACATACCGCGTCTGTTGAGGAGCCCGGTCATATTGTCGCACAGGGAAAGCATCGCGAGATGTTTCTTGGAGCGGATCATCTCCAAAGCGTTGTTGATGAATCTGAGCCAGTTCCGGTAAACGAGGTTGTACTTTCTTACGTCCTCGAACTTACGCTGGAGCACAGCGTAACCGAGGGTATTGCTTCCGAAATGAACTGCTGAGAAATAGAAAGCGCTTGGTTCCGTACCGGCGGAAAACATCTGCGGCAGCATCTCCGAAGTGTCGAATACGACACTGTTCGCTTCTCTGCAGAATTCCGGAGCTCCCGTATTGGACTTGGCAAGCACCGTCTTCATCTTTCCGGGATAGCCCCTGACGATATCGGCTTCCGAATCGAGCCAGTCCTCACGCAGGCAAAGCCAGAAATTCATGAACGGCGAGATTATGAATGTGGACATAAATATATTTTCTATGCATTCTTCCGCAGACTGTGACGATGTGAGCTGTTCGGGGATATAGTTCTCCATGAGCAGTCCTATGTCTATGTTGTCGTTGAATGTATCGGAGGTATAGTTTCTTGCAGTGAAGTAAAGCGACGACTTGACGCAGTCCATCGTGCGCTTGACATCGGGCGGACAGCCGCAGCTCATACCGAGATGAAGCATCTTTTTCAGATCGGTGCTGCGCGGCAGTATCTCCTTGTCCGGTTCTATTATCCTCCGTATGTGATCCACCGCGTCCGCTCCGCTTTTGGCAAAATTCGACTCTATCGACGTCACGGATATATCGTCGAGCGCGGCTTCTCGGGTGGCCTCAAACCCGATGACGCGTATATCATCGGGCACTTTTATGCCGAGTTTTGTGAGTGTTTCCACAAGTCCGAGCGCCATATGGTCGCTTGCGGCAATGACCGCTTCCGGCTTCGCTATGCGTCCGGCTGCGATATCCTCGGCAAGCTTGTTGCCGCTCGTGTACCAGAAATCGCCGTATATGATATGCTCGTCCGTGACTGTGAGCCCGTGCTTCTTTATCTCGTCGAGCATAACCGCGAGTCTGTCCTCCGCCTCGAAGTTGCCCTTCATTCCCGTAAGCAGACAAAGATCCCTGCAGCCGTGAACCTCTATGACATGACGGCAGATCTCCCGTATCATCTCCTTGTTATCGCTTGCAATACAGGGGATATCGCCGAAAGGCATGGCTATACTCACCGCGGGTATGTCCGGATGAGCTCTGAGCTTATCGCAGAACGATTCCACAAGTTCGGTATTGCCGGAGTAGATAAGACTTATATTGTCAAGTATCACGCCGTCGAACCTGCTGAAATCAATAAGCTCGTAGATATTGCGTTCCGCCTTTGCATAATCCTTGAAGTAGAAGTCAAGCGAGACCATGGAAGAAAACACGGCTGCGTTGTAGCCGTATTTCTCACACTGGCCGAAAACGCCCTCCATCACCCTGTGGGCATGAAAGGACTCTGCCACTGCGGTCACGAAACAGATCGTTCTGCGTCTGCTCAAAAGATCGCCTTCTCTCATATTATATATAAATAATGTGTCCTCAATAACTGCCTTTTGGCAGTTATTGCCTGAAAGTCTGTAAAACAGACTTTCAGATGTTGTTCCAATGCACCTGCGGTGCATTTAAACAACGGACACATTCCTTGATGTCAAGCTCATTCGTCCTTCGGACGAACAAAAGTGCAAGGAAAATCTTAAAATATATAAATTTTCCTTGCACTTTTGCAACCGTGAAAAGCCTTCAAGCTGCGCTATGAAGACTTTTCGCGGTTGATGAGCAGACATTAAATAGTATTATAGCACAAAATCATGTCAAGGTCAATGGCTGCTGACGCGGAAAACTGTCGGCGCGGACGAGAATTTACAAAAAATTTTCATATCCGTAAAAGCCGGCTCGGCGGACACACCGGTTACATTCCCGTTACACTTATCTGTTCTGCGACCCCTGTTATGTGATATTGCAACAAAAGGTTACTTATCGGGGCGCAAAATGTGGACTGTTGAACAAAAAAACACTGCGAAATTTGTTCAAAACGTGGTTTTTGTGATATGCCGACAAAAAAGTGTTGCAATGGGGTTTAAAAAGAGTTATAATGTATTTTGAGACATTATGTTTGAACTTTGCGTCCGTTAAGAGAACGGTGGAAGGGTGGTTTCATGAACGCAAGTGATATAAAATGGATAACCTCGGGTAATCTGGAACATGATCCCTTTTATTTCAGTATCCCGGAAAAACTCGAAAAGTACGGATACTGCATAGATATGAGCGGTTACGGTGAGGGAAAAGCCGACAAGGCACAGCTGTGTATCCTCGATACGGCAAACAAAAAGGAAGAGCCCAACATTCTTGTGATCTGTCCGGACGGCTGCAAGGAAAGCTGGTACCTCAGCCTGCTCAAAGGCGTGGGTCTTGATTTCAAGTTCATCAATGCGGCACACGGGTCGGTCACGTTTTTCAGCGCGGAGACATCGAACCTTATGCTCCTTGACGAGAAAGTTCTCGCGGAGGGCGAAGGCTCGTCGTTTGAGCCGGTAAGAAAGAGCGGGATCCTGTGGGATCTCGTCATAATCGACGGAAGCGGCGCTGCTGACGGCATGATACCTTCTATATATACCGATAATTTCGGCATGAAGACCGAGAAGCTCCTTATATTCGCACCCTATCCGGCGGAATATACAACTCCCCCGGAAGGACTCAGAGAGATCGTGAAATCGCTCCTCAACGACGACAGCAAGGCGAGAAGCATCGAAACTTATGAGATAGACGCGGACGTAATGAAGTTTACGATGCAGTCTCCTCTCGTGAATTATCCGAAAGAGAGCGGCGCGCCCGATTCTGTGCGCATAGAGCGCTATTCGTTCCCGGAGTCGGATATTCCCCAGAATCTGCACATCGAGGATCAGGGCGGACGTTACGCAAACGGCGGCAACGTGTTTGAGGAATATAACCTCCCCGAGCGCAGCATATACCAGAAATCCGCATTCACCCGTTCCGACGCCGAAACGCTCAAGAACAAGGACAAGAAGCTTGAGAAGTTCCTCGGAATAATAGACGGGATAATGAATTCCGACGATAAGACCGCTATAGTTTACTTCAAGTCCGAAGCGACCGTGAACTATATAGAAAAGGTGCTATCGTCGATATATTACGACAAGACCGGAAGCATAATGCTCCTGGAGAAGGCTTTCTTTGATGTGAGGAGCCTGAAACAGTGGTATGAGACCGAGCCGAGCCGCCGTATCAAGGTAGTTCTTGCAAACGACAGACTCAGCTCCGACATCGGCATATATTCCCCGATAACTCATATCATAAACTATGAGCTTCCCGACAGCCCCGTTGAGCTCCAGCAGCGCTATAAGCGCCGCGGTGTGTCTCCCGACGGCAGCACTCCCGAGTTCATCATCTTCCTTGATGACAACAAGCTCTTCGACAGCCGTGTATTCGGCAAGGCGCTTATCGGCAACCTTTACAAGGCTTTCCGCATGAACGTCCCCTCAAAGAACATTCTGTTTGCAGTGGACGGCGTTGAGGAAATGCTGGCGGATATGATAACCGACATTAAATATGTTGCGGATTATACCGGCGCAGTCGGTTCGAGCTTTGACATAATCTCGAAGTTCAGGCAGGACTATAATGTTCCCGCGGCAAGAAACCTGACAACTGCCGCAAAGACCCATGAGTACGCTCAGCGCAAGCTTGAGACGCTCGCGAAGGCACTCGGCGTTTCCGATATGATAACCGAAAAGGATATCGACCGCGGCGCCCTTGTTTCAAAGATAAACGAAAAGGTGAAGCAGATACGTTCCGGCTACTCCTATTTCGACAAGGACATGGCGATCAGAACGATACCGAACGGTACTCAGAACAACAGCGAATTCAAGGAATTTGCGGGCTACCTCGACGGCAACCCGTTCAATCTCGGCCTGAAAAACGCACGCACCGAGCTTAAGAACGCTGTTTCGGGCAAGCAGGAATACGCGTATATCAAGGACGCGGTTATGCAGATACCCGACGCGCTGAAACCGGCGGTGCTGTACAATATCTGGATATACTGGCACAAGACCCTCGGTATAGGCGGTTCTTATGCAGACTTTATAAAATCTTACAATGAAGGGGTGATCTGAAATGGCTTATGAAGAAACCAAAGAGCGTGAAGCCAAAGCCGCTGCGCTCAAGGCGGCGATAGGCGACTTCTACGCAGCCCACAGTGAGGGAAAGACGGAAGAACGCGAAGCCGCACTCAAAAAGGTCCAGACCGCCCTTTTCACGGGAAGCACGGACAGTGAGCCTCTCAAGGATTACTTCAATGAGGCTTTTCAGGGCAGAACGGTATTCAATACCCTGCTCAGCATAAACGACTACCCGAAAGAGAGCATTCTCCGCGAGCTCCTGCAGAATACATTCGGCTGCTCCTACGAGACAAAGGACGTCAAGGTCATGCTCAATTTCAGCACCAAGCAGCATCAGGTAAGCCTCGCCTACAACGAGGTGGGCTTCACCATGGAGCAGATCCTCTACTATCTTAGCTTCGGCAGAAGCGAGGTAGATGAGTCCAAGACCCGTGAGGGCCGCTTCGGTGTCGGTGCGAAGAGCGTTTTCCTCAACGTGGAATGGCTCTCACTAAAGTCCAATAACTTCAGCTTCAAGATCCAGAATGACAACGGCAGCCTGAAGATACTTGAGCTCGACCTTTTCGGTTCCCAGTTTGTCGGCACCGAGATCATCTTCAAGGTGCGCGGCGAGGAATTCCACAATATAATGGACAACTTCCTCACCCTTACCGACAAAAAGGGCGACTACATGAACCTCATGGAGCTCTGCTTCGCGTTCAACAGGAAGAAAGTCCTCGATATACGCGATGCACGCAAGCTTGTCCAGTCCGATGACCGCACCTTTAATATTGCAGTCATGGTAGATGGCCAGATGAAGACCGTTTACAAGATAATGCAGTATAAGAAGGAAGGCGACGATAACCCGACTATCCGCTTCCTCCAGAACGGAAAGAGCATAATCGACTTCTTGTGCTACGAATCCGACGGCTATTCTTACCTTATACCGTATGCGGTCGCAAACGGCAAGCGCGCGGAGATCGTGAAGCTCCTCGTCCAGAAGTACAACTACTTCTCCACCTATGAGCTCACCGGTCTTTACAAGGAAAACAACGAGGCGTTCATTAACGAACACCTCTCCGCGTTCTTTATAAGTGTTCCGAACCAGTTTATCACTCCGCACAGAACGGGTATCCGCCATGACAGCGAGAATGAGGTCACCAAGCACCTGCAGAAGGATCTTCTCGATATGATAAAGGCGTATAAGCAGTACTTCGTTCTCAGTATGCAGGCCGTTCCGGATAAGAGTGACTACTACTTCCTTTACCCGAAATCCTATGCTTTCGAGTTCTTCAAGAACTTTATCAAGACGAGCAAATTCGGCAAGGATCTCCAGTCCCCCTTCCAGAACAGCATCTCCCTCATCTACCCCGAGGAGCGTCTTGCAACAGACTATGAGGAGCTCAAGAAGCGCGGCTATGTCAGCAACGCCGAGCATATCCCCCAGCTTGAACACGCCAACGGCACGGCATATGACAAGTATATCAAGGACGCGCTCAAGGATATGCGCGAAAAGCTCTCCGATCTCGACGACAGGATCATCTACGTCGGATATGAGTGGGAGAACGAGGATTCCTCCGCGACCGGCAGAGAGTATCTGTACGAATTCTTCCACAACGGCGCTACGTTCTATGTTTCGTCTAAGGTGACACCGAACCGCTCGGATAACAACCTCTACTTCGGATTTACGTCCGTAGCGGCAAAGATCGCCGGTGAGTTCCTTAAAGACAACATCGTCCACAACGACGACGAGCTCGAAAAGCTTCTTGCTATGTACGATGAGATATATCGTGAGGATTACAAGATAGTAATGAAGTACTATCAGTTCTATATCTCTCACGGCGAGGAACAGCAGCGCTACGAAGTGTCCAAGATGGACATAAAGAACCTCGAAAACGCAATGCGCGCTGTCCAGAAGCGCCAGCACCGTTTCGATACTCACCAGAACTACAACGAAGTCGTTTCCATGCTCATAAATTCCTTCACACAGGGCAAGGATACGATGACGTTCCTCAAGGAAATCAAGGAGCAGGGCGGTAAGGTAACGCTCCAGCTCGATATAAACAAGCGCTACCGCTTCTGTGCGTACAACAAGCAGTTCATGATCCCGCCGAATATCTCCAACGCGGATATGCTTGAGCTTATCGGCGATATGGGCACCCTCATAAAGTGCGGAATGCTCAACGGCAGGACCTTTGACTTCCCCCACAGCAGGAGCCGCTATTCGCTTGACCAGGCGCTTCTCACCAAGATGTTCGGAAGCGAGTCGCTGCCTGCGAATGTCATAGAAGAACGCGCAGGAATGATCTATGTCTGCGACCTGCACAACGACAGAGTTGCAATAGTAGGCGAGAACGATAAGATCGTTAAGATCGTTGAGGTCGGCGAGGAGATCACGCAGGAAATGCGTGACAGCGCAAAGAAATATGTGGCTCTGCGTTCGGATTACACGAAACCGGAGTTCGCCGATGTTGCAGAATACGTCATCACCGGCAAGAACGAACAGCTTCTCAGCAAGCACTACCTTACTGCGGAAGAACCAAACCGCGTTATCCCGGATCAGATACCCTACTATCTCAAGCCCATGCCTGTTATCTCCAGGCAGGAGTTTGCGTATCTGCGCGGTGAGAACCGCAAGATCGCTGAGTTCAAGGAAAGCAAGAACTACCGCAACTACTTTGCGAAGGATATAAACGGCAAGCTCTTCGGTTACGGCGGGTGCTGCCCGATATGCGGATTTGAGAGCCGTGCGGTCAACAGCTTCTGCCTGAAGGATTTCGAGGTCGAAGTCCTCACGGAAGACAGCGAAAAAACATTCAGATTCTCGCTCTATATGTGTGCAAATGATGCCGCGGCTTCCGACGGCTGGCTCATCAGCAGCATAAGCGTGGGCGGAATGTCACCGATACGCTGGCTTGAAGAAGTGGGCTCTGCGGATATGATACCGCCGGAGTTCCTGTTCTGCCACCTGACCTACCGTTCTCAGTACTCAAACGACATTCTCGGCGGCAATAACAATGCTCCCGGCGATGTGATGTTCGATTCCGGCAAGGGCGAGCGAGATTTCATTGTTTCCCCGCTTCTTGCAGCGAAATGGGTAGAAGACAACAAGTGACACGATATATAAAAACCGGAGTGCCGAAGCACTCCGGTTTTTTGGCTGTCGGATAAAAAATCCCGTCTCAGATACATCTGAGACGGGTTAGTCTGTCAAAAAAGGTACTTTTTTGACAGATGTCCTCGCGGACAGCGCTGGGGCTGCGCGCCCCCGTCCCGCGCCGGCATGATGCCGGACCCAATACCGTATCACGGAGATATCGGGTCTAGGCGCCGTTGCGCCTATGATTGCGTTTCAGAAATATAACTGTGCAATGAACTGCGAGGAAGAAAAAATCCGTACAGCAGATAACTGCCATACGGATTCGGTGGCGCCGTTGCGCCTGGCGGAGAAGGAGGGATTCGAACCCTCGAACCGCTTTTGACGGTTACGCGATTTCCAATCGCGCGCGCTCGACCAGCTACGCGACTTCTCCATAACGGGTTTACAATATGATATTTTATCACATACAAGTCGATTTGTCAATAGTTTTTAAAAAAATAATCAAAAAACGCAAAAATTATTGACGTATAAAATTTGTAGTGGTATAATTAATATGTATGCGATACTTTATGGACAGGCTGTATGGAGCCTGTCGGGCTCATTTTGCCGGAGGAGAGAAATGGCGGGACTTAATATCAACGTATATGCGGATATCGGGGAAAAAAGGCTTTTGCAGGCGCTTAAAGACGCTGAACTCCCACAGAATATCAAGGTTTCGATTTCCGATCATATATGCGGAAAAGCTGATCTTGTTATAACAGATAACGCCGGGAGAGCGGAAGAACTTGCCGGAAAAGCCGGGAAAACGCTGCAGATCGTATTTGTGGGACACGCAAGTCCTGCACCGGGGATCTATGATGTCTGGGACACAGACGACCCTGTTGAGATAAAGGTGCACTTCGAGCGTATCCTGAGAGCGGTCGCAGCCGGTTACGGTGCCCGTTTCGCCGGACATCTCAGCGTTGATCTGTCGGAACTTGCCGATACGCTGCCATTCCCTATGATGATCCTGACTCCGGATATGAAAGCTGTCAGCATGAATGAAGAGTTCATGAAGATAGTCGGCATGACCCCGGAGCAGGTAACAGATTTCAGCTTCGAGGAATGGAAGACCCAGGCACTCGTTCCGGTGGGCGAAGCCGAAAAAAACGACGAAAAGCATTTTACCTCCCGCGAGTATAAAATGCACGCGGGCAGCGGGTACGGCGAACGGACATACATCATAAGACTGCAGGAGGTACGCGACGAATGCGACAACTTATGCGGCAGCTTCCTGATGATGGACGATGTGACTTATCGGCGCGCATATGAGGAGTCGGCATTCAGAGCCGCAAACACCGATATGCTCACGGGTATGTACAACCGCAGGTTTTTCTACAATTATCTGTCTGAGAACAGCGAAAAGCCCATGACGCTTTTCTACATGGATCTTGACCGGTTCAAGTATGTCAACGAGCATTACGGCCACGCAAAGGGCGACGAGGTGATCGTAAGCACCTCCCGCGTCATAAAGACGCACTTCCCGAAAGCAGTTTCCGCAAGACTCGGCGGCGATGAGTTCGCGCTTGTCATTGACGGCGTCCTGAGCGAAGAGGAGATCAGGGTCTATACAACGAACCTCGAAAATACGATCCAGCGTATTTTTACAGCCGACGGGCTTCCTGTGACCATGAGCACAGGCGTTGTCACTTATGAGGGCGGCGGCAATATCGACGAGCTAATGCACGATGGCGACAGGAAGATGTACGAAGCGAAGAAACGTCACCGCGACAGCGAAGATTACGAATAAGCGCTGTATATACTGCAGCGTACAACATAAGGGAACCTCTAAAAACCCAATTTGAGAGAAAAAGAGCTAGCCACGCCGTCTACTGCGTCAAACCTCCTAACCGGGCGCCAGCCCGGCTTCGTCGGCTTTCCTTGTATCCGACGCAGCTATCTCATTTTCTCTTTT
>JAGBMA010000135.1 GCA_017635095.1 Ruminiclostridium sp. | reverse complement strand
TCGATATTTGTGATAGTCAGGCAGCACGGGCAACCGCCCCTGACGGGCTGCTGCCCGGCTACCAGCCTATCACAGATAAACTCACCGTCAATAGGCTTTCGCGGCATAAAGTATCGCGGCTTATTTACGATTTTGGAAGTATAACCGGATATGGACGCAAAAACACCGCCCGGAGCCCCGGGCGGTGAGAACGTCTTTAATGCAGTCATTCATATAGATCTGCGGCCTGTTATTTTCCCACGCAGAACCGTCTGAACACCTGATCGACCACTGTTTCGCTGACCTGTTCGCCGGAGAGCTCATAGAGCCTGTCAAGTGCGTTTTCGCACATCACGCCTACAGCGTCGAGTGTCATTCCGCTTTCGAGCGCGCCGAGAGCCTCGTCCACAGCGGCTTTTGCCTGTTCCGCGCAAAGTCGCTGGCGTTCGTTGGCGATAAATCCGGAGTTGAGGTCGAGACTGCCGAGCCCGGAAACTGCGGTCACCGCGTCGGCTACGGTTTTTGCGCAGTCCGGATCTTTTGCACTTACGCGTACAATACTTCCGAAGCGTTTTACGAGGATCTCCGCATCTGCTTTTTCCTCAAGATCGGTCTTGTTGGCTATGCACACGACCCTCTTCCCGTCAAGAAGTTCCATGAGGCGTTCATCGTCCTCCGAGAGGGGTCTGCTGAGATCGAACACGGCTATGACGACTGCGGCTTCCCCGAGCTTCTTTATCATGCGCTCAACGCCTATGCTCTCCACCACGTCGTCCGTCTCGCGGATCCCGGCGCAGTCCGCCAGCCGCAGCATGACTCCGCCTGCGTTCACCGTTTCCTCGACTATATCGCGGGTGGTGCCCTCGATATCGGTGACGATGCTTCTCTCCGTACCGGTGAGCAGGTTCATGAGGGTGGATTTCCCGACATTCGGGCGGCCTACGATAGCGCAGGGGATCCCGTCTTTTACGAGCTGGCCTTCGCCGTGGCTCGCTATGAGGGCGGAGAGCTCGTCGGATATGCTGCGGAGCTTATCGGCTTCGAGCTTTCCGTCGAACTCGTCCTCCATTTCGTCCGGGTAGTCTATCCAGGCCTGTATCAGCGTCACCAGAGAGAGCAGCTTTTCCGAAACTGCACTGATCCGGCGGTAAAGCGCACCTTCCTGCTGTGACCGTGAGCAGAGGAGGAACTGTTCGTTCTGGGCGCTTATTATGTCTGCAACAGCCTCTGCCTGGGTGAGTGACATTTTCCCGTTGAGCAGGGCGCGTTTCGTGAATTCTCCTGCCTGTGCGGGAGCCGCGCCCGCGGAAAAGCAGGCAGAGAGCACCCGTTTCGCTGCGAAAGTTCCTCCGTGGCAGGATATCTCCGCCGTATCCTCGCCGGTGTAGCTGTGGGGGGCGCGGTAAATGAGCAGCACCCCGTCGTCGAGCCGCTTATCCCCGTCGCATATCTCGCCGTAGCAGGCTGTGTAGCCTTTCATTTTCCTTATGTTCCTTCCGCTTGCCGGAACGAATACCTTTGCGGCAATATCAACGGCTTCGCTTCCGGAGACGCGTATAACTGCAATACCGCCTTCCGCCTGCGGCGTTGCAATGGCTGCTATCGTCTGCATATTTACCCCTGTTTTCCGAACAGCTTCGCGAAAAAGCCTTTTTTCTCCGGTTTTTCGGAGCTGTCTTTCTTTGCAGGCTCGGACGGGCGGTATTCCGCGTAATCCTCGCCGTATTCGTCGTAATCTATATCGCCCATGAGCGCTTCCGCTATCGAGCGGCGTTCAAGTTCATCGCCCGAGTCCTCCAGCAGATAAGTGTATATGTGTTTCGGACGCGGTATCTTCATTTTCTCCGGACCTTTTGCTATAAGCTCTTCGAGGGCTTTCCCCATTTCTTCGGTAAGGTCATCGCCCATGGTCTCATAGAAGTTCTCACAGCGGATATTGTACTCCTCGGCGGGATCTTCTCCTCCGATCGCCGCAAGGTGAATGCTTTCCCTGAGCCATGACGTGAATTCGAGGTAGCCGCTCCAGCGCATATTTATCGCCGATTTGATGCAGCTAAGCTGCATTTCCGCCACTTTGTCCTCTCCGTAGAGTGAGACTGCCTTTTCATAGCGTTCCGGGAATTCGTCCTGCCATATCGTTGGCACACTCTCGCCTGTAAGGTACTTTTTTCGCGCCGAGAACACAAGATCGCGGTGCTTTTCGCCGATCATCGTGAATTTGAGCAGCCTTACCCGCTCGTCGAGAGTTTTGCCCTGGGAGATCTTCTGAATGCGGGCGACTTCCTTTACCACCGTCTTGTCGGTGATCTCGTCGGTAGTGGGTGAGGGGTACCGGTGAGCCGGTATGAGCTTTTTGAGCCGGTAGATCGTCATTATTTTCTCGTCGAGCGACACAAAAAGCCTGCTTTGGCCCGGGTCGCCCTGGCGCGCGGCACGTCCCCGGAGCTGGTCGTTTATACGGGCGCTTTCGGCAAGGAACGTTCCTATTGCGTAAAGTCCCCCCGCGTTCACCACTTCATCGCGGAGCTTTCCGTCCCCGCCGCCGGGTCTTATGTCAACCCCGCGTCCCGCCATGTTAGTGGAGACGGTGACTGCGCCGGGCATTCCCGCTTCCTTGATTATCCCGGCTTCTTCCTCGTCGTTCTTGGCATTGAGCACGTTGTGAGCTATGCCTGCCGCGGTGAGAAGCCCCGAGAGCTTCTCGCTCTGGGCGATGTCCGATGTTCCGATGAGCACGGGCTGTTTCTTTTCGTGTGCAGCCTGCACCTCGCGTACAACGGCGGCGAGCTTGCTGTCCTCGTCGTAATATACCGCCATAGGCAGGTCGATGCGCGCCGAGGGAGTATTGGGCTCGACGTGCTTTACCACAAGTCCGTAAAGCTCATCGAACTCGTCTGCGGCACTGACCGCGGTTCCGGTCATGCCGGAGATGCGTTTGTACTGGCGCATAAAGAACTGTATCGGTATGCTTCCCATTATCACGCCGCGCTCCGAGACATCAAGACCGTGCTTTAGCTCCACGGCGGGCTGGAGCAGGCCGGGATAGCTCCTGTTCTCGGCGGTGCGGCCGGTGAATGCGTCTATTATGCGGATAGAGCCGTCCTTGACGATGTAATCCCTGTCCTCTTTGAGAACGTAAAGGGCGTTGAGCGAGTCGTTGAGTCTTGTGAGGAGCCCGTAGTTTACGGAGTCGTAGATGTTGTCGATACCGAACCGCTTTTCCGCCTTTTCTTCACCTGCGTGGGTGAGGTAAGCGGACTTGGTGCCCTCATCTGTCTCGTAGTCGCCTTCTTCAAGCGTTCTTGCAAATTCCAGTATCTCCGGGAGCTGCTTGTCCTGTTCCGTGTCCATTACTCCGGCTGCTATGAGCGGGATACGGGCTTCGTCTATGAGAAGCGAGTCCGCTTCATCTACGATAGCGCGGTCGTAGCCGTTTCCTACGGCCTCTTCCGGATCCGTCACAAGAAAATCCCGAAGAAAATCAAATCCGCACTCTCTTACCGTTGCATAGAGAACGTCGGCTTTGTACGCGGCCTTGCGTTCTTCGTGAGAGGACTTTTCGGTGATGTACGCGGTAGTTGTCCCGAGCAGGTCATACACCGGCTTCATCCATTCACGGTCGCGTTTTGCAAGGTAATCGTTGAATGTGAGGATATGGACGTGCTCGCCGAGACAGGCGGAAGAGTAGAACGCGGCAAATACTGCGGCGATCGTCTTTCCCTCGCCGGTGGCAAGCTCCACGGCGTTCTCGTCGTCAAGATAAGCGCCCGCTATGATCTGTGAGTCGAAGGGTGTCAGTCCGAGAGCCTCTTTTACTGCAAGATAAACCGCGGCAAAGGCGGTTACAGCGTCCTTATCGCTGCGGGCGGCGGACGCGAGAGCCGACGGAGAACCGACGGCGGCATTTTTCACAGCATCGGCGAAAGCTTCCGGCTTCTTTTCAAATCCCTTTATCATAATCCTGTTTCCTTTTCCATATATTACAATGTCACTGTACGGGTGTTATTTCATGCCCCGATGAAGAGGTACGTCACTGTTAAAGTATATCACAAATACCGCATAAAATCAACAAAACCTATTGATTATTTTCGGAAAATGTGCGATAATATATAGGCGATACTGCATAAAAGCTATGCGGTACCGACAGAGACAATGTGTATTCTGTGGCTGCGCGGAAAAGAGCGGCCGCTGATTCATATCATAATGTGGAGGCAGAAATGAGCTATAGTGCAATAGTCCTTGCCGCAGGCAACGGCAGGAGAATGAGATCTTCGGGTCCGAAAGTAATGTGCGAGGTGCTCGGCGATCCTATGATCGGCTGGGTGCTCGATAATTTAAGAGACGCGGGTATCCCCGATGAAGATGTGGGCGTCGTGGTGGGCTGCGGCGCAGAGACGGTAAAGGAATACCTCGCGTCCAGAGGCGCATACCGTACTTTTATGCAGACCGAGCGCAAGGGCACCGGACACGCAGTCATGCAGGCGAGAGAGATGCTTAAAGACGGGGATAATTTACTTGTGCTGTGCGGGGACGCTCCCTTCGCGGACAGCGATACCATAACCGCCGCCCTGAGCGAGCATACCCACCGGGGCAATGATGTCACCGTTGTGACAGCGGATCTTCCCGACCCCGGAAACTACGGCAGGATAGTCCGCGAGTCAAACGGAAATTTCGCGGGGATAGTGGAAGCTAAGGACTGTACCCTCGTCCAGCTCGGCATAACCGAGATAAACTCGGGCATCTACTGGTTCAGGGCGGAAGCGCTTGCAAAGGCGCTCGACAAGCTGAGCTGTGATAACGCCGCCGGCGAGTACTACCTCACCGACACTGTCGGCATCATACGCGGGGAGGGCGGCAAGGTCGGCACTCTCACCTCTCCGGACACCGATATAGTTCTCGGCGCCAACAGCCGTGCCGAGCTTCTCCAGCTCAATATAATCGCGAAAATGAACGTTATCGGCGAGCTTCTTGACGAGGGCGTCGAGTTCGTTTCCACCGACGGTGTCATCATCGGCAGGAACGTGAAGATCGGACGCGATACCACCATACTTCCCGGAACGATACTTCGCGGGAACACCGTTATCGGAGAAAAATGCGTTATCGGACCGAATACGCTGCTGGAAAACTGCACCGTCGGTAACAGCGTCACCCTCAATTCCGTGCAGGGATATGATTCCCGTATCTGCGACCGCGTCAAAGCGGGTCCCTTCGTCCAGCTGCGCCCCGGTACTATACTGCATGACGGCGTAAAGATCGGCGACTTCGTTGAGATCAAGAATTCCGAGATCGGCGTGAACACCGCTGTCGCACATCTCACATACGTCGGTGACAGCGATGTGGGCAAGGGCGTGAACTTCGGCTGCGGCTGTGTTACCGCCAATTACGACGGCATCAACAAATACCGCACCACTATAGGCGATTACGCGTTCATAGGCTGCAACACCAACCTCATCGCGCCCGTCGAGATAGGCGAGAATGCCACTACCGCCGCCGGATCCACCATAACGAGCAATGTACCGCCCGAGAGCCTTGCCATCGAGCGTTCTCAGACCAAGATAATCGAGAACTGGGAGAAGAACTCGAAGCGCATAAAGAAAGCGTAAAAAGATCAACGGAGGGTAAAAATGCCGGAAGAAACCACTATGACAGTGAACAGCGGGGAAGATGTGCTTCCCGCGTATAAAAAAACGGCGCTCCTTGTGGGAACTTACGTTATGCTGCTTTTCCTGCTAAGGTACATAGCCGTGGTCGTGATAACATTTGCGGACAAGGCTATGGACGGTTCCGTACCGTATGCGGAAAGCTACATTGCGGAGCTTTCGCTGTCCGCGCTTTTTCTCCAGATACTTCCGTCGGTGATAGGTGCGTTCATGTTCGGATATCTCGGAAAGAACGGCCGCGGGATAAAGTGCCTTTACAGGATCCCGAAGAGCAACACCCGTGCTGTCGGTAATTTTACCGCGGTTTACGGTTTTGCGCAGATGTTCAATCTCATTACTATCATAGTCACCTACCTGCTTACAAGCCGGGCGGACATCACGAAGAAGCTGAATACTGTTGCAGATCAGACCTCCGCGGGCATGGCGGGGGCGTGGTTCATGTTCTTCATGCTTGTGGTGATAGCTCCGGTGTTTGAGGAGTTCATGTTCCGCGGGGTGATACTCAACGCGCTGAAGCCCTACGGAAACGGCTTGTCCATTTTTGTGAGCGGCATTCTCTTCGGCGTATTCCACGGCAATTTCCAGCAGTGCTTCTATACTGCGGCGGCGGGTATAGCCCTCGGCTATATTGCCAACGTTACCGGCTCCATATTCCCGACCACCATAATTCATGCGATCATGAACGGTATCGGCGGAGTTATCGTGCTCCTTATGAATACGCCGAGCGTTCAGGAATATATACTCAACGGCAATCCCGAAGAGATCCCGGACAGCGACATGATATGGGTGGCTTTCTATGGCATCTTCATGGTAAGCGTGCTCATACTCATAATCGTTGGATTTATCTCGGCGGTCATGAAGATAAAACAGATAAAGCGCTATAAGACCCCGAAAGTCTGGGGCGAAGAAAAGAACAGCCGCAAGGTGATGATGCTGGTGTGCACGATACCGGCGCTGCTGTCCCTTATCATGGTGATAGACACATACGGCGGTTTTTCGCGTGCTCTCATAAGCTCGCTCATATACGGTAACAGCTGATGGAAGAGATAAATAACACATCGCGGCAGGGGCTCGGAGAGCTTGCAAGAAAGTACGGAGCCGCAGGGCTTCTGATCTTTGCAAATCAGTATTTCATAGCTATCGTTTTCTCTTTTGTCGTGTCTTTTATCGTGGCGCTGATGCCCAATGCTTCCGAGCTTTCGGACGCGGGCACGGACGCGGGTTACGCTTTGCTTATGCTCATGAACGAGGTCTGTGTCTATACCGTGCCGCTGATCGCATTCAGCTTTATCTTCGGCAGGGAGGACGGCGCCCATGTTCCCGGCGAGCCGCGTTACAGGCGCTTTTTCGGCGAGACTCCGCTGTTGTTTATTGCAGGCTGGACCGCGGGACTTGTCGGCTCGTGGGTAACGAACCGCATTTCTGTACTCATAAACGATCTTTTTTCGGTACCGCGGCCGGAGACTGCATTTTCCGGCGTTATGCCCCAGAACCTGTTCAGATACTGTGTGTTTGCGTTCTGTGTGTGCATCATCGCGCCGCTGTGCGAGGAGATCATCTACCGCAAGCTCTTGCTCGACCCTCTGAGAAAATACAGTGACAGCGCGGCGGCGCTGATATCGTCGCTGTTTTTCGCGCTGTCACATTTCAATTTCAGCCAGTTCCTGTATTCCTTCGGATTTGGTTTTTTTCTTGCAGTTATAGCCATAAGATCCGGTTCTATCGTCCCGTCGCTCATCTGCCATATCATAAACAACATCATTGCGGTCATAAGCACTTATCTGCCCGATACTCTCGGCAGCGATCCGGCAGACGCGTTCTTCTCCGGGCTTTCCGGATTTGTCGGCAGCGCCTATTCGATACTCCTGTATGTGGGACTGCCGGTGATCGCCGCAGCATTCATATTCCGTCTGTGCCGGCTTACTGACAGTGAAGGGCTCCGGGTCAGAGACAGGCTTGCCGTGATATTCAGAGAGCCGGTTTTTATCGTGTCTGTCGTTTTGATGCTCGGGGGTGCAGTTGCCGCACTATTCTGAACGCTCAGGCTCTTCCGATGACAGGCTGTATCTGTCTGTGACCGAGCGCCTGCACCAGCGTTTCGGGTATCTTCCCGAAATCGCCCATGAGTGAGAACGGCTTCTTTACATGATCGTCCTGTGCTATGGGCACGAAGTAGTAGTTCTTGTAATTCATCAGCGTGAATATGTTTTTCGCCGAGCCCGCGAGCGCGTCGTTCGTTGCTATATTCAGCACCACGGGCTTGCTGCCCCGCAGGTGGCTCTTGACAGCCATAGTGACCGGCGTATCCGTGATGCTTGCGGCAAGTTTGGCGAGGGTATTTCCGGTGCAGTTTGCCACAAGCATGATATCTGTCATGTTCTTCGGACCGATCGGCTCCGCGTCTGCGATGGTGTGGATCACTTTTCTGCCGCAGAGCTTTTCGAGCCTTTCGGCGTGGTCTGCGGCATTTCCGAAGCGGGTATCGGTGCTGTAGGCATTGAAAGACATTATCGGGACGGGTTCGCAGCCCTCGGCGATAAGCTGTCCGAGCGCTTCAAAGCACTGTGAGAACGTGCAGAACGAGCCGCACATTGCGAAACCGACCCGTACTCCTTTAAGCTCCTCCATTTTTCATGCTCCTTTCTGTGAGTATGTTTTCGATCGTGTCCGCAATTATTTCTCCGGCGGATATCGGGGCTGTTTTTCCCGGAAGCCCTCCGGCGCTTATGATGCGCGCGGGTGTTTCTCCCTTTGTGCAGGGCACAGACGCGAGCTCTATGAGCAGGGCGCCTTTTTTTATTGCAGCCGCCCGCTCACCGGTTATCAGCTCAGCCGGTGCTGTATTTACAATGATGTCGCTGCCCGCAAGTGTTCCGCAGAACTCAGCGCCGCTGCAGATATCCGTTGTTCTGTACCCGAGGGACTCTGCCCATGCGAGATCGCTTTTTCTGCGTGCGCAGACGGTAACGGCTGCTCCGAGCGCGGAGAAGTACCTGGCGCAGATCTTACCTATTCTCCCGAAACCGAGTACAGATATATGTGAGCCGAGCAGAGCCCGCCCGGTTTCGTTTATCGCGATCGCTACAGCTCCCTCGGCGGTGAGCTCCGCGTTACGGACTGCAAGCTCTTCGCGTTCGAGGTAGTCGCAGAGCTGATATCCGCTGTCGGCGCAGAGCTGCTCAAGTTCGGGGAACACCCGTCCCGCAAATACGATACCACCCCGGCGCAAGTGGATAGTCAGTATATTTATATCGTAAGTCCTGTTGGAATATGGGCAGCGTATCTCGTGGGAGCTGCCCGCGAAAACCGGCAGCACGGCAGCGTCGTACTTATCGCCTGTACGCGCATTTCCTACCCCGTGCATCTTCCCAGTCCCGATCATGTCAAATCCGCTGAGCGCGCAATCATGATCCTTCGCCTGCTTTTCCGCCGCGTATGCCATTCTCATATCTCCGCCTATAAAAACGATTTTTCTGTATTCATCTGTCATTGCATTTCCTCCGATCGGCGGGAATGATATCCCGCTGAGATATAATATGAAATCCCCGCCCAAAATGTGCCGGGGTGTGGGGCTCCG
>JAGBMA010000134.1 GCA_017635095.1 Ruminiclostridium sp. | reverse complement strand
CACCACATCCGGATCCAGCTCATAGCGAGTGATCCAATCCGGGCGGTAAGGGTTACGCACCAGCACAAATCCTGCTCTGATCCTGTTCATGAACCATTCGGAATAAAACGCAGGAATATCCGTCCGCATACCTGTGTTGATTATCATGCCAACACCGTCCTTTCCTTGACATTATAGCATATTTAACGCATTATTACAACTGTCATTCAATCCTCATCAACAATTACCACGCGACCTTCACGGCGGGGCTTGCTCTGAGGATATTCACCGTTACAGCAGCCAAGAAGCACAAATGCCCGAGCGATGAAGTTGTCGGGGATACCCCATTTGTTCAGAAGTTCTCTGCCGATGTCATTATCGAAAGTCTCCTCGGCTCTTGCTGTAATACACGATGCTATACCAAGCTCCGTGGCTTCAAGCACCATATTCTCGGCACAGCAGAAAGCGTCCGGAACAGCATACAGAAAGTTCTTCGGTGTGAAGATAACACAGACTGTGGGAGCTCCGTAAAAGCCGTTCTTTATGTTTTTATCATCTATCACGCTGGGCTGTTCCTTTGAGACATAGCCGCCGATAAGCGTTGAGCGGTCAAACTTCGACAAATTGAGAATACCGATCTGCTCCGCGAGTCGCTTGTTACGGACAGCAACGATAATACTTCGCTGCCCGCCGCCTGCGTTCGGAGCATACGCTCCGGCTTCGATGATCTTCTGTAAGTCCTCTTTCGGTATCTGCCTATCTGTGTATTTTCGTATCGAGCGGCGATATTTCATAAGTTCTAAAAGTTCCATTCTGCTACCTCCTTGTTATCACTCCGGTTGGACATTGTTCAAAGCAATTTCCACAATGCAGACAATTCTGCTGACGGATACTCGCTCTGTCGTCCTGCATATCTATCGCTCTTTGCGGACAGACTGAAACACAAGTCTCGCAGCCGATACAGTCCTCGTTTACAATAAAGCCCTTCGGCTTTGCGGTCGCTCCGCATTCGTACACCTCACGGAATATCGGGTTGACACCAAGGTTGAAATACTCGATCGTGAATCCTTTTATCACAAAGATGATACCGATATTTTTCGTATCTTTCGGATAGACATTTTCAAGATAGGGCTGTTCCTCAAATATCTTGTCACGCCACTTGATCTGCTCATCATCGGGAACAGGAACAGCTTTGCCCGAAAGCCTGATGCTTTCCTTGAAGCGTGTGTAACAGCTTACCTGCAATCTGCCGTCACGGAGAAGCTGTCGGCAGAACTCCTTTCCCCTTGCGGTGAAGAAGTAGAGTGCATCGGGTTCGTAGTGTATCGCACTGATATTGCGTACCTGCGGAGCACCGTCCTCGTCAACGGTGGCGAAGTTCAGAACCTGAACAAGCTCCAGCTTTTTCAGACAGGTTTGCAGATCCATTAGCCGACCTCCTTCCAGCACTGCGGATCGGGTGCATACATATTGCCCGTATAACCGAAGGTTACGGCAGGACAACCTCTGCAATAGCCCCGAAGCTCGCATTTACTGCACTTTTCAAACTTATCAAACTGACGGTATTCCTCTAAGTCTGCACCGAGGAACAGTTCATACATTGGCGTATCGAACACGTTGCCGATCTTGCTTTCCATTCTGCGGCAGGCATACACATCGCCCGTTGGCAGTATGGTCATGTGACCGATCGCACAGTGGCAGCCGTCATAGATCATATCCTTGCCGTGGTTTTCGGGTATCTTGAATAAGCCTTGCTCGTAGAGATATAGTGTCCAAAGGTGGTCTTTATACTGAAATGTGGTCTTGCAGCCGTTTGCTTTATGCTGCTGAAACCGTTTGTAGCACATATCGAGAAAATCACGGTAGCGAAGCGGCGGTATGTGGTATTCCTCCGACTTCTGACCGCTTGTTGGGCAGTAGCGACCGAACGCGAACACATCGACATTCTTCTCCGCCACAAGGTCTATCATCTCTGGGAAATCGTCGATATTTGCGCTCGATACCGTTGACATCACCGCGCACCACATTCCCGCGTTCTTTATGCAGTCAATAGCTTTCATTGTGGACTTGAATGAGCCGGGCTTGCGGAAACTGTCGTGCATTTCCTCCATTCCGTCAAGGGAAAGCTGGTACTTGCGGCAGCCGAGATCATGCAGCTGTCTGCATACCTCATCATTCAGGTGGAACGGGTTGCCGAGGATCCCCCAGTCAATGTGCTTTTCGTGCAGCAGCTCCGCCAGTTTCCAGAAATCACGGTGCAGTATCGGGTCACCGCCGGTAATGTAGAAATAAGGAGTACGTCCGAGCTTGCCGCACATATCCTCGCAGCTCTCGACCACCTGCTTCATCTTCTCCCATGGCATTTCTGTGAGAGCCTTGCAGTTATCCTCCGCAAAGATGTAGCAGTGCTTGCAGCGCTGGTCGCAGGTGTCTGTTATATGCCACTGAAAAGCAAAATACGGTTTCATCGGGGTTCCTCCTGTCTATGTAAACGCTTTTGCGTAATTCTCGTTATTGCAGGCATACCGGACGACCGATATGCCCGCATTTTATTGAAGTTTAACGACTTACTTCTTGTCGGGATCCGCCGCGCCGCAAGCTGAGCCACAAGCGGAGGGCTTAGGGTCTGCTGCGCCGCAAGCGGAAGGCTTAGGATCAGCCGAGCCGCAAGCGGAAGGCTTGGGGTCTGCCGTTCCGCAAGCGCTGTTTGCGGAACCAAATTCTGCTACTCTGTTAAGCATTTCACTCATGATGAAAGCCTCCTTGAAATTATTTCGGGTACTTTCCGTTCCCGCTGATATAACTATATCATACTTTTCAGGGCTTGTGAAGTACGCACTTTTTTGTGGGATAGTAACAAAAAGGTGACCATTTGATAACAGTGCGGAAAACTCTTGAAATATTTTTTGAAATATGCTATAATATCCAAAAATGAATGTTACATTCAAATTAAAACTATCGGAGGATAAGCGCCATGATAAAAAAAGAAGAACTTCCCGATTGTCCTGTTGCAACAACGGTACAGCTTATCGGAAATAAATGGAAACTGCTGATACTGCGAAATCTCCTTGCCCGTCCGTGGAGGTTCAACGAGCTGATGAAGTCGCTCGAAGGCATCAGTCAGAAGGTGCTCACCGACAGCCTGCGTTCAATGGAATCCGACGGCATCATCACACGCACCGTTTATCCCGAAGTACCGCCAAGGGTGGAATATGCGCTCAGCGAGCTTGGAGAAAGTATGCGTCCGATACTTGACGCTATGCAGGCTTGGGGGAATAATTACAAAAGCCGGATCTGATGTTATAAGAAATAAGCGGGAATACCAGTAAAAGATGCTGGCATTCCCGCTTTTTCGATTATTTTCATATGAAGAAGTATGCTGACGATGAAAGATAACAATCTGATTTTTTCGGTTCACGACGAAAAGGTTTAAGCAATTACCTATGATCTATTAGAACCAAGCTGCTAAACCGGTCACAAAGTTGGAACTTATCGACGCCAATTTTCTGCCATTATATTTTTATTTTCCGGCGCTCCTGCGCCGCTTTCACGGTCGCCCAAGCGACCGCATTTTGGGGTAGGTCTCGGGAGGGCGCTCCCTCCTGAGCAGGTAGTACCGCGCAGTCTATGCAAAGCCCGCACTTGTTCGGGATTTGTATAGCCAGCGGTGCTACCTGCCTATCGCCTCTGACCGCCGTAAATTTAT
>JAGBMA010000133.1 GCA_017635095.1 Ruminiclostridium sp. | reverse complement strand
TTAGGAGGTTTGACGCAGTAGACGGTCACGGCAGGAAGCCGTGGTATTGCCGCCAAAAGCGCGCAGGACGCGCGCATACAAAGCGGCATAAAGTGGATAGCTCTTTTTCTCTCAAATTGGGTTTTTAGAGGTTCCCTTTATATCTTCTGTCTGATGTTCAGATTGTACACGGGATATGTCTCAAACGACAGATATGTGGGTCTGCCGCTATATTCCAGATACGCTTTGAAACGGTCGATGAAGTTCGGCACGGTGATCCGCTCCAATACCTCGTTCTGCGGCACGAAAGCAGCTTCATAGCTCTCTTCATTCGGCATGAATTCGCCGTCCTCGTAGGTACATATGAAATCGAACACCACCTTCGGAGGTACGCTCTCTACTCCGTTGTAGCCGGGGACAAAGCAGGTATTCGACGATACGCAGAAAAGCTCGTTCACCTGCACCCTCGCGCCGGACTCTTCCATTATCTCCCGTTTCAGCCCGGATATGATATCCTCGCCCTGCTCGATGATGCCGCCGGGAAATTCCCAGCCGCGGCGCTCGCTTCGGATAAGCAGGATATCGCCGTCTCCGTTCCGTATTATTCCCCCGGCAGCTACAACGTGAACGGGTATGATAAAATCAGACATTTGCGAACGTCTTCCCTTCTCTTTTCAGCTTGAACGTGATGCTCTCCGGCTTCAGTCCGCTCTGTCCGAAATAGAGCCTTACCGTCGTATAGCGCGAATAGAACTGGGTCTGTCTTGTCACAGTCACAGGTTTTCCGCCTGTTCCGTTGAATGTAAATGTTCCCCACGGTATGCCGATAACGAACATAGTGACCGGTATCTGCGCAAGCTCACTGCTCTCGGAGCTTGCCGTTATTGCAACATCAAAGTCTCCGAACTTTTTGACATTAAGCACAAACACATAGCTTGAACCTCTTACCGCAGAAGCCTTGTCCAGCGGTATAACCACCTCGTCCTCAAGGTCATAGACCTGTCCATCCATATCCATACCGTCGCTGTCTTCCTGCGGGCGGTTGATGATCTCAATTTCTTCGGCATTCCCGATAAGTCTGTCCATAGCACGCGTGTTCATAGCAAAGGTGCAGATGTTCTTTGCGTTCCGCTGCAGCTCACCTCGCGTAAGTCCGCCGGAAGCGAGCATTTCGAGTGTGTTGTCCTCGTGATCCGAGCTGTCCGGGCAAACCATATACATATCGTTCTGCGCTCTCGCCATTATAGCGAAGTCTTTCTTGTCGGGCGCGCAGTTCCGGCGGTTTATATTCGCCCACCAGTCTGTCATGGTAACGCCGGTGTAGTGCCAGTCATCACGCAGCAGCATAGTATTGAGCTCGTAGTTGCCTGCTGTCCACACTCCGTTCAGCGAACCGTATGTTGTCATTATGGTTTTTGCATTTCCCTTTTTGACCGCGATCTCGAAGCCTTTGAGATATATCTCACGAAGCGCTCTCTGAGAAACCACGGAATCGAGGAAGTGACGGTTGAGCTCCTGATTGTTGCAGCAGAAATGCTTGATCGTACCGGTGACTCCGGCAGTATGCAGACCGTTCAGTTCAGCCGCAGCCATTTCTCCGCAAAGCAGCGGGTCTTCGGAAAAATACTCGAAGTTGCGCCCGTTGAGCGGGTGACGGTGGATGTTCATTCCGGGTCCCAGCAGACAATCGACCTTGTTGTATGCAATTTCAAGTCCCGCAAGCGCAAACAGCTCATGAACAAGTTCCTTATTGAAAGTGGAAGCGATAAGCGTTCCGTTAGGGAGACTGAATGCTTTTGTTCCGCAGTCAAGTCTCATTCCCGACGGGCCGTCCGATGTGCAGCAGCTCGGTATGCCGAAGTCGATAAGGGACTGTGTAACTCCGGCAAATGCGGAAGTCGTACCCGGAGTTACCTTCGGGCTTCCCATACCCTCGCCGCGTATTATGCAAGCGAGATCGTTATCGGAGAGTTGGGCTATGAACTCGTCCATTGTGTTTTTGCCGCTCTTGACATCGGCAAGCTTTATCCCCCTGTCGCCGGTCTGAGGTATCTCAGCGGGCAGGCTTCCGGCAATGATACTGTCAACGTCATTTTCGTTCAGCGGCACAGGCTCGCTGCCCTCGGTAATGCCGCAGCCGCCGGTCAGCGGCAGGATACGGTCATAGCTCATATAAGGCGCAAGCACCTGTCTGTGCTGAGATATCACTCTCGTTTCATCTACCGTGAATGACAGGCATTTTACTGCGGAACGAACGTCTGTGCCTACATAGATATTGTACTCTCCGGCTTCAAGGACAAAGCAGTTCTTATGCCCTGTTTTCCCGGAATCGTCATAAGACGCAAGCGATTTTATATCCACATCGAAGTTGATTATCCATGAAGCGTATGGCGAGATGCTTCCGGTCTTCTCAAAAGCGCAGAGGGAACGCGCCGGCTTTCCGAGGGCACCCTGGGGAGCCTCGCAGTACAGCTGGACAACTTCCTTGCCGCTGTACTCCGCTCCGATATTCTTGACATTTACAGATATATCGAGCCGGTCATCGTATTTCGCGGCTTTATCACACTTCAGCTCAAAATCGGTATATGAAAGACCGTAACCGAAAGGATAGCGGACTTTGTCTTTTGCAAACGTCTCGAAATAACGGTAGCCTACATAAATATCTTCTGCGTAGATACACTTATCCGGGTCGCCGAAATTCCTGTCGGAAGCATGGTCGGATATGTTGTACGCAATCGTATCGGGAAGCTTTCCGCTGGGTGAGACTTCACCCGTCAGTACACGCGCCGTTCCGGTTCCGCCGATCATTCCGCCCTGCCATACGATCATGAGCGCGTCGGGAGCAGTTTCCTCGCTGTCCATGAAAGACAGGTCTATTATGCCGCCGATATTGAGCAGGACAGCCATTTTCCCGAAATTACGGCGGACTGTTTTAAGCATATCCGTCTCGGTATCAGTCAGGTAATATGAGCCTTTCTCAAGCTTGTTGTCCTGCTCCTCACCCGCGGTTCGTCCGATTATGACGACTGCGGTATCGCCGGACTCCGCTGCTTTTGCAGCTATCTCGTCGCTGAGGGGCATCTCCTTTTGTGACCAGGGTTCCGTTCCCCAGCCTGCTCCGCAGTCAAACGGATCAGCCTCGTCCCATTCCTTATAAACGGAAAGAAGCTCATCGTTGATCTTAGCTCCGGATTCGATAAGACCGTCGGTGATTCCGGTAACTTTCGATACGTTCACCATACCGCCCGAACCTGTACCGCTTTTGTAGTAGTGGAGCTGGATCCTGCCGAAAACAGCAGTGATGCTGTTCTTATCGAGAGGCAGCACATTCTTCTCGTTCTTCAGCAGTATGACGCCCTCGGAAACAGTTCTCACAGCCGCATCTACATACCTGTTCCAGTCAAGTGTTTTTGACATTTCTCAATTCCTCCTGTTACAACAAAAAATGATAATAAAATTGTATTTTATTCCGAAAGTTTTATAATATGATTTTATAACTCAAAATCAAAAAAATAAATTGTTTATTCTTACAAAAATGATGTCGAACGGACAATTTTCTCATCTCGGGGAACACCCGTTTTTAAGATATCCGACAAAATCAGACAGCGAAAAAAACGATGTTTCAGATCGCGTATCATTGATTTCCAGAATTGTTCTCGCCTGTAAACATTTGTTAGTATTTCTATATATGACGGAATAACTTTTTTGGCATTCCGAAAAACGCTGTAAAATATTGCCATTTCAAAAATTATATGCTACAATTAGGTCACAAAAAAAATTAAACAATCAGGAGGACAATAAAAATGTCAGAGAAAATCAAGATCTTGATCGGAGACGATTCATCGGAATACGGACTTACATGGGCGAGCCTGCTCAAAAAAGAGGGAATGTTCACAGCCGCAAGACACAAAAACGGAAAAGTGATACTCGAATCCGTGAAGAACGATATGCCGGATTTTCTCATAATCGAAGCCAAGATGCCGGAACTTGACGCAGCTTCCCTGCTTGACGAGATAAGGGCTGCAAAAGGCACAGTACCTATAACTATCGTAGTTTCCAACATCAACACTCCGGAACTCGAAAAGGAAGTTATGGACGCAGGTGCAAGCTACTTCATGGTAAAACCGTTCGCACCGGAACTTATGCTGAACAAGATCAATTCACTGAAAAAGTACAGGAACCTTACCTCAAACGCGTCCGGAAAGGAAATGGCGAACATAGAATATGTGGTGACCGACATGATACATCGTATAGGGATCCCCGCACACATAAAAGGCTACCACTATCTGCGGACCGCAATAATCCTCTCGATAAACGATGATGAGATGATAAACAGCGTCACAAAGCTCCTTTATCCGACCGTCGCACAGCGATACGGAACAACATCTTCCCGCGTTGAACGCGCGATCCGTCATGCAATAGAGATCGCATGGGACAGAGGTGATGTCGATGTTCTCAATGGGCTTTTCGGCTATACGATACATACTTCCCGCGGAAAGCCCACCAACTCCGAATTCATAGCGCTTATCGCGGACAAACTCAGGCTTCAGTACTTCCCGCGTATGTCCATATAAAATGCACGAAAAGCGCGCCGACACGAAAATGCCGGCGCCTGATGCAAACGGTTTTCAAAATGATCGGTCATTGCTGTTTTATGCATCGGTTTTTGTCCCTTCAGCCATGTAAAGTCTGAGGAATACTGATGGTAAGTGAACCGAGTATCTCCTCCGGTGCTGCGGGAGGCGCGAGATATCCGCCCTGGATAACATCGGCGCCCGCGCGTATGGCAGCGTCAAGCTGGCTGCGGTATTCCACGTTCTTCACGTTTGTGGTGATCCCACGGCTTTTTGCAAGCGAAAATGTAGTGCTAAGCAAAACATCATCAAACTCACCGCCGGAATTGGTCACGAAGCTTGAGCTCACCTTTATATTATCCACATAGGAATTCTTCATAACGTTGAGAGGAAGATACTCGTTGCCGAAGCTGTCGATGCAGACGGACATACCGAGCCTTTTAAGCTTTCCGAGGGTGGACGCCGTATCATTGTAGGATAAGATATGTGCAGCTTCCGGGACTTCCGCCATCATTTCGCTCCCGTTCAGACCCGCTTTCTCGAACTCAGCCCGGAAGCGTTCCGGGAGCGCGCCGGTCTGCATCTCATGAGTCGTAAGGTTCACGCTTACCTTTATATCCCTGCCCGTAGCGTCTCTTATCTGCCTGCAGAACCTGCACGCCCGCGGAAGGACCCACAGATCTATGGAGGTGTCAAGTCCGACTTTTTCCATCATCCGCATGAAGACCCTCGGTGAGATGCTGCCCATTTTCTCGCTCTTCCAGCGAAGCAGCGTCTCGTAGTGATGTATATCTCCCGTACTGTCAAAAGCGGGCTGGAAAGTAACTTCAAAATTGCGCATATTATCGGCGATGCAGCGTCTCAGCTCGCTTTCAAGATTGAAGGCTTCGCCCTTCGCGTCAAGGAACTCGCGGTTGTAGAACGCAAAAGTATTCTTGCCGTACTCATTGGCACGATAAAGCGAAAGTGTGGCTGCACGGTAAAGGTCTTCGCCGGACACTGTGGAGCTGTTGAACACCGCGATACCTATCGCAGCCTCGGCGTACTGCTCAACGCCGTCTATGTAGAACGGACTGTGTATCCTGTCCAGGATACGCTTGGTTATATCCTGTGCAGTCTCGGCGGAACAGTCTCTTGCAATAACCATCATTATACTGCCGGAATAGCGATATACTCCTTCACCTCCGATATCGGGCTGAGAAAGGAAATCCGCTATCTGCTTGAGCAGCTTGTCTGTGTATCGCTGACCGAACACCTCGTTGAGAAAACGGGTGTTAATGATCTGTACGGCCATAGCAGCGCCGGAACCGTGGTCTCTTATTATCTCCGACGTGTCAAGATCGAGCCTTGAGCGGTTTTTGATGCCGAGCATGGAGTCAAAGAAAGCAAGGTTATAGAGCTGGCGGTTCTTTTCCTCGATCTGTTTTTCCGACTCACATCTGAAGATCACCGAAGAAAGCACCTGAGAGATACTTCTTATCATCTTTCGGTCATTATAGTTCCACTTGCGTTCCGTTCCGCGCACAACATAAACAATGATGCCGTTTACGCCGTTGTTGTCGTTGACAGCCGAGACGGCGAAGGAACTTATGCCCGTTCTTGCAAATATCTGGTCGTTCTCTCCCGAGAAATAATTCTCGGTGTCCCCCATTTCTCTGAGAATGACATCGTACTTCTCTTTCACAAGATCGAAAGTATCATCGCTCCCTCCGATCCTGTCATACCGGCAGAACTCCTTGCGGGCTCCGTCAGCATAATCGCCGAAAGAGATTATAGCGTCTATATGCAGATATTCGCCGGCCATATTGAGCACTTTAACGAGGGCATCGCTGGCTTTTGATTCCTGCATCATCACAGACTGCATACTGTTTATGAGCATCTGCTGTTCAACATTTGCGCCGAGCTGTTTGTTGACCGCGTTTGAATTCTCGGCTTCATTATAGAGCGCAACTATTGAATGGGCGATGCTTGAAAGACACTCTGCAAGCCCTTTGAGATAAGGCTCGGCTTTCTTCACCGGTCCCGGCTCTTCAGAACCGATATACCAGTATGCACCGGTACGGAAACTGAATCTTACGGGTTCTTTTGCCGAATAGGGATAATCGGTCTTTTCGGTATATGAGGGCGCACAAATTACGCTTCCTTCTTCGTCAAGAATTGCAGTATAAAGCTTCGGATCCGAAGTAAAGGGATTCTGGATCCTTTTGAGGTAGTCCTTTCCGCATATCTCAAGCAAAGACGCGGTGTTATTGTTCAGGGCGGAGATCTTGGTGCCCTGCCTCTTCTCGAACTCACTTATTACGCTGTCGTTGGGTATGCAGTCTATGTACTCGTACACATCAAGAAGGATCCCGCTAAATCTGCCGGGAGCGCTCTTGCTGCAGCACATATACGCCCAGTGCAGTTCGCCGTCATGCTCCATACGGAAGTGAGTGAACATACGAGACTTGCCGCTGTTTGCAAACTCATTTATCGTATCCATGAGCGGCGGGAAATCATCTATATACACGAAATCGGAGAACGCAAGCGGCTTACCGAAGTTTTCGCCGTCGTACTCGCCGCTGATAGTAAGCGTTACGCCGCCCACAGTGCGGACGATAATGTCCAGGCAGTTATATTTTTTTAAAACAGAGAACAGGTCAAACATTCCAACACCTTCTGTCCCGGTAGGTTATATGATAGCGCATAAAAACGCCAAAATACTCTTCTATATAAATATAACACATTTTTTCAACAAAATCAATAGTATTTTGTAAAATTTTGACATTATTTTTGAAAGCTCGCTTTTTGCGCCCGTCTGCAAAACAAAAAATCTTGATTTTTTTGAAAAAAACTGTTGACAAACAAAAAAAATTGTGCTAATATTACAGCAATGACTGTGACGAAGATCGTCGGTATGAAAGTTTTCAGAAAGCCGTTGGGTGATGCGAAACGGCAGCGGACATACCATGACAGCTCCCTTCCGAGTCGGAAACGCGAAAGGCTTTGCCGAGTAATGTTTCCCGTTACTGCTGCGTTAATGCATAAGGCTTGATAGAGCCTGAGGGGCGCTTGACTGCGCAATTTGAGTGGTACCGCGGGTATAATGATTATTCCCGTCTCAAAGAAATTCTTTGGGACGGTTTTTTGTTTTCAGAACCGTCCGAAACCCAATATTTCCCATTTACAGGAGGAAAAAGAAATGAAATTAAGCTTCTCAACTCTCGCCTGTCACGACTTTGAATGGTCGGACATCTACTCAATGGCAAAGGACTTAGGATTCGACGGCATCGAGATGCGCGGTCTCGGAGACGACATCTTCTCGGTAAAAGCAAAGCCGTTCACGGAAAAACAGCTCCCTGCCACCATCAAAAAACTGCAGAGTCTCGGTCTTGAGATATCCTGCTTCTCTTCCGGCGCAACTCTCCGCTTCAAGGAAAGATCCGAGGAAAACAAGAATGAGATCGTTGAATATATGAAGCTTGCAAGCAAAATGGGCACACAGTTCGTCCGTATCCTCGCTGACGACGGTCTTGCACCTTCGGGGCTCGTGGACGACGACTTCATTATCTCCGAGCTCAGAGAACTTGCAGTAAAGGCGGAAGAGTACAACGTAACTCTGCTCGTGGAGACAAACGGCGATTACTGTGACACAAAGCGCCTGTGCAGCGTCCTTGAGGCGGTAGGAAGCAGAAAAGTCGGCGCTCTCTGGGATACCCACCACCCTTACAGATTTACCGGCGAAAAGCCCGAAACGACTGTAGCAAACCTGGGCGAGCACATCAAGTACACTCATATAAAGGACAGCACCTACAACGACGGCAAGCTCGAATACAAGCTCATGGGCGAAGGCGATATGCCTATAAAGGATATCCTTGCGGCTCTCGAAAGCATAAATTACGGCGGATATGTCACTCTCGAATGGGTCAAGCGCTGGTCAAAAGAACTCTGCGACGCGGGTATCGTCGTTCCACACTTTGCGAACTTCATGGCTCCGTACCGCGTTCACCACAAACACCCTCTCCAGGACGACAACAGAAAAGCCGGAAAGTACATCTGGCCCAAAGAGCGTCTCATCAATTATACATTCCCCGATGTCCTCGACAGAGTTTGTGAAGAATTCCCGAACCAGTACGCTTTCCGCTATACAGAGCTCGACTACACAAGAACTTACCCCGAGTTCAGGGACGATGTTGACAACTTTGCCCGCGCTCTTATCGCAATGGGCGTGAAGAAGGGCGATCATGTGGCGATCTGGGCAACAAACGTTCCGTCCTGGTACATCACTTTCTGGGCCACCACAAAGATAGGTGCAGTTCTCGTCACCGTAAATACCGCATATAAGATCCATGAAACAGAGTACCTGCTCCGTCAGTCGGACACACATACCCTCGTTATGATCGACAGCTACAAGGACAGCAACTACAAGGATATAATCCGTGAGATCTGCCCCGAACTTGACAGCTGCGAAAAGGGCAACCTCGTTTCAAAGCGTCTGCCGGTACTGAAAAATATCATAACCGACGGATTTGAGATGCCCGGAGCGTACACCTGGGAAGAAGCCAACGCAAAGGCTTCCGAAGTTCCCTACAGCGAAGTCGAAAAACTCCGCCGCACAATAAACAAGGACGACGTTGCGAATATGCAGTACACTTCCGGTACCACAGGCTTCCCGAAAGGCGTTATGCTCACACATTACAATGTTGTCAACAACGGTAAAGCTATCGGTGACTGCATGGATCTTTCCACAGCCGACAGAATGATGATCCAGGTGCCCATGTTCCACTGTTTCGGAATGGTACTCGCAATGACAGCTTCCGTGACCCACGGCGTAACGATGTCTCCGATACCTGCTTTCTCGCCCAGAAAGGGGCTCAACTGCATAAACAAGGAGAAGATAACCTGCTTCCACGGCGTTCCCACCATGTTTATAGCTATGCTCAACAACGAGAATTTTGCAACAACGGACTTCTCACACATGAGAACAGGTATCATGGCTGGCTCACCCTGCCCTATCAAGACTATGCAGGAAGTCATAGAAAAAATGCACATGAGCGAGATATGCATCACCTACGGACAGACCGAAGCTTCTCCCGCAACCACTATGTCCAAAACAACGGACAGCATCGAGCAGCGTGTAAACACTGTCGGCGGACCGATCTTCGGAGTAGAGTGCAAGATCGTCGATCCCGAGACAAATGAAGATCTGCCGGACGATACCGACGGCGAGTTCGTAGCCCGCGGATATAACATTATGAAGGGCTACTACAAGATGCCGGAAGCAACAGCCGCAGCTATAGACTCCGAAGGCTGGCTCCACACCGGAGACCTTGCAAGAAGACGCTCCTCCGACGGATATTACAAGATCACAGGACGTATAAAGGACATGATAATCCGCGGCGGCGAGAACATCTACCCCAAGGAGATCGAGGACTTCCTCTATACACACCCGAAAGTAAAGGACGTTCAGGTCATCGGCGTTCCCGACAAGGATTACGGCGAAGAGATCATGGCGTGCATCATTCTCAACGACGGAGAGACTTCGAGCGAGGAAGAGATCAAGCAGTTCGTTCTCGACCATATGGCAAAGCATAAGGTTCCGAGATATGTGGACTTTGTGACAGAATTCCCGATGAACGCTGCCGGAAAGATACTGAAATACAAAATGCGTGAAGCGGCAGTCGAGAAACTCGGTCTTCATAATGCAAACAAGATAGTTACGGCATAAAAGCGTTGACTTTTTACAGATTTGGTGATATAATAAATGTGTCCTCAATAACTGCCTTTTGGCAGTTATTGGCTGAAAATCTGCAAAACAGATTTTCAGATGTTGTTTAAATTGCACCTGCGGTGCATTTAAACAACGGACACATTCCTTGATGTTAAGCTCATTTCGTCCTTCGGACGAACAAAAGTGCAAGGAAAATCCTAAAATATATAAATTTTCCTTGCACTTTTGCATCCAATAAATTGCTTCAAGCTGCGCTACGAAGCAATTTATTGGCTGATGAGCAGACATTAATAAACAATGCAGCCGGCTCAGACCGGGTCGGCTGCATCTGCGGGTATGGC
>JAGBMA010000132.1 GCA_017635095.1 Ruminiclostridium sp. | reverse complement strand
AGAAACTGTCGGGTAAATCGCGACAGCTTCGGGTGCAGGGCTTGCCCTGCCGCGGGGCTCGGGGCGGCGTAAGCCCCGAAACCGTCTGTTAAGACGCGCGGGAGCGCCGGACTGACGGGGCCGTGGGGCGGAGCCCCACACGCGCGGGAGCGCCGGACACGGGGCGTGGGGCAGAGCCCCACACGCGCGTAAGCGCCGTCAGCGAGCCTGACCGCTGTCGTCAACGTGGTCGTCTTTGGTGTAGCCGGTAACGGAGGTGTCACCGAAGGACTCGGCGACATTGCGGCATTCTGTTTCGGAAGAGAGGAAGGCATCGGCAACGAGGGGGTCGAAATGTGAGCCGGCACCTTCGCGGATTATGTCGCAAGCCTGTTCAAAGGAGAACGGCTCCTTGTAGCTGCGGCGGGAAACGAGAGCGTCGAACACGTCTGCTACTGCCATTATGCGGGCGGAAAGCGGAATGTCCTCGCCGCTGAGCCCCTCGGGATATCCTTTGCCGTTCCACTTCTCGTGGTGGTATTTTGCAAGGTTCTTAGCTTCGTTCAGATAGTCCGGTTCGGGTACAAGCCCTATGACCTGATCTATGATCTCGCCGCCTATCGCCGCGTGGCTCTGCATTATCACGAACTCCTCGTCCGTGAGCCTTCCGGGTTTGTTGAGTATCATGTCGGAGACCTTTATCTTTCCGACATCGTGCAGAGGTGCGGAATTGCCCACATCATCAATGAACTTGTCGGTGAGCTGGTCGGGATAGTAGCCCTTTTCTTTCATCTTCTTCATGATGATCTTTGCATATGCCGCAGTTTTCCTTACATGGTCGCCGGTGTTCTTGTCGCGGCTCTCGACCATGTCCGCAAGCACAAGGATAAGCGCGTTCTGCATTTTCCTGATCGTGTCGTTCTTGCGCTTGATGTCTTCAAGATGATCCACGCTGTCGCCCGCCATCTTCACTATCGCATTGTACAGGTTCTCGATCTCGTCGCCGGTCTGGATAGAGAGCTTCTCCATGTTCTCAACGCCCTTGTCGAGAGTTTCATTGTTGTCGAAGGCGAATCTGTCCGCGCAGTTCGCCATTGAGTTCACAGGCAGAACTATGTGGTACTCGACCACCCACAGAACAACTGCAACAATTACGATGAAGAACGCGAGGAACAGGGAACTCATGCCGGTAAAGAAGTTTCGCTGGTAGTTCGCAATATGATGCATAGAAACATCGGAAGCCGCGTAGGCAACACACTTTCCGGTGCTGTCGTAGATCGGCTTGTAAACGGTGAGCAGATACCCGAAAGTGTCGTCGGAGATTATCGGTTCGATCTCCTCGCCTGCAAGAAGAGCGGGAATGTATTTCTCAAAAGAAACATCGAAGGGTACCACATCGCCGAGCGGTGAGCCCTCGGTATCGTCCGTGTCTATGTCAAATACAACGTGACAGCCGTCCTCAAGTATCTTGTAAACATAAACGTATTCTATCTCATCGTCACTGTTCCTAAGGGTCTCAAGGAGCTTTTCCGTCTCGCGGTACCCCTCGGATCCCTCGCCCTCTGCAAGCCACCGGTCAACGCTGTCACCGTCAACAAAACCCGCCGCAACGTTTGAAACGCCTTCAACAAGCTTGAAATGCTGCTCGATCGCGGCATTGCTGAAAAGAATGAAGCTGATGCCGGTAGCGACCGCGCCCATAAGTATCATCGCCGCTATAAGTATAAGCACGATCTTTGTGCGGACGGATACCTTCCTGCAGCCTATATGGCGCAGCTTCTCCTTTTCCTCGTCGGACATGGACGCCTGCATCCAGCCGTTGAACTGCAGCAGCGACTTCACCTTCTGCGGTATGAGCGTCAGCACGATCATGGTTATAAGGACTGTGATAGCCTTGTCAAGTATGTCCATTAACAGGTTCCCGAGAAGCTGAGCGGCTGTAAGATCGGTGATACCCGCTTCAACAAGCTTCTGCGCTATAGATTCGCTGTCGAAATATATACCGTCAAGAAACCACGGGATAAGTGTTCCGAGCCCTCCGCCCACAAGTGCAAGCATCAGCGTCAGAAGCAAAAGCATCAGCGGCTTTTTGAACGAAAGCCAGCCCTTATGCGCAAAATACGCGGCTATGACTGCATTCAGCACGCTGAGTATCCCGTAGTATATCGAGGACGGGTCTGAAAAGCAGTTTATGATGTTAGTTGCAAATCCGACAAAAATACCGGGTATATAGCCGCCGAGAACGGAAGCCAGAAGTATCCCGACACTGTCAAGGTATAGCGGCAGCCCGAGCCCGTTCACTATCCCGAACAGCAGAAAATTGATGCCGATGCAGATAATGCACAGTACCGTCGTTATAAGCATATTCTTTCTTTTTCCCTTACGGAAACCTTCTGAAAAATCAGTAACCATAAACTAACCAGCTTTCGTAATTGCAATACAATTATATTATATATTAAATGCGCCGTATTGTCAACAAAATTTGCTTCTGCATCGGAGTTTATCCGATTTTGAAAAGAAAACTGTTGACAATCCGGCTTATCTGGTGTATAATATATGTACTGTGCGGACATAGTTTATCGGTAGAACTTCGGCTTCCCAAGCCGACGAGGCGGGTTCGATTCCCGTTGTCCGCTCCAGGCGCGACGGCGCCACCGAATCCGTATGGCAGTTATCTGCTATACGGATTTTTTCTGCCTCGCAGCCCGGAGTTTTCAAAAATCTAAAGCGTTCGGCACAGACAGCGGGCGACGGCCCGCGCCGAAACCGTGGGGCAGTTTACTGCTCTGCGGTATTTTTCTGCCTCGCAGCCGTTAGTTTTAAAAAATCTAAAGCGTTCGGCACAGACAGGCGCGACGGCGCCACCGAATCCGTATGGCAGTCATCTGCTATACGGATTTTTTCTGCCTCGCAGCCGTTAGTTTTAAAAAATCTAAAGCGTTCGGCACAGACAGGCGCGACGGCGCCACCGAATCCCGTCTCGGGTTTACCTGAGGCGGGATATTTTTCTGTCTCGCTGTCAATGGTTATCAAAGACATGAGGTGTTTACAGAGGTATCCCCGATATACAAATCAAGCCGCCTGTCCGATAGGGACAAGCGGCTTTTCGGTCTGTTTACTTTGCGTATTCCACAGCGCGGCTCTCTCTTATGAGATTTACCTTGATCTGACCCGGATATTCCATCTCGGATTCGATCTTCTTTGCGATCTCCCGTGCAAGCACGGTCATCTTGTCGTCGCCCATGGATTCGGGTTTTATCATCACGCGCACTTCGCGTCCGGCCTGGATAGCGTAGGTCTTTTCAACGCCGTTGTAAGAGGAGCAGATCTCTTCGAGCTTCTGGAGACGCTTGATATAGTTCTCGAAGTTCTCGCTTCTTGCAGCCGGTCTCGCAGCGCTTATAGCATCTGCAGCCTTAACGAGGCAAGCGATGACGGTCCTTGCTTCAACGTCGCCGTGGTGAGCTTCGATAGCATGAATGACCTCGGGGCTTTCCTTGTACTTGCGGCATACGTCAACGCCGATCTGGACATGGGAGCCTTCGATCTCTTCGCTGAGTGCCTTGCCGACGTCATGCAGCAGACCTGCTCTGCGGGCCATAGCTGCATCTACGCCAAGCTCGTCCGCCATCATACCGGCGAGGTGAGCTACCTCGATAGAGTGATCGAGAACGTTCTGGCTGTAGGAAGAGCGGTAGTAGAGACGACCTACGAGCTTTACGAGCTCGGGGTTCATGTTGTTCACATTGGTAGCGAGAAGAGCGCGTTCGCCTTCGTGCTTGATCTTCTGCTCGACCTCGCGTCTTGCACGTTCGACAGTCTCTTCGATGCGTGTCGGGTGGATACGGCCGTCCTGAATAAGCCGTTCGAGGGCTATGCGGGCGATCTCGCGGCGGACTTTGTCGTGACTGGAAAGAGTGATAGCTTCCGGGGTATCGTCGATGATGAGATCGACGCCGGTGAGCTGTTCGAGGGTACGGATATTACGTCCCTCACGTCCGATGATCCTGCCCTTCATCTCGTCATTCGGGAGCGAGACTACGGAGACTGTCATTTCGGAGACCGTCTCGGCTGCAAGTCTCGATATAGCGAGAGCTATGCAGTTTCTTGCCTTGTCGTCGCATTCGTCCTTGAGCGTCTGCTCATAGTTGTTGATGCGCACTGCCTTTTCTCTGTCGAGCTCGCTGTCGAGCATACGGAGAAGGTGTTCCTTTGCCTGATCTGTGGTAAATCCCGATATCCTTTCGAGAATGCCCATCTGATCCGCCTTGAGCTTTTCGGCTTCCGCGAGTTTTTCTTCAGCCTTCTTGTTCTTTGCTGCAAGGCTTTCCTCGAGTTTTTCGATCTTATCGTTTTTCTTGTCGAGGTTTTCTTCTTTTTGCTGTAATCTTCTTTCGGATCTGGAAACCTCTGCGCGGCGATCCTTCAGTTCGCGTTCGGCTTCCGATTTCATTTTCTGGATCTCTTTTTCAGTCTGACCTCTCATGCGGTAGATCTCGTCTTTTGCTTCGACGAGCTTTGTTTTCTTAGTGGTCTCTGCTTTTTCGCGGGCTTCCGCGACTATACGTTCCGCTTCTTTTTCGGCAGACTCGATCTGTGCTTCCGCGTCTTTCTTGCGCTGTTCTATGCCCTTGTTAAAGGCGATCTTATAGACGATAAGTGCTGCTGCGGCGGCGCCTAAAATCAAAGCAGCGGCTATAAGCACTATTGCGACCCATAGTTCCATGAAACCTTCCCTCCTTTTCGTAAAATTCCCGATTCCCATAGATCCGTCATGCAGGAAAAACGAAAACAGACAGGTCTCACGGCCATGGCGTCAGGTGCCGGCCGCTGCCCGAATATGATAACTTCTATTGAAAACCGCGGACGCCCACGAAAGCCGACCCGGAAGAGGGCGGCGGGCGAAGCGGTAATAAAAATTAAGATCCTGCATGGGGTATAATATGTAAACCAAGAAGGTAATAATGATAAATAGCTGTATAGCGCAGTTTCGCAACTGCAGAAAATGTATATGCATACAGACTTATTCACGCTATTAATTTTAATACATTTTGCCCGGAATGTCAAGCAGTTTTGTGATATTTTATAAAAAATTTTGGCATTGCTTGACGTAAAGTGAATTATATGATATAATTAACAGGTATAAATGCATTTGCCGGCGTGATGGAATTGGCAGACGTGCCGGACTCAAAATCCGGTGGTAGCGATACCGTGCGGGTTCGACCCCCGCCGCCGGCACCAGGCTTGCAAAATACGCTTATTCTTCCCGGAGCACGCGCCCGGGGAGTTCCCGCATACACGAGGTAAGATGAAACGTGAGTATATCGTCGCGATTTGCGACACGCAGAAAAACGACATTCCTGCGATCGAAACTGCGGTGGGGGAATGGCTCGCATCATCGGGAGCGGACGGCACGCGCCTTGACGTTTTTACCGATATCCAGACGGTGAAAGAAAGGCTTGCGGACGGCTACTCCGCTGATACATATATAATAGGTGTGCCGACGCACGGAACGGGCGGCATTGAGATCGCGCGCGTTATCCGCCTGCGCCAGCCCGACGTGCCGCTTATCTTCCTTGCGGGAGCAAGAACGTCGGCTTTTGAAGCCTACGAGCTGCACGGACTCAGGTATATCATGAAGCCCGCAGATCCCGACGAGCTCTGTTCCGCGCTGGATATGGCGCTGCTCCTTTACAGGACGCTCCCCGCGAGCACGGTGACGGTGAGAATGCCGGGGGAGACACGGAGCGTGAATGCCGACGACATCGTGTTTGTGGAGAACAACGTGCGTGCCATGCGTTACGTCCTGCGCGACGGGAGCACCCTCGCCGGTACCCGGAGAAACATCTCTTTCGAGGACTACTTTGCGCCGCTGCTTTCGTCCGGCAGGTTCGTCCAGCCCCACAAGTCGTTCATCATCAATATCCGCTATATCCGCTCCGTCAAGGCTTCGAGCGTGGTCATGACGAACGGTGTGCAGGTCCCCATAAGCCGCCGCCACCTCACCGAAGTGCAGGAAGCGTACCGGAAGTACGGCGGGTGAGGATAAAGACCGGTTTTTGGAAAAAGTGGAGATACTGAGTGTATTGCTTGAGCTTTTTGGCGAAGCAATACATATCGTAACTCTCAATGCTTCATCGTTAGGAGCATTGTTAGTTCTTTTTATTGATAAGATACGTTCTGACCTCAGATAAAAAGAAATAACCACCTTGCTTTCGACGGTCAGGTGGTTATTCTTTAATCACACAACTGCTCCGAGGGCAACATCTTTGCCTCTTCGCTGATGCTATTATACCACAGTTTCCCGTCCCTGTCAAGCGGCAGGGGCGGTTATTTATCAGAAAGAAACTGTGCCACGCAAATTTATTGTAAAATTGGGCGAATATTTTCCACGAGAGCTGCAAATAACTAACACAAGCACGATTTTGGGTTACATTTGCGGTTTCAATTCCGCGAATTTCAGACTGTTGCATTTTGCAAACTCTTCGGCAGGCAACCGCCGTGTAACCGATTACTTGTAAAATGCATAAAAAAGAAGCCGGGTTTTTATTAAATGCTGATAAAATTAAGCCGATTTGCAAAAAAATAAAAAAAAACACTTGCAAATTTTACCGATATGAGATATACTGTAAATACAGAAAGAGATTAGCCGCTCTTTCTGAAACGTATATAACCTTGCGGGGTTATAAATAAAAATTTTTTATAAGGAGGAAAAAACCATGATAAAGTTTTTCCAGAAGCTCAAGGCTAAGAAGGGCTTTACACTCGTTGAGTTAATCGTTGTTATCGCGATCATCGGTGTATTAGCTGCAATCCTCATTCCGACAATGCTCGGATACGTTACAAGCTCCAGAGTTACATCTGCTGACTCCACAGCTGCTTCCATCGAGGATACGATTGACGTATTCCTTACAGCTGCTGACACAGCAGGCTACGGCGCTAAGCAGTCTGTAAATGCTATCACACTTATCACAGGTAGCGTTGACAACACAGGCGCTTGGAAGGTTGAAATTAGCAATACTGGTGCATTCAAGGGTAATGGTACCTACACTTGGACAGGTTCTGTAACCGGCGTTAAGGCTAACGATTCCAAGGGCGGCATCACAGACCCCACAAAGCTTCTTGCTATCGAGATCGCTGACAAGTTCCCGGATATGAAGTCTGCTTGCTTCGAGGCTACTGTTGTTGCAGGTGACTGCGCTACAACTTGGTACACAGCTGATACTGCTACAGTTTCCAAGGTTACTGACCTTGCTTCTTCTGCTCACATCACAAGCGGTAAGTGGACAGCTATGACATTTGCTTGGGACACACACACAGCAGGCGTATCCACAGATGGTTTCATCGTAGGTACATCTCCTAAGCTCAACCTCGCTTAATCGTTAAGTAACGTAAGCCTTGGGCTTCTAAAAACAAACACTCGATTTCCCCGGCGGGTAACCTCCGGGGAAATAAGTGATTTTAGGGCTTGTAAAACGTTTACGAACCTTAAAATGACTTATTGGGGCGGGCGGAAACTATTCCTGCTGCGGCAGGAGTCGGGATACCGATGCAATTTTTCTTTAACACCGCTGCTCCTTTAAATAAGATCAAAGGAGGAGAACCATGATCTCAAAAATCAACCGCCTTCGGGCAAAAAAGGGATTTACCATGATCGAAATGATCGTTATCATAGCGATCATAGGTATTCTCACCTCTATCGTCGTTGCGACAATGTCCTACGACGGTAAGCCGACGCTCGGAAAGGGACTCGCGAAAGACCTTTACTACATCGCCCAGGGTGCAGCCTCCGACTCGGAAGTTGCAAATCCTCTTGCTCTTTCGACAGTGTCCTCGGGGCACAGAGCCGGCTTTTATGTCGAAATAGACGAACTCGGTGAGATAACCGACGTTGGTCACATGAGTGTCGGGCCTTTCGATCACACAAAGAGACCCGACCTGAGCTTTGCGTCGTCCTCGCTCACGGATTTTACCGCGATCAAGCACGACCGTACTGCAGATGACGATTATCTCTGCCTTGAAAAGAGAATGATCGAGACTATGCAGGCTTACCTCAACAAAGAGGACAGCATGGCGGGCACATACTACGTTGTTCTTGACAGCAATTTCAGAGTAGTCGCGTCGTACTGGAGCGATTCCCCGAGAATGGGTCTCGGCGCAGGTCCTCTTGAGAACGACTGCTTACTCGACACCGGTTATTACTGCTGCTCATTCCCTACGAAGTATTGCGTGGGAGGCCAGTTCATGTTTGGATTCTGATCGTTTAACGATCAATTGTGGTGTTAGAGAAAAATGAAAAAACTGAATAGTAAGAAGGGCTTTACATTAGTCGAGCTTATCGTTGTGATCGCGATAATCGGGATCCTTGCGGCGATACTCATACCGACGATCCTCGGCTACCTTACCCGCTCGCATGTAAGCAATGCGAATACCGTAGCGGGTAAGCTTCGTGACAATATGTCGTACTTCCTTACGAAAGCCAATGCGGACGGCTACGGAATGTTCCTTTCGAGAACAGCGGTCTGTGACGTTTACATCTCAGTGAACAACAGCGTCTGGACAGTCACCACTTCCGACAAGACCGTATTTGTAAGCCATTTCGGTACGAAGTGGACAGGAAGCGGGACGGGTTACTACGGCGACTCCGGTGCCGGAAGCACCAATGCGGAAGACCGTCTTGCGTCTTATCTGGCAAGTGTTTTCCGCGATATCGAGAACGGGTATGCGGAAATGCGGCTTGTCGGCGGCGTGTGCAGTGCGCTGTACTATACCGGCGACCAGACGACAGCGGTGACTACTATGCCGGCGTTTGATGCAGCGAGCGGGTGGTCTGTCGATACCTTTAACTGGGACGGCAGGAACCAGGGCATCACTTCCGACGGCTTGACGGTGGGCACATCACCCGTGCTTCTTATGAGCTAAAAAAATAAACCGTGATCGGTAATTCCGGTCACGGTTTTTGTTTGCCAATAAAAATATATTATCTTTCTTTTTGCAGGTGCACGGTTTTCCGTGGAACGGTTTGGGTGCAGGGCTTGCCCTGCCGCCAGGCTCGGGGCGGCGTAAGCCCCGAAACCGTCTGTTAAGACGCGCGGGAGCGCCGGACACGGGGTGTGGGGCAGAGCCCCACAAGCGCGTGAGCGCCGTACCGCCGCCCGCGTAGGGCGAAAATGGTGCAGAGCCCCACGGCGCGGGAGCGCACCGGTCACTGATCAAGCATAAGATTGACAGCGGCGGCGCTGACGAGAGCGCAGGTGATATCGCCGATAAGTGCTGCCGCGAGAGCATACCGGGTCTTTTTGGATTTTACTGAGGCGAAATAAACCGAGAGGGTGTAGAACGTGGTCTCGCTGCTGCCGAGAATGACGGAGGCGACGCGTCCCGGGAAGCTGTCGGGGCCGAAGTCGGTGAGGATCTGCTCAAAAATGGCGATGGAACCGCTGCCGGAAAATGGACGCAGTATCAGGAGCGTCCCGCATTCAGGCGGAAATCCGATCGCGCCGAGAGCCGGAGTGAGAATGCCGGTGATGACCTCGGACGCACCGGAAGCACGGAATGCGCCGACGGTCACGACGAGGCAGAACAGCGACGGGAAAATGTCGTAAACCGTGTGAAGCCCCTCCCGGACGCCCGCCGTGAATTCGGTGAAAACGTCTGTTTTTGTGCAGACTCCGTAAATGAGCACGCCGGCAATGACTGCGGGCACAATAAGTGATGTGAGATTCATCTGAGCCTGCCTTTCCGACGCTGACGGAGCAGCCCCGCCGCAAGGAGTGCAGCGGTAAGCGCGCAAACCGATGCAGCCCACACGCAGGGGAGTATCTCCATGGGGTCGGCGGAACCGTGGGCGAGCCTGAGCGCGGCGGCAGTGGTGGGGATAAGCTGAAGGCTTGCCGTATTCATTACCGCCAGCAGTATCATGTTGTCCGACGCATATTCGGGGGTGCTGCTGTGCTCTTCCTCCTCAATGGCTTTCATAGCCGCAATGCCGAATGGGGTAGATGCGTTCCCGAGCCCGAGAATATTTGCGGTAATGTTGAGCGTTATGTACTGCATAGCTTTTCCGTTCCTGTCAAGCCCTCCGAACAAACGCGAAAGTACCGGTGCGGCTGCCGCAGCTATCTTCCGGGTGAGCCCGGAGCTCTGAGCTACACGCATGACCCCGCTCCACAGCGCGATTATCCCGGTAAGGGTGATCGCGAGGGTGACTGCGTTCCCGCATTCCTCAAGAAACGCGGCGGAAAGCTCGTTCACTCTTCCGGTGCATATCGCAAAGACCAGCGACAGAACAGTGAGCCCTGTCATCACCCACTTCATCATACCACACACCTCCGACCGGAATGCGCCCCGGCGGAGCGCCTGTTCAAGTATATGGAAAGTGCGCTCCGGTTATACATCGCCCTCATCAAACACGGCGCTTTTTACTCCCGCGAGTATCATATCCGCCAGCGGCTCTTCGATCTTTTCGGCGATGTGCCGGTACAGATACCTTGCTCCGAACCGTTCGCTGTGACCCTCTTTTGCAAGCTTACCTACCGCGCTGTCGGTGACGGTAAGTGTCACTCCTCGTTCCGCAGCGCGCCCGGCGAGCTCCGATATCATACCCGCACAGATGCTCCGGGTGTCCTGTTCCGAAAGCCGCGAGAACACAGCTATCCCGTCCACACGGTTGATGAACTCGGGGCGGAATGCCTTCATGAGCTCAGCTTTCACGATCTCGTGGGTGCAGTCTTTTTCCGGGGAAATAAAGCCGAAGGATCTGTTTTTTTCTTCGGAAGTTCTTGCTCCGACATTTGTCGTCATTATTATGATGCAGTTTTTCAGGCTGACTCTTGTGCCGTCGGCTGAGGTAAGATGCCCGTCGTCGAGCGCCTGGAGGAGCAGGTCGGGGATATCCGGGTGTGCCTTTTCTATCTCATCGAACAGCAGCACGCTGTATGGGTGCCGCTTCACAGCTTCTATGAGCCGTCCGCCGTCCTCATACCCCACATATCCCGCAGGCGATCCGATAAGCCCCGAAACGCTGTGCTTCTCCATATATTCGGACATATCGAAACGTATGAGAGCTTCTTCTTTTCCGAACATTGCCCGGGAAAGAGCCTTTGAGAGCTCGGTCTTGCCGACGCCGGTAGGCCCAGCGAAAATGAAGCTTCCGATCGGTCTGTCCGGACGGGAGATACCCGCGGCGCTTCGCTTTATTGCAGCCGTGACTGAATGCACCGCAGCGTCCTGTCCGATGATGTGTTTTCTTAGTTCACTTTCAAGGTTCAGCGCCATTTCAGCCCTGTCCGTGTTCAGTTCAGGCACCGGTATCCCCGTGACGGCGCTGACGGTGCGCGCAATATCATCCGGAGATATCACCCGGAGTTCGTCTCCGCCGCTGGGATCGTTCTCAATGCTTTCGAGCTGTGTTTCAAGGGTCTTTTCTCTGTCGCGTATCTCGGCTGCAAGCTCAAAGTCCTGCTTGATGACGGCGTTTTCTTTTTCCCGGGAAAGTTCCGCAAGTCTCTGACGTATTGATATATCCGGTGAAAGCTCCGGGTCATGTTCAAGCCTTGCCGCCGTGCAGCTTTCATCTATGAGGTCGATAGCCTTGTCCGGAAGCCGCCTGTCCTCCATGAACCTCACCGAAAGTTTTATTGCAGCCCGGAGCGTATCGTCCGGGAGGGAAACACCGTGGTGCTGTTCATATTTTTTCCTCAGTCCGCGAAGTATCTCAAGTGTGCCGGTTTCATCGGGCTCCTCGACGTAAACGGGGCGGAAGCGTCTTGCAAGGGCAGCGTCGTGTTCGATGAAGCGTCTGTATTCGTCTGCGGTAGTCGCGCCAATGAGCCGTATCTCACCGCGGGCGAGAGCGGGTTTCAGAATGTTGGCGGCGTCGATAGCGCCCTCTGCCGCACCCGCGCCGGCGATAGTGTGGATCTCATCAATGAACAGCACAGTGTCCGGAGCGGATCTTACCTCATCTATAACCGCTTTCAGCCGCTCCTCAAAATCTCCGCGGTATTTTGCGCCCGCCACGAGCGATGCAATATCAAGACTGAAAATGCGGATATTTTTCAGATCGTCGGGAACGTTCCCCGAAGCCGCCATAAGAGCGATGCCTTCGGCGATAGCGGTCTTTCCGACGCCGCTCTCGCCGATCAGACAGGGGTTGTTTTTCCTGCGTCTCATGAGGATACGGAGCGCCGAGCCTATCTCTCTGTCTCTTGCAGTCACCGGATCAAGCTTCCCGTCTTTTGCCAGGGCAGTTAGATCCCGCCCGAACCGGTCGAGTGCAGTAGTCCGGTATTCTCTGTCCGGCGCGTTTGCAGTCTCCGCATTCCTCGGTGCCCCGCTGCATTCTCTCGCGATCTGCTTCGTATCGGCACCGAGCTCTTTGAGGAAAACGGAGCCGTAACATCCCTCGTCTCTGAGAATAGAGAGTAGGATATGCTCTGTCCCGACGTATTTTTGTCCGGCGTTTCTGCAGTCTTTAAGCGAGTTTTCGAGTATCTTTTTGCTGCGCGGAGTAAGGTCGGCGGAGGACAGTTTCGTTGCGACCCCCTTTCCGATGGCAAGTTCCATTTTATGAAGGATATCTTTCTCTGTGATACCGTATTTCCCGAGAGCTGTGCAGGCTGCACTGTCCTGTTCACACAGCAGCCCGTAAAGGATATGCTCACTGCCGATATAAGTGTGCCCCATTTCCATAGCCGCGTCAACGCCCTTGTTGAGCGCGTAGTTTGCCTTTTCCGTAAATCCCTTGAAGTCGATCATAAATTCCTCCGTATGATATAAGTTTCTGCGGACAAGTATATTTTTTCGCCGACAGGTAACATTTTTCGCAGACCGTCATATATTATATTATGAAACGTTTCATAAAACATTAATCAACGGAGGAACATATTATGTGCGGAAATAACAATTGCACGCTCATCATCATTATCCTGCTTATCCTTTGCTGCTGCGGCAACGGTAACGGGATACTCGGCAGCTGTGGCTGCAGCAACAACTGCGGCGACAACAACTGCGGCTGCGGCAATAACAACAACTGCTGCTGAGAAAGGCGAAAAAGGAGGCGTCGAGCCTCCTTTTTTGCTGTTCGGGGGAAAAACTTTTTTGGAAAAAAGTTTTTTCCCCGAGCCCCTTTTTCAAAAAACTTCTGACGCTGCCGCGTGAAGACCGCGGTTCAGATCTTTTCGACGTCGCTGAGGCTGACCCAGCTGAAAAGCTCTTTCAGAAGAACTCTCCCGTCCATGACCCCGGCTACGGTAAATGGCTTGTTTTTTCCTTTGCAGCAAGCGGGTATCGCGATATTCGTCCCTGAGTAGTTCTTTGCGGCGGTGCGGACAAAAACCCTGTCGCCGACTTTGAAACTCTGCTTCGATGCAGTCTGAGCAAGCTTTCCCGTATAATTTATGTACGGGCACTGGAACCAATATTCCCAGAAGCTGTCGAGCTTTCTCTTCACAACTCCGTCCCCGCGTGCTCCGAGGGTGCTTTCTATGGTGTAACCATTACCGACATAAATACCGACGTGCGGATGAGACTTCGAGTACACTATCAGTCCGGGGATCTCCGGCATTTCGGAGATCTTCCCCTTGACCTTTGCGGTCTGATACATATAGCTCGCGTTGATATCGGGATAACCGGGAGCACCGTATTTCGGAGAGCCTGTCCCGCCGTCCGCCTTACCGCTCCAGTAGTACGACTTCACCAGACCGATACAGTCCACTCCGAAGCAGCCTTTATTCCTGAGCTGTGAAAGCTCGTTCCAGCGTGCTGCCGAGTAGCCTGTTCCCGCCTTGTTCCCGTACATCTTGAACAGCATATCGTACTGCTGCTCGATCGGACGAAGTATCCCGCCCCACATATACTTGGTCTTCAAGGCAAGCGCCTTTTCGGCGTGTCTGACAAGCCCCTGATTTGTATATATGCTCATTTTCCGCCTCCGATAAGTTTCAGTATCTCTCCCAGCTTGTCATACCCGAATTGTGCGGAATACGAGACCATGAAACCGGCGGCGACCCCGCCCGCGATCATATACCATTCGACGGGGATACCCGATATTGAGAGATACGCGCATACAGACCCCGCCGTGAGTAACACCGCAATGATCGTCGCGGTGATCTGCGGCGGAATCTTCGGAAACATTGATTTGAAAAGCTCCGTCAACGAGCTTGTGAGTATTATCAGTACCCCAAGTGCAGTGGTAATGGCTGCAATGTCAATTTCCATTATTATCCTCCTTTGGTATTCCGAATTTGCTTGCAGTAAACGCTCTGACGCTGTTCTGCAGGACATATCCGATGAAGCTCACGCCCGACGTTCCCCACATAGTTTCAACGACTGCGACCGACAACTCAGAGACCGGGTTCTTGTCGAACGCGGAAAGAACATAACTCGCTGCCGTGAAGATCACAGAAATGACTATGCAGGAAACGAGCCAGACCTTTGAGAACTGATGTTTTTTCATGACATTAATAGTTTACTCCGACTATTTTATAAACGCCGCACTGATTTTGTGGCCAACTTCCCGTAGTTTTTCCTTTTGACACGAGTGTTTTCTTATCCGGCATATTAAACACCCATACCATGCTGTAGCTACTATTGGAAGTAGAAGCAGGGGCATCAACAAAACCTGAGTACGTTTTTCCCTCGGGTGTTTCTGCTATTGAACGCAAAATGTCATTTTTAGGGATAATGCAGCGCCCATAGTGCGTATAGTAATCAGCATTTGATGTCTCATGATAGCTCGTATAAATAATCAGAGCATCATATTTATCCGCATCGTCGGAAAGCGTTATCGTGTCATTGACAGCAAATGCCGTCCAGCCCTCATACAATGTTGTTTCGGTCATACCGCCTCCCCCGCCCGAGCCGCCAAAAGCTGCAAAAGATTCTTCAAAGTCAAGCATCACGATCTCTCCTTCCACTCGTTTGTCTCGCCGTCGAGCATGAACAGTTTCAACTCTCCGCTTGTGGTTATTGCCGAGCTTCCCGCGCTTACGGGAGCAAGCACAACCCCGTTGCCTGCTGTGCCGGCGGCCGTCATCGTCGGCAGGTCGGCTATGTCAGCGGCAGTCGATATCGCGAACCTCGCGCAGTTTGATGAAGGGTTTATCTCTCTGAGGGTTACCATTTTTATTTCTCCTTTCAGAATGTCCGGCTCACTTCATAGGAAGCTGCCGGACTTTATCCATGATCTGTTTGGCGGAGCCGTTCCCGCCCATAAATTCATACGGCTTGTACAGATACTCGTAAAGGTTTTCGTACTCGTCCGCAGTGATAGAACCGCGTTCAATGTAGTATTTCCCGAGGGTCATTATGCGGTCATGCCCGAGCCCGATTATCATTTGTGTCTTTGCACTTTTCGTGTCATGTTTTTTTGCGATGAACGTCCAGAAACCGCCGGAAGCCGCAAGCGCGATCACCACCGAGACCAAAGTCTGAATCCAGCTTTCCAATCCGCTCACCTACCTTATGAGCACTTCGATGTGCGACCCGTCAATGCGCCTCAGCATCTTTGCTCTTGTTCTGATTTTCGTGCCTGCCGCGATCCCGTTTTTTGCCGTGCAGAATCCTCCGACCGTGCAGCTGCCGTCGTCTGCTGCAATAAGTCTCCCCGTGAGCCCTACCGCCGCCCATTCCGGGCGCTGTGAGCGGGGTATGTACGTCAATGCGGGGTCGTAGTCGTCTGATATGAGCGGCACCCCGTCATCTCCGTATCTTATGCAGCCGAACATATCCGTGATATACTTGCCTTTCCAATGAGTTTCTGCACTGTTTCCTACGACGGAAGGACAAGCCGAGACGATGCCGGAAAAACCGTTTCCGTCCGCGGGCAATATCTTGTCGCCTGCGAGTGAAACGAGCATACCTCTTCTGTCCTCATTGTCCGGGTTCCCGTCTGCCCACTCAAAGTATTCCGCATAGTCCGCGCCGAGGGAGTTGTAACCACCTATGGCGTAAACCTCGCCTCCTGCCGTGACATAGAACGAGTTTCCCGTACCGTTCCCGACGATGAGCCGGACGTTTCCGGTCGTTATCTGCGAAGTGTCGGTTCCGTACCCTGCCGCGAAACAGGCTTCATCTCCGATTTTGTGATGTCCCCCAACACAACCGGAATTGTTGCCGCTTACCGTGTTATCTGCGCCGCCAACGAGGTTTTGAACACCTGTGACCGTGTTATTGGTGCCGCCCACAGTGTTTTTAGTGCCTTGAACTTTATTGCCTTGCCCGCCGACAATATTTTCTTCACCGCCGACGGTATGACCCTCTCCAGATACATTCTGATATGAGCCTGTCACCTTGTGTCCGTGACCAGTTACGGAGCTGCAATGTATATGTGCTTCAATGCTTTCGCCGACACATAAATTGCCCCTTTGACCCGTGGACGGGGTGACAATGTTCTCGTTACCTGCAATAACCGAACCGCTGTTTGAATAGACCTTGTTCTTGTAACCGTGAACGAGGGTATTCGTGCAGTCGTTCAGCAGGTTCTCACTTCCGCCCGCCGAGCTTTTGTTGCAGTTTGTAAGCGTGTTCTTGTAGTTTTCGGCGTGGTTGTAGTCACCGCCGGTTATTGCGCTCCCGTCGGTGTCGGTGTAGCCGTTGAAGCGCTCGTTGTGCTGCCCGACGTTTTCACCAACGCCGCCGGAGCCTGTACCCTCAACAGCGTCAATGCGTTTCTGCGTCTGAGAACGCGTCTGAGTGGAAGTAACGGTCTGTCCGTTTATGAGCGAACCGACGCAGTCCGCTGCACAGCAGTTTATTACCTGTCCTGCGCGGTAGTTCCATTCGTATGAAGTTACCACGCCGATTATCCCCTGGCGCTGGTCTATATCACCGCCCCGGAATAGCAGGGTATCTCCCGGGTCTATGGCGGGATCTCCGTAAATGCGTGTCTTTATGCCGCGCTGCTTGAATGAGTCGATATATGCGAGCCATGACCTGTTTGCCGTGTCCTGAACTGTCTCGCTGCATTCCGCAAGCAGCGGGTTCTTGTCGAGGACATAAGCTGCCGGAGCCGCCTGTTCATCTGTCGAGATGTAAGTCGATGTGTAGTTTACGATGCTGTCTCCTCTGTAAGCGGACATATATTTTATGTACGCTCTTGTATCTGTGGCATAAGTATATTGTCTCTCATAAGGGGACACTGTGCGGTCTGCATCTATCGTGCTGCTGTTTTCATTTACAGAGTATTTTGCGGGAATTACCGCAAGTTCCGAGTTCCGGTCTATGACCGCGTAGCTGCAAAGCAGGTAAGCGCACCACATAATGATATCCCTGCATGACTGTATCTGTTTGTCTTTTGCATTTACCGTGACGCTGCTGTTCGGAAAGCTGTCGAGACTGTGCTCGGTGATCTCTGTAGGGATCCCGCATTCCTCACAGGCTGCAATAATAAGCTGTGCCGGCGTTCCGCTCATGTTCCTGAGCTGAGCCGACGGTTCACGGTCTGCTTTGATGCCGTTGTCGTAAGCTACGATAGAGATGATGTTCTTTCTCCGGGAAGAAAGGATCGGGTCAACGAGAAAAGTGCCGAGGGGGACCGTCTCATATTCATTTCCGGGGAGATAAAGCCTGTATTCAAGCGATACGCGCCCTCCTGTGAGATCGAGTATCTGTGCGCTGTCGGTAAAGAACGAGAATTTCAGGCAGGAGAGGTTGAAGGTACCTATCCTGTATTTCTCACCGCACAGCTCCTTTGTGAGTTTAAGCGATCCTTTGACGAGCCTGTCGTCGTCTATGGTTATGTTTTCCTCCTCGGGAAGTATGAGAGTTCCGCTTATAGATTCCCTGACGGTTTTCTGAGCAAGCGCGTCGATATAATCCTGGCTTACATTGTACACTCTGCCACCTCCTTAAAATTCCGTTAGCCTACAGCTTATCTCCCACCAGCTGTCGTTTACGCTGCCATTCTGATGCTGGTAGAATTCGGCTTTTACCCCGTCCGCATACATATCACAGCTCACATATCCGGCGGAGGCGGGGTCAAGAAGGCTGACGTGAAGCAGTTCCGCGGACAGGCTGGTGCTTATGGTCCCGAGCTCCGACGCAGGTACTTTCCATTTCACGTCGCAGGTCTTCACGCTGTGGCGCACTCTGCTTCTGTGAACAACGCCTGTCTCGTCGAATCTGCCGCTCCCGGAGCTCTCAATGTCCCGGGACGTTACCGAGTAGTAGTACGGAGTGGGGAGTGCCTGTCCGTTAATGCTGATAAAATACATTTCCGTGCTCCTTTCAGTTGTATAATCCGTTTGTTATCTTGTTTCTTCTCATGTTGTAAACGTTGACGGATTCACCGATCTTATCTCCGTCGAGTTCAACGGTGGTAGTGATATTGACCGGCTGTTCTCCGTTTCCGCTGTCCGAGACCGCGCCGATGACCGTCTCGTTGGTATCGAGGTCGAGCACGTCTGCTGTGCGGCTGTACGAGCTGATGTCGTAGTATTGCGAGATATTTTCCTTCGGCACATATGACGGGATCCCCGAAGGCGTTCTCGGTGCAGTTCTTGTTGCCGCAGTCTCTGCCGTTTCCGGTATGATCTGTTCTGCTGTTGCCTGAGCCGTACCGTATTCTGTGCCGACATCTGTGTTTATAAGTCCCGCAAAAGCACCGGTCATCTCATTTCCTGCGGCTTCTGCCTTGTTCCTGAACGCGTCTATCGCGGCGTTTGCATCAGCTATCGCTTTCTTGAAATTCTCCGCATCTGCGGATATTTTAACGTTAAGTTCTTCTATTGTCATATCCGTTCTCCTGTTCCTTTTTCCGCCGTTCAAGCCGTTTGTTTATCTGCTCTGCGAGAGCCATGAAGCTGCTCTTGCCGCCGTCCCGCGGAATAGCCTTTCTGCCGAATGCAGCCTCCGGGGTCTTCGGAAAACGTCTCGGTGCATTGAAAGCGGCAAGTACAAGAGCGCCTATGTTGAAAGCGAGGAGCTCGTCTCTCTTTGCATCTCTTTCATCGTTTTTTCTTCCCGCTGAAATGATCTCCTCAAGCTCGTATGCGGTAAGATCCCACAGCCCTCTCACGTCCGTGCAGTAGAGAGCAGCTTCCCGTCTCAGAGAGCGGACGAGTTCTTCGGCGCTGCGGGATCCTTTCCGAAAAAACCCGAGATCCTGAGAGCTTCCGCGATCTCATTCACCAGCGAGCCCAGCGAACCGCCGCCGCTGATGTATTCATCTATGACAGTGTAAGTGTCGCTTCGGGTGAATTCGGGTTTAAGTCCTTCTATAAGCGCGTAAAGCATCTCCGAAACGATCTTCATTTCATCTGTCTTTGCCGCTGCGCTGTAAACCGACATACCGAGTCTTTCCTCAAGCCGTACCGCCGAGCGCGCTGTAAGCCTGAGCAGATATATCTTCCCGCCCGCCTCAAGTTCCGTGTAAGGAAGACCCTTTGTGTTTTCCGTTGATCCGTTCATGTTCATGACCTCCGTAAGATGATGACCCGCAGAGACCGGTTATAAGTCTCTGCGGGTGCAGTGTGGTTTATCCGTTGTTCTGAACGTTGTCTGCGCTGTAGGTGAGTTCGGTGTTGGGAATTGATATGATGCTGAATTCCATTACCCCGTCAGCCTCCATGCGCTTTATTTTTGTTGCTATCTGACCCGACCAGGTAAAGTAAGTCCCGTCGGGAAATTCGACCTTCTGCTGCACCGAAGCCCCCGAGAGCTCGACAGCCCTTGCGGCTCTGAACGCTGCCGCCGTCTGGCTTGCCGAAACGTTAGGGTTTTCCTCGGCGCTGTTGTAGTAGAAATCGAAGATAAGGTCGTCGTACTTGTAGAGACCGGCAATGTAGCGGTGCGCCGTATCGAGGAGGTTCGTCACCTCTCTTTTTTCGCGCGAACCGCCGAGTTCCGGTGTAGATTTGAGCCCGTAAAGGTTCTGTCCGTTAAGGTAGTATGACGTACCCGAAGAAAGCAGTTCCATAGTGTCTCCTCCTTTCGGTTTATAATGAAACGGTCCGTCCGGTGCGTTCATCGAGCCCGAACCGGAACCTCATGCACATTCTCGGCTTGTCTTCATCTGTGATGAATTGTGAGAATGTGCGCCTGATACCTCTGCGTGCAAGAATACCGCTTGCCTCCGCGGCGATATCCCGTGCATCTTTTTCTCCGTCCGCGTAAACATCGAGCTGCAAGGAGATCGTGCTGTATCTGTCCTCGCCGCTGAGGATAACGGCGGCGGAATTTCCTGTCTCGGAAAGAACTATGCAGGGCAGGGAAGCGAAGCCGTCGCTGAACGCGAGTTCCACATCGGCGGTATCGCTGAGAAGATCCGCTATAAACGGAAGAACATCTTTCATCTTCGTTCTCCTTTCATAAAGAGTGAAAAAATCACGGGGACGCTCTTTCTTGCAGTCTCCAGACCTGTTTCGAGGAACGGTTTCGGACGTCTTCCCCTGCCTCCGAATTCGACGTCCGGGGCATATGGAACGTCTGTCCCTATCACGCAGGTATCCGAGTTGCGCGCTCTGTCATGTTGAGTGCGAAGCGCGATGCTGCGTTTGAGACGGCCGGTCCGTACCGGGCAGACCCGTTTTGATTCATCGAGGGCGATGCTGCCCAGGGTACGGATAGCGGCATTTATTTCGGTGGTGTAGTCCTTCATATCCGCTGTGTCCTCACCGTAATGTGGCTCGGTGAGCGCCTTATCTCAAGCACTCTGCTGTCGGGCTGTTCGCCGAAGATCCCCGCGAGATCTCCCGGGTTCACCCCTGCGCCCCGCCTGAGAATAAGGGTAGCACCCGAACTTATTGTCTGTCCCTGCCTTTCGCCGGAAAGCTTTTCCGCCTCGGGAAATACCTGAGCATAGACGAATCCGAGAAGTCTCGGTTCTGTCTTTTTCCCGACGTAATCGCTTCCGACCCTGTCAGGAGCGTAAATATTCACACGTCTGAGCCCTCTCTGTGAGACCTGCATTCGGAGCACCCACCTTTCTCGGATAATTCCTGAGCCTGAGCTTCATATCTTCGGTGATAAGATCCGAGAATGACACCGAAATGTCATTCTCGGAGCGCTTATCTTCGCCCTCATTCCCGAGTCTTCCGAGCATGGCGAGTGCGATCTGCACCACCATGTCGTTGAGCCTTGAGGGAAGCGTATCTCTGCCGAGGTAATCGAGCAGAGTGTCCTCCGCGTTTCTGAGCAGTATCTCAAGTCTTGCGTCCGAACTGTCGTCGTCGGGCGGCAGGAGGACTCGCATAATTTCTATGTTTGTCATACTGCTCCTCCGTATCAGTCGTTAGTATCGCCGAGGGTAAGTGCAGTCGCCTGTCTGTCATAGCATACCGCCACTGCCTTTTTCTTCTTGTCGAACACGAATATGTCGTGATAGAGAAGCCCTTCTACAAGAGTACCCGCAATACCGGGCGGATCCTTGTGGATCTTGTATTCCTGGAGCTTTACGGGTGCAGGCGCACACATCGGGTGAGTGATGATAAAAGCTGTATCTGCGGGAAGTCTGCGCTTGGGTACAGCGATTATGGAAACTCCGTCACAATCGCCCACCATTCCCTTGAAAATGACCTTATCCTGGGCGAGTTCGGTTGCCTTTGTGAAGCCGCCGTCCTTCTTGAGCTTTTCAATGAATTCGTTTGAGCAGAAAGCCACACGGCCCTCAACGGGGAATTCCTCATCAGTGATCGCGGTATTTGCCTCAACGAAAGTGGAGTACGCGTTGGTCGAGTCGAGGACTTTTTCGATCTTGGTGCCTGCCTTGTCTGCAAGAACAGAGAAGCGGTAAGTATCGATCGCGGGGATAATGACCTGATCTATCTGGCGCTGAAGAGCCTTTCCTGCGCTTCTCACGCCCTCGGGCGAATCCGCCTCATATGTCTTGTCAATAGTGAAGGTGAAGGACTTCTGCTGACTCATCTTCATTTCCTGAACAGTGTCCTCGATCTCAACAGGAGTACCGTATCTGCTCATACCTGCTGTGGGGTCATAGTCGTTGAGGGGCGCTGTGTCGAGAGAGTAAACCTTAACTGTCTGTGCTCCTCCGAATTCAACGTCGTTGTTCGTGCCTGCGGTAGAGAGAAGACCTCTTCTGATGACCTCATCTACCTGAGTGGAATACTTTTCTGCTAAATTGATCGCCATGTTATTTCTCCTTTTGTTCTGTGTTTTTCCGGCATAATAAAACGCCTTCCCGTATTTTCGGGAAAGCGCGCTGTGCCGTATGTTGTTGGTGGTTGTTCTGACGGATCACATTCCGAGCCCGTCAAGGAATGCGTCCGTTCTGTTGTCGTTTGCAGTAAGCTTCGGTGTTCTTCCGCGAAGTCTTTCATTCACGGAAGCGCTGACTGCATTCTCAAAAGCGAGTCCGATAGCTGCAATACTTGCCTCACAGTTCTCTCTGCCCGAGTAGTCAAGACAGAGTGAGAGCTGTTTCGGGAGCCCTCTTGCTTCCAGCATCTCGGCAGCGTCAGCCATAAGTTCGCGCTTTGCGACAGCCGCCTCTCTTTCCGCGAGCTGCTTTTCGAGCTGACCGCGCTTGTAGTCTGCGCGTTTGTCTGCGGGCATCTCAGCAAGTTTTTCGGCCTCGGCGAGCTTTTTTCCGAGCTGTTCGCGTTCTGCCCTGATGAGCTCATCGACCTCGGCCTTCGTGAATGTCTTTTCGGCAGTATCGTTATCTGCCTTGCCGGCGATGATCTCCTCACCGGCGACGATCTTTTCCTTCTTCAAAGAATGATCCCCTTTCATGTGATATTGCGTCGGTGTTTTTCTCACTCTCCGCAGTTTACACTCTACCACATTTTACGAGGACATTCAAGGACATGAAAGGACATCTTTTTCAAAAATCTTTCTGTAGCATATCCAGGCCGCATTTATGCAGCTTATATCGGGAGTAAGAGATGTAGTTTACTGTGAGGGTCCATAAGTTATCCGAGTGCATATTATTAATGTCTGCTCATCAGCCAGCAAATTGCTTCATAGCGCAGCTTGAAGCAGTTTATTGGCTGCAAAAGTGCAAGGAAAATTTTTATATTTTAGGATTTTCCATGCACTTTTGTTCGTCCGAAGGACGAAATGAGCTTGACATCAAGGAATGTGTCCTCAATAACTGCCAAAAGGCAGTTATTGAGGACACATTTATTATTTCGGCAGAATCGGCACTCTGTGACCGACCGCACCGCGTACAGGAAAGAATTTTGAAATAAAATGAAATTTTTTGAAAAAAGTATTGACAAATCCGGACGAATGTGATATACTAATACAGTCATCAGTGAGATGACCACCTGCGGAGGTGGTGGAATGGCAGACACGCTACTTTGAGGGGGTAGTGGGCGTTAGCTCGTGTGAGTTCAAGTCTCATTCTCCGCACCAGTAAATAACTGATAACAGAGCCGTTTGTGGGCAATACCACAGACGGCTTTGTTATATTATCTAACTGTGATTTTACGTCAGTTCGCACAAAGTTCGCACACTTTGGTGCTTTACCGCGAGAAATCCGCTGCTTTTTCTCACCGTTTTTTAGCAGTAAGAAGGGTTTATATAAATATCTCTCTGATGAGTGTCAAAAATCAATTCTTCTAAAAACGGAAAGAAATGATCTGAGATAATTTCTATAACTTATATGTAGCATCAAAGCCGCGGAACAAATTACCGTTCCACGGATTGCTGACATTTATCTGTCAAAAAAGTAATATTAATGAAGTTCGTTTAATGGCGTGGGAATTTGAGCCTATGTCGAGTGTTGTAACCGACTCTCAACGTTTTGTATTCAAGCGTCAGAAATACTCCGACAAAATGTAGTCAATGTCGGCAGAATATTTAACGCTCTGTATATCGCGATATACAGAGCGTTGATTCATTCGTTAAGTATCGTTACCAGATGCCTCTAACTGCGGGGACGCATTGCCTTCAAGCATCTTCGCGGCTGTATCAATTCTCCCCAGGAAGTAATTTTCAATGATGTCCCAACGCTGCTCCGAAGATATGTCAGCCTTAAGAAAGCGGTCAAGGAAGTCGATCGAATTACCGAATCTGTGATTTTCCTGTCTTATCAGCTCATCACAGACTCTTGCGGTTTTAAATGACGGAAATCGTCCGAAAATGGTTATAGATATCTTAGGATCAAGACCACCCGATATACGATAATATACGAGATCAAGTATCCTCAGTACATCAAGTGCAAAAATTACAGAGTTGCTTTTGTTTTGAACGCAATAGATCTCAAATGTTGAAACTTCGACGGCGCCGTCATCAGTGATTGTTTCCTGCTTGATCCACTCGCCGGAAAAAATATCTCTGATCTGATCTTCGAGTTCCATTATTATATCAAAACTCAGCGCCTCGAAATCTTTTTGGTCAGTTGTCATAACCTTGTATTTTTGCTCTTCGCCCATATTGGTCTTGGCTTTGGTTATCAGATTATATCCGGTATAAGTATCCTTGGGCGGATAATACTTTTTTCTTTTTCTTTTATTAATCTCCTCGTCACTTGTAACAAAAAGTGAAAACAGTAAAAATGCTATATCCGTATAAGGTGATTCTGTGGTTTCATCGAGCTCTGCGGCGGAAATGTTCTCCGGTAAATTTATATCAGTATCTTCCGTTTCGGAAATTGATTCTTCCGAACATTCAGAAGAATCTTCCGGCAAAAGATATGTCTTTTCCTCGCCGTCCGGGTCACTGCATTCCGGAGCGGAAAATTTTTCAAGACAAAGCTTTACAAATTCGCATTCAAAATCTTTGTATAAGAATGGTTTCTTTTTGAGCTTTATGAGTGCACTCCTGAGAATATCCATATAGTCTCTGAATTTGCTGATCATTACATCAAGCGAAGGTTGGTCTGTTACTGCTTTAATCTCCAGATATCTGACGAATGGATTCTTATCGGATCCTAAAAAAGACTGCTTAAAATCCGAGAACGACTTGTCAGGAGCAGCATCTTGCCATACCTTATATATATCCAGCTTGTAAATATTCCCACAATCGTTATAATCCTCCTTTACGAGTTCAAAAGATTCATCTTTATATGAAGCTTCAAAGCTGTTTATTTTTGCGGACGACACGAAAACCAGACAGCCTGTGCTTACAGTATTCGGATATACGATCATTCTTTTTTTCACTCTGCCGAAATTTACGACTTGCGAAATCAATAGCAGACAAAGCTTGACTTTGTTGAGCGGATCACTTTTTTCGATATCTTTGCGTTTGTCAAAAAAACTAAACTCCTCCGGCGATAACAATACTTCATGCTTATAACCTTTGGCACTATTAGGCGTGCTGTTGATCTCCTTTTTTATTCTGTTAAGCAAATATCTTATCTGACCCGGTCTGATAAAAGAAACATCATGCAGAAACTTGACTTTTTTGATGTCATCATCTGAATAGCAATAATATGCTGTACCTTGAATATTGGGATCCCTCGCACAGCGCCCTATTTCCTGAACATAATCTTCAAGTTCACCGGTAGGCTCAAAATGATAACAATTTACGATATCGGGTATGTCAACACCCATGCCAAACGCCTTTGTACAAAGCATCATGGTGGTTTTACTGTCCCGGAATTTTGATAATTCGCGGTCTTTTAGCTTCTTGTCCAGATCGCCGTAATATATGCCTACATAATCTTCGCAGCCGCTGCGGCATAAAGCATCCTTTGCTTCTTGTACATCTTTAGCATACGCAAAATAAACTAATGTTTTTGTTTCATCATTTATAAAAGGCACTAATTGTGAAATTTTGCAATTAAATGTTGTCGATATTTTTAATCCCTGCAATTTTGAAAAACTGAATTTGATATCGTCCCGCCGTACAATGCCTAACAAAATCAGGGGGTCTATCAGAGAAAACACATCAACAGTTTTTTGTACTGCGTCATTAGGACCTCCGAATACTGCTGTTGCGGTAAGACACAAAATCGGAAAAGAAGCTTCTTTCCGAAGCGTTTGAACATGGTCTGTTAAAAAGCAATAATCAGGGCGAAAATCCCTGCCCCATGTAGTAACTGTGTGAGCCTCGTCAATCACAAACAAGCCTATTTTTCTGCGTCCGATAATATCATCAAATCCCTTTGCGACAAACATCTCGGGCGATACATAGAGCAAATTTATATTATTATTTTTGAGATCATTAATTATTCTATCACGCATATTGACCGTACAAGTCGAGTCAAGATAAGCTGCAAATGTATGACCCTTTCTGCGGATGCCATCCACCTGATCATGCATAAGTGCGATAAGAGGCTCTATAACAATTATAAGTACCGACGTATCGATTAGACTGTAGTAATATGCAGCCAGTTGAAACAACATGGATTTGCCGGAACCGGTTGATGCAGTTACAAAAAAATCGTGATAATAATTACCCGCCAGTGCGTTTGCAACACAATTGATGATCTCCGATATAATATCCCTCTGTGATATGGTAATACGATCTTTGGGGTCTTGACTATTTGCATTGTAAAATACCAAATCTTTAAATGTAGCAGCATCATTATTGAGATATGATTTAAGCAAGCTGTCGAGACCGTTTGTTATATTATTAATTGTCATGCACCCCCAAAAAAACAAAATGTCGCCAAAGGCGACTTACCTGGATCAATGGGCATACTCCCGCTCCATTTTCATTTTATCTCATTTTTGGGGGAATGTCAATAGCCAGACGCAATTATTGGTTAAATCACCAGGAAAATTTATGATTAGTTACAAAAATTATTTTCCGAAAAGATCACATTTAAGAAAGGCATCGAAATGAGCAACTCCCGATCTCGTACAGTGAAGTCGGGAGTTTATTCATTTTCTTCAAATTTGCAGCTTTTACCCAATATATTGTTCATTACGTTTTTTATTCATCACCCCAGAAAATCGTCAATTTCTTTAGCCATGATCTTTTTCCTGTCTTTGCTTATGTGAGTATATACATTGCTCGTGGTGCGGATATCCGTATGCCGAAGCCAGTTTTTGATTTTTTCAATGTCCCAGCCCATATCAAATAATATACTCGCTGTAGAATGTCCAAACCCTACAAAAAGAGCCGATTACTCGATAACCTCACAATCCGTGATGTTTACGGTATATTCGCTGTGTGTATGTGGGATATGGACTTTTTCATAGGTCATGCGGAGCCCGAACGGGATACAGGTCAGGTAATAGTCGATAGTTGAGTTAGCATGAACTATCATCTTCTTCAGCATCGTGTTATAGACTTCAAAGCTGTCAGTGTCGATGTTTTCAGCGGAATTCATCTGTGCAATGAACTTTTTAATCTGTTCAAGCTGCTTGCTGTTAGCCAGTCCCAAGTTCTTGTTGTTGGCGATCTGAACGGACAATTCTTCAATTTCCTTGTCGTAGAGCTCAACACGTTCTTTCAGATCATCTTTTGAGATTATACCTTCGAGCATAAGGTCTATCGCGTCCTGCTTTTTTGCGGTCATCTTCTTGATCTTTTCCTGCAAAGGCTTGACATCTATCGGAACAGCCGCAAGCTGGATCGTCCGAATATCGTCAAGAAGCTGTTCGGTTATGTCGCCGCGTTCCTCACGGATATGTTCAAGCGCATATTTCATGCAGGTGTTGATGACTTTCTCCGAGATGAATCCATTATCACAGCCGACTTCAGTACCATTGACATTTATGCGTTTTTCGGTACCGTACTTTGACCGGTTAATGCAGCGAAGGCAGCGATTTTTCTTATCCTTTTGTCCGGTAATGCCAAAAGCACTTCCGCATTCTCCGCAGAACACCCGACTGCTGTGCCAGTAATGCTGAGAATAAAGCCGTCCGTCGCGTGCAGGCTTGCCGCGCTTTTCGATGATCTCCTGCGCCTTCTCAAACATCTCACGGGAGATGATAGGCTCATGGTGCTCTTTGATCTCGACTAAAGGTACATCGGGATTATCTCCGTAATTGCGGAGAATAGTCTTGTCAAGATAACTTTTGCAGTATCTTTTCCACTGAACAAGATCGCCGCAGTATTTCTCGTTTTTCAGAATTCTCATAACGGAATCCTGCCGGAAGATCGCTCCTCTGATGCTTGTGTAACCCGCAGCGTTGAGTTCATTTGAGATCGTACTGCTGCCTTTTCCTTCATTGACATATTTGTGGAAGATCAGTTTTACAAGTTCAGCTTCTTCGGGGATCACTTCAAGTACACCTTTATTAATGCGATAACCGAGCAGATGACTTTTTCCGTAAGCGAAGCCGTCCTCCATTTTTCTGCGGATTCCCCACTTGACACGTTCGGAGATTTTACGGGATTCTTCCTGCGCCAGACTTGCCATGATTGTTAAGCGGAGTTCTCCGTCTTTGTCGTTGGTATCAATGCCATCGTTCATAAATATGACATTGATGTTGAGCTGCGACAGCATACGGGTGTAATTTAGAGTATCAACTGTGTTTCTTGCAAAGCGGGAAACTTCTTTGGTGAGAATAAGATTTATCTTTCCGTCCTTGCAGTCCGCGATCATTCTGTTAAATCCGTCACGCTTTTTTGCAGAAGTACCGGTAATACCTTCGTCATAATATACTTCGATAAGCTCCCAGTCATCATGACTGCTGATGTATTCCGTGAAATACTTTATCTGAGCGGACAGGGAGTGAAGCTGATCTTCGAGCGCGGTACTTACACGACAGTAAGCCGCGACTTTTACTTTTTCTTTCATGTTCCTCCTTCCCCCATTAGTCGGGGACAAAAATCCCCCTGCAACTATATTTTACTCCTTTAAATCGTCTTTGTCAAGAATTATTATATCGGAATATACCTGCAGGGGTACATAATCCAACTAATCTTTAAGCAACTTCATTGTTATCAATTATTTCTCTCTGTTTTTCCTGCATCGCGATCAGCGCCTCAAGCTGGTCGGAAGTAATGAATCCCTGCTTATAGAATTCCTTGTAATATCCGATCTTCATAGCTTTAACGAAATCCTGTCTGCATGATTCGGGCAGTTTTATGATATTTTCGTTTTCCTCGGCTACGGCAGTCGTTGTGAGTAATTCATTTCTTCTCATTAAGCTCCTTTCGTGCAATATTGCAACTTCCTTGTTTCTCCCAAACTTAATCTTTCCTGTTTAATGCAGTGATATTTCTGTTTTATTCATCATCATCTGCATTAGCTGCATCATCAAAATTCCCGGAATATATATCTGTAGTTCCCGGTGTAGATTTTGATTTTGCATTTTCCGAAAGTGAGCAGTCAGACAGCGTATTGTCAATAAAAGTATCTTTCACAATAGCTGCCTCAGCCGCCTTCCGCTTCTTCTTTTCGGATTCGATATACTCCCGGATATCATCGTTGAGGAAAATGAACGCGATCATATCCTCAAACTCGGACGGAGTAATGTCATCTCCGAATTTTTCGTAGATAAGTTCTCCCATCTTACGACAGTTCTGCGTTTTCTGCCTGTCCAGCTCGGCGCTGAGTTCCTTTTCGAGCTTTGCGAGCTTCGCCTCGGTCTTATCGACCTCGGACATCAGCTCGCGCTGTCTTTTCTGCGCTTTGGCGATGCTCGTGCGCAGAGCTTCGGTCTTCTGTTCTTTTGTCATTGTGTGGTTCCTCCCTCATTTTTTTGTTTTTCTTTATCTGCAAAGTGCGATCCCCGAAGCTGCCGTAACTGCGGTTCCGGTACGCCGGCGAAAATATCGGAGAACACAGTGGTTGGCGGCGGGGGCAGTATGAAGCTAACCTATCAGGCGAAACAAACTACTTTTCATATCGAGTGAAAGTAATCAGAAAAACCAAGTAGCTAACCGCCCTCGGAGAGCGCACTTATACAAACCTACCGGTTTGTGTGCGCAAGGAGCACATCTCCTTGACTTTTGGACAAATGCGGCATCTACCCGATGCCGCGGGAAAAAGCGGCTAACGCCGCGCGTAAGCGCCGCAGGAGCGGCGAAAATGAACGTGTGAACAAACATATTACAGACTAAACTTGTGCGTGGATTTGGCAGGTGTAGTAGGCTTAGGTGTCTCAGGCGTTTCAATGGACTGCTGTTTTTCCTGCTGCTTGAGTTCATTGTAAGTTCTCATGATGTTGCTCCACCCAGTAGGATAAAGATTATGCTTGTGAACATATTCACTTGCAGTGCGCATTTCGTCCATTATCTCATCAAGCATCTCTGTATTTCTTTTTGCAATAGTCATTCTTGTGCGATCGTCATCTACCTTTGCGAGAAGCGTGTTTTCGTTTCTTTTCTCCATTTCCTTTGCAAGATAAGAGATGTAGTCGTCTTTT
>JAGBMA010000131.1 GCA_017635095.1 Ruminiclostridium sp. | reverse complement strand
CGCAACAGACATAAACACATCGCTCATAAGAGTAAAGCCTTTGGCTTCCTGCAAACGCTCTTCTTTTGAAGCTATAATGCCTAATTCTTTGTCCATTGGCAGCCACCTCGCTTTCGTCTATATTATTATACCACAGAACAAGGGGCAATGTCAATATTTCAGAGAAAATTGCACATATTCTCTCCAAAGGCATAACCGGAACGCGAAGCAGACTTCGAGCGCGGCTTCCGGCTCGGTGCTCTGATCGCGGCAGAGCTATCACAGCCTATCAAGTAATACCAAGCATACCCTATCCAATCCCCTTGACGCAAGTTGAGGGGATTTCCTTTTTATGTGGCGCGTAATAATGCGACAAAACAGACAACGCCCCGCACCGCGTAAAGCAGTACGGAGCGTCCCCTGCCCAACATTATGTTTTATCAGGTTTCAGAACCTTGTCGGCATAAGTCGGATTAAACATCGACGGGTTATACAGACCGCCGAGCAGCGACTTATAATTAAAGAAATATCTTGCATCCATCTTCTTTAATGATGTTACATTTCTCGACACCGCCGATGTTACAAAGTCACGAATCTTGTCCATAGTTTTACCCATATATGATGTTCCACGACCATCATCATAAAATTCGCTCCAGAAATTCTGTTCCGGCTCATCCTCCGGCTGATTATATCGTATCAGCCATTTCTTTTCGGGGTCATTCTTATTCTTGTTATAAAGAGAATATGCAAAATCTCCTGCCATCTTTACAGCCTTGACTGCATCGCCGCCATTTTTGGAATACTCGTCCATTGCCTTGTCAACAATTGAATAAATCGTTTCAAAGTCCATAGCGCCGTAGCGGTTACTGTTTTTGTCGCCTGCCATTTGATATTCCCACAGATTGTAGTCTTTAAGGCGTTTATCGCTGAACAGCTTATTTGACATATCAATGATATTCTTCACTTCATCACCGATATTCCAATTGTCCTTGATAGTAGCGCTTGCGACTTCTTTCATTGCAAGCGCAAGACCGACAGTTTCCTCGGTATATCTGCCGCCGGTATATCCTATGCCGCCGCCTTTGTTTAGGCTGTCGTTCATATCAGCGAACATTCCGAGTGCATTGAGTTCGTCCTGATTGTAAAGAGAACCGCCGCCTTTAGTGTCGGTATTCGGGTCATAGGCGTTACGAAGAGCATTTGTCATAAACTTCACATCACGCTCAAGCCACTTATCTTCACTTCCCGCAAGATGTGCATAATCGGCGTTTGCAGCTATGTATCTGCTATAGCTGTTTGCTTTACTGTCAACAAGAGCTGTCACAGAGTCAAATACTTTTTTGCTGTCTATCTGCACACCTTGTCTTGCGTAAGCAAATTCTATGTCCTGTGTAAAGCTGTTAGCATAATCGCTTATTGCAGCTCCGAACGTGCTGTTCAGATTTTCGATCTGTTTTGTCTGCTCATCACCTGTAAAATCGGTTTTTATACGACTTTCGAGACTTGCGTACATTGCAGCGGCATAGTCGGTAAACTTATCGAGATTTTCATAACCGGCAGGTGCAGTCAGACACCCTGCAACATAATCCCAATTTATATCCTTATCAAGCCCGTTGGTACGCACATATCCGAGGAAATCCGACTGCGACATTCCCACAACAGCACTATCTTTAACTGTAGCAAATTCGTTTGGCTTGGTTTTGGATATAAACTCACTTCGCTGCACAGATGACTGATCGACGGTATTATAATTTATGCCGACATTTGTTGCACCGCCGTTCGTTTTGAAAGTCACCTGATGATGAATGAATTGTCCGGTAGAATTCTGCCAGTTTTCCAAAAAAGCGGATTCTGCTGTTGCGGTATTAAGAAATTCGTGTTCAAATGACGGAGACTGCCCTTCGGGGAGCAAGCTTATTGCCGGTAAGCACTGCCTATCTCCATTGAAAAACAGAGTTTCCTTGCGAAGCCCGTCAGCGCTCTCATTCACGACCTGTATCGGCTTGTCAAGATCGTGGAGCAGCTTTGCAAGCTCCTGCGCTTCTTTAGGGTCTTTGATCTCATTACGGAACTTGTTCTGTCCGATCTGAGTAATGTTGAATTCCCTTCCGTTGATAACATACATTGTTTTTGTCCTCCTTGATGTTTATTTTGTGCGGTTTCCCGCATATTTCCGCATTAACCTACAGACATACCTTGTTTTGTCAATTCGGCTTTTACTCCGATATTATATTGGCTGATACCTCTGAATCAATATCCCTTGCCATATTCAACACCTCTTCCAATGAAAGATCAGCGCACAATTCCAGAATATAATCTTTGCTGTCCCATATTACCAAAGCCCCTACTTTGCCTTTGGTGTTAAAATCAATATATATAGCATCGTGCCAATTGACTTTAGTTTCGACAATTTCATAACCTTCCGTATTTAATGCAATATTAAACTCACTTTTTACAAATTGCCTAATTATGATTTTTTCACCCGCATTATTTTTATATACTTTCTCAGCCACAGAGTACCCCTTATTTGTATCACATAACTTATATTCCTCCGGCAAAACAGACAGTTCATATACTTTCTCGATACTTGTTGGACATCCCTCTGTATTTACAGCAAACAAATTTGTATGGTCATGATAAACTTTTCCTTTAAATCCGTCCGAGAAATACATAAAAACAAATCCGGTAAGCACGAGCACACACGCAAGTATTATCGCAAGCCACAGATATTTCAGCTTTGTATGTACTCTCGGCGGCGTGTACGATAATTCCGTATGGTTCTTCTGCGAACGTCTGTATGCCTTTATCAGCGCCCGCTTCCTGCGCTTGTATCCTGCCGAAAACCTATGCTTCGGCATATCGCACACGGCACTTACCGTTGCAGCCGCTTCTGCCGCCAGCGCATTGTAAAATACATCTTCTATCATAATTTATCTCCCTTCATTGACTCATACAGTTTATTTATAGCCCGCTCGATACGCTTCTGTACGGCTTTTGTCTGAATACCCAGCAGCGCGGCAATATCCTCGGCGGACATATCGTGAAAATACCTCATAACAAGCACACCGCGAAGCGTGTCAGGCAAGTCACCGATAGCGGAATGAAGCGTGGTTTGATCGAATTTCTCAAATACCGCGCGTTCAACGATACTTATGCCGCCTATGCCGTCTCCGTCCGAAACATCGGTGTTGATAAGCTCCTGCTTTTGCAGCCGCCGATACCTGTCGATAGCGATATTCTTTGCAACTATTACAGCGAAGCTGTTCAGCTTGTTCCGATTTATCGCTTCAACCTTTTTAATGTTTGTGATGATACGGACGAAAGTGTCGTGAACTGCGTCCTCCGCGTCCTGCTTATCGTGCAGTATCGAAAACGCCGCATTGTACATCATCTGCTCACAGCCGCGGTATAATTGCTCAACAAGGTCGCGCTGATCATCGGTTTCCACCATTGACATATACACAGACAGCATTCGTATCTCCCCCCCATTTCGGAACTCTCTACTTATATAACGAACGAAATCACAAAAAGCGACATCAATTTTGCAACTTTTTTCGATTTTTGAGAAAATTTGTTGAATGTGTACAAGTATTATAGCACAGATATGTATAATTTGCAAATAAAAAAGGCGCTTCTTACACGCCCTATTTCATAACAATATTAGAACACATCTTATCAATAATAGACTGTTCATATCTGAAAAATTCCCCGATTTTCTTCCCGGATTCGTCCATTATCATCAAAGACACAGACGGCACCAAGCCCAATGACCGGAGCAACACTCGCGTGACAGCGTGACAAACGTGACAGCACCACTCAATCCCGCTCTACGAAAGGTTTTCCGCTGTCACATTCACCCGTGACAGCAGTGTGACAGCCGTGACACACTACGACCACCGAGAAACCACACCCACCGGACACATCACAGACCGTTATCTCCTGCTAACTCCTTGCTGAACAACTATCTTCTCCTATGAAAGCACTCTCGCCTTTGTTACTTTCTGCGAAAGTAACGCAAAGGTACTTTTGACAGTGCGGCAAGCCTTCTATCAAAAGTACCCTTGCGCCAGCCATTCCCTCTGGACTCCCTTTAATGCCGCCTTTAATAACTTGGGCGGCAAGAGCGGCTAACGCCGAACAAGGACAACAGGAGCTGTCACATTACTGTCACGGGCGAACGTGACAGCGTAAACCCACACAGCGAACGGGATTGAGAGCAACTGTCACGTTTGTCACGCTTGTCACTTGGTCGATACTTGTATGCGCGCCTTTGGTATCGACCTGCACCGCCTCGTGCGGTGGCACTCAATCCCTGAGTGAATACATAGCGGCGGTGGTTATATTCACCATTTTCTTCTCGCGCTCTTTGTCAAACCTGCATAAAATATCGAGTGCGTCATTAACATCTATCTTATCCCGCCCAATGTCGCGCGTCAGCCTTTCGCGCTTGCTGCGTATCTCTTCCTTGAAGCCGATAAACGAAGCGTGTATCCTTGCGTACTTCTCGCTGTCAGCACCAAAAGCGTCCTTCACCTTCTTGTCGTGGTTTTTCATATTGCTGATCGAGCGCTTGACCTCGCGTTTGAGCGGGTCGCTCTCGTCATTGGTGCGCGCTTTCTGAATGTTGTCATTCCGTGCCTGCTTGCTGCAATCGGTTGAACAATACTTGACCTTGCTGTTAGTCGGTGCAAACATCTTTCCGCATACCTCGCAGCGCTTTATCTTAATGTCGTGCTTCTCGCAGCCGCGGTGCAGATCGCAGATGAAGAAGTCAAGCGTATCGGCGCAGACCGTGTACTGCTTATCCCCGCAGATTACCGCCGTAGCGGTGCTGTCGGGGTTATTCAGCGTTCCCTCAATGGACACGAACGGCGCTGTCAGACGGGTAAAGGTATTCATAAGCTCAGACTGCCACTTCTTCCTCTTCTTCTCAATGTTCATTGGCAGCGTCAGACCGTTTATGAATGTGGCGAGCGACTGCTTACCGCTCCCGAAGTCGGTCTCCGCGTTCCCAAAATCGTCAAATAACCGCGCAATGATGTACTTCAAACAGATGTTGTCGTTCATTGACAGCGCTTCCAGCGGCTCCATAGCAGCCTTGCGTTCACCCTTGCTGCTTGTCAGCACCTTGCACAAGTTCTCAACTCCGGTTTTCAGCGCGTCATAGTTCGCGGAGAACTCGTAGAGCTGCCGCACGATGTCTGAAATCCAATAGTCTTTAAACTCGCGCACTTTGGTGTCATTTGAGATACCGATGTGCGCTTTTCCTTTTCTGTACTCGAAAAAATAACCGAAATAAACCATAAACCGCTCCTTTTTTAATCCTTAAAACCGCAATTCTTAAAAT
>JAGBMA010000130.1 GCA_017635095.1 Ruminiclostridium sp. | reverse complement strand
GTATTTGCCGCATTTGAGGTGCTCCTGACTGTCACTAAAGCTGACCGAACGGCAGAGCCGCATTACCGAGCCGCAGTCTGCACAATATACTATGCCAGAAAACGGGTTAGGCTCGTTGTGCCTTTGAAGTCTGCGCTTGTGTGAGCGTATCTCCTGCACCAGATCAAAGTCGTGCTGTGAAATAATGGCTTCGTGCGTATTCTCGAATATTGTCCATGTATGATGTCCCCCGTATCATCGGGGAATACGGCGCTTACTGGCATATTGCCGAACATTCGCACGGTAAGGTCTATACCACGGAGTATGATCTTTCGTGGAACGGTAAGGACTGCAAAAAGCCGTCGTGGGAAATGAGAGCTTTTAAAACGACCTCTGACTCTCTCAATGATACGGGCAGCTCAAACATCTTCTATGAAGCCGATGTACCCGATCTTGCAGGACAGGTCGCGATATTCGAGAAAGCGTTCTACGGGTCATGGGGAGAGAACGAGGACGGTTCGGCAGCTCTCGACCTGACATACGGCAAATCCTACTTTTATTATGAAAACCCATGCTACGCGCTCGCGGAAAGTGATGACGCGTACTATCTGTTCTCGTGGCCGGGCGGCGAAGCATACGGGCTTGTTATCCGCAAGGACGAGCCGGATAAAATGTACATAAGCTCGCAGTTCGGAGAAGATATTACCGAAAGCAAGTATTACGGTCATTATAGTATCGACGAGCGGTACACCCCTTATCATAAGCGCGGCGGCAGTCCCGAGCCGAAGCTTGAGCCCGGTGATCTGAACGTTTTCGGGCAGATGAAGGTCGAGGCTATGCTCGGAGAAAAATTCTCGAAGTGCTTCAACAAGTGTATAGAGAAAAACAGGGTATTCAACACGGACTGGTTTATCTCCGGCGGTCCCCCCTCGCCGTCCGAGGAGCATATCCTTATCGAGCTTTCCGACGGCAAGGCGGTGATCGCGCTCAAATATATGTTTGGCCCCGACCTTCAGAAATGGGAAACATATTACGACGATTATAATGTCCGCGTTATGTTCATTGCCTACACGTTCGAGAAGGACGAAAACGGCGACTGGTCGGTGACGGGCCGGGAGCCGTATTCCGCCGTCACAAGCACGACCGGCGGCATCTTTACGGTCACAGACAGCAGTGACGAGCGCAGTTCGCTCTATGCGGGCTATGACAGGAGCTGGGCTTCGGTGAAGCAGGGCGATAAGCTGAACGTCGGAAAGCTCACGGTTACGGCGGCAGGCGAGGATAACGCGGGTCCCGGACGGTATCTTTACTGCACGGGTGAGGTGACGCTCAAAGGACTTATCAGGCGCGTTATGGAAACGCCGGACTTTGAGGTCGAAACGAAGGGCGATCTATTCTTCTATCCGTTCCCCGAAAGTCTCGGAGACTTGCCGCTTATACTTGACGGGAGCGGCGGATATTCGCTTGATATACCGCTCGATGACGGCGGTGTTTATCTGTGCGCGGACACTGTAAAGCTTTTTCTCGGCAACAACGAAAGCAAAAAAACTTACACAAGGCTGCCCGACGACCGGTATGGTCACGCTCCGCAGTCCCACGCGGAATACTCATCTGCGGTCGATGTTTTCACCGGAGAATACTACATTTCCGAGCTGACATTCTCCGACCTGTACATGCTGTACTATCCGTGCATTATGTCGGGAGTGCCCAATTCCACTGTGAACATAAAACGTGTCGGTGAGTACGAGCCCGTAACAAAGGAAGAGCTCGTCAAAATGTTCGGGGACAATAAGACCACGGAATATATTGACGAGCTGAAAGCGCTTACAGACGATCTCCTGCGCTTCGAGGATATCTGCGTAACGCGTTATACCGCGACAGATACCTATACCTCCGAGGACGGGAAATATGATATCTACGAATTCGGAGACATAAAAAAATGGGGCGACCTCCGGAGATTTGCCGAGGACTTGTTTTCCGGCGAAGCGTATTACAAGTATTTTGAAAAGCCGTATGTCGAACGCGAGAGCGAGTACGCGGACAGCTATATCACCGACGCAGACGGTAAAATAGGCGTTCTCCGAGACCGCGATATCTTCGTTCCTCACGCGGCGGAATATGACAGCGGCGACATCACGATAATTTCCGCGAGCGACAAAAGATGCACTTACAAATGCGGGGGCAGGATATGGGAAGGCTATATCAATGACTGTTATTTCAAAGAAGTGCAACTCATCATCACCGCGAAGAAAAAATATGACAGTTGGGAGATAGTCGATTATCGTTATCCGAAAACGGAAAGCGAGGAGGAGCTTGATGAGAAACTCGGCGCTCTGCTCGAAAAGAACCGCGAGTTTTATGAGATGTTTATATGGGGCGAGGGTTACGAGCTCGGCGAAAACAGCTCCGGCAGCGTATATCGGGTAACATTTGACGATTACAGGAGGTTTTACGACCTCTGGTACGCTCTCTATTCCACATACACGACCGAGTATTGGGATAAACTTCTGAATAATTTCAACGGAAACGGTAAGTCCTTCTGGAGCGACGATAACGGAACTTGGGTCGATATCGGAGTTTTCGGCGCGGGCGGCATCAACGCTTTCCGGTATGGGAAGGACAGCTACACCTACAAAATAACCGCGGTCACCGGGGACGCCATTGAGTTCGATATCTCATACCGCGTCTGGAACGGGTACGGCGTTGCTTCCGAGGGAGTCCCGGACGGCGACGACACCATAGTTACGCGGCACTGCAAGGCGGTGAATGAGAACGGGAAGTGGAAGCTCCCGTATATGGTATGCTTTGACGACGACGAGCAATAAAGCTGGATAGATCCTGCCAATGAAAAAGCTGAAAGTTTTGTAACTTTTCTCCGTTCCGGGAAATGTTACATAAAGCAATGCGACGAAAAACAATGGAAACTTTGCGATATTATATGTCTGTGAACGCCGGACAGAGAGGAGCATTATGAAACAAAAAAATATCCCTTTATTTGCATTATCCGCATTGCTGCTTTTTTCCGGCTGTAATACGGACAAGGCGGTGACGACAAGCGCGGACGCGACAGCGGTCACAGAAGAAGTGACGAAAACGGCGACGGCAGAGGTAACGACTGCTGCAAGTACATCAACGAGGGTAACCACAATCCCGCCGGTGACTGAGCAAGCTTCAGAGAGTGAGACTGCCGAGCCGGAAGAAGCCACGCCGGAGATTAACCAGCTGACCGCTGAGCTGCAGGAGCTTACGAAAAAGTATCTGCTGTTCAGCGATATTTGCGGTTTTCATCTTATGGCTGAAAAGGTCGCAACAAAGTTCGAATGCAACATTTATGAGTGGGAGACCGTAAAAACGTGGGACGACTTCAAACAGCTCATGTCGGACATTTTCACCGGAGAGCTGTATGACAGCACCATAGATCATTACAATTTCAGCATCAATATGCCAGAGCGCGGCAGTGTTATGCCCGTTGACGGAAAGATCGGGTACTCTGTTGCGGACGATCATACTGTTCCTGACCCAGAAATCTATGACAGCAGCGATATCGAAGTATTATCCGAAGACGGTGACAGGATCACGTTCAGATGTGCGGGAACACAGCATATCGGTAACATATCCACTGGCATAGATGAGCATCTTTATATCAGATTTGACGCGGTAAGAACAGATGATGTGCTTAAGATCGAACGCGTTGAGTATGAAAGTGATATCGGTGCCGATCGCTATTCGGTAACAGCTATTATTACGGACAAGCTCGATGAACTCGGCAAAGAAGTCACGGAATATATCGCAGACAGCGAGCGGGGCATTGTTCTTGCGGCTGTAAGCGCTCTCGGGAACGATACCGGCTATGACATTTATCGTTTCAGTGAGAATACCGAAGAACATCTGTTCACAGTTCCTCGTAACAATCTTACCCGTATTGCACGGTATACCGAAAACGGCGCGGATTTTCTGATAATATACATGGCGGGAGCAGTAGGACGCGGTTATCCCGCGACTGTCATAACGATCAGGGACGGCGAGCCTGTCATTCTCTCGGAGTACGACCCCGACGATGCAGAATACACAGGTCTTTTCTACTATCCCGCCTATGATCTCATTGGAGATCGGGGAGTCGGTATTTCCGCAGGCGCAAACAGCTTTATCCCGTATCACTGGGACGGAGAATCGTTCGTACCGTACAGACTGCACGAGATAAGGAAGGAATACCTGAAGAAACTCGATGCCGACAAGGTCGTTCCGGATATATACAGTGCGGTATCGGTATTTTTCCGCGAAAACGGGCTTATTCACGTCAACTACCGCGAAATGTCTGAATGCGAGGACGTGCGTATAGGCGATAACAGCCCGATAGCGAGCCGTACTTTCGTGTACGAGAATGGAAAGCTCCGCAAATACGATCAGGAGAGCGAAGAACTGCTCGGCTTTTACATAGGGAAACTTCCTGTTACTGACAATATTGTCGAAGAAGGCGTTCCCGAAGACTGGTTCGATATTGATATCATAAAGGATAACTATGGTTTATCCGGCTATGTGCAGATCGAGGTAAGCGAGGGTGAAACACCCGATATATCAGAACTTGCGGAATGTGAAGCACTGAGTATATTTGTCAACGACGTGGGAATGTGTGATCTCTCGTTTGTCGGCGAGCTGATCGATCTAAAAAAGCTATTTATCAGCATAGGTGAGGAAGAACCGTGGAAACTTCCGCTGCCGGAAACACACATAAAGTCTTACAATTTCCTGAAAAAGCTTGATAAGCTCGACTATTTAGACCTTCGCGGTGAACATGAGTTTGATCTTTCCTGCCTTGACGGACTTTCATCTCTTACCGAAGTTGAACTACATTCGTGTAATATCACGGGTCATACTCATCTTGAAAATGTACAAGCGGTAGATACAACACTGTCGTATATTTCTGCCGATGAATTAGTAACAAGTTTTCCGAATGTGAAGTATCTGCATATAGATTTCATTGACAGCGTTGCACCGCTTGCCGGGCTCGAAAGTCTCGAATATCTGCGGGTATATCTCGGAACTCCGCTTAACGATATTGCGGCAGTCAGAGATTGTCCAAATCTGAAATTCCTTGATATGACGACGGATAAAGTCGCTCCCGATGACCGCTTCCTGCTTGAAATGAGCGATCTTATGCGGCTGAATTACTGTTTCGGCACATTCACTGAGGAAACAATAGAGAAACTGCATGAGATGTACCCGTACATTGAGATACGCGGCTGGGAACCAGCATTCTGACGAAAGCCGAGGGAATTATGAAACATAAAACAAAACCTATACTTGCATTATCCGCCGCACTGCTCCTTTCCGGCTGTAATACGGACAAGGCGGTGACGACAACTTCAGACACGACAGCGGTCACGGAAGAAGTGACGACAACAGAAGCCACAACAACTGCCGCGAGTACGACGACCACATCGACAACTACAGCCGCGCCGGAGCCGGAGAAGACCTACGGCATTATCCCAAAGGAAGCAGAGGGTGTGTTCGAGATAACAGCCGAGCCGATGCTCG
>JAGBMA010000129.1 GCA_017635095.1 Ruminiclostridium sp. | reverse complement strand
CTTTGAAAAGAGAAAATGAGATAGCTGCGTCGGATACAAGGAAAGCCGACGAAGCCGGGCTGGCGCCCGGTTAGGAGGTTTGACGCAGTAGACGGCGTGGATAGCTCTTTTTCTCTCAAATTGGGTTTTTAGAGGTTCCCACAATGTTCCCACAGAGCGTTCAGCCGAACATCATATCTATGAAGCGTTCCGTGTACTCGTTCCAGAATGTGAGATCGTGGTTTCCCGGGCTCTCGAAATACTTGTGTTCAACGCCCTTCGAGTCAAGGAAAGCGTGGAACTCACGGTTGTTCTCAAGGAGGAAGTCCTCCGTTCCGCAGGACATAAGTATCTCCGGGATCTTCTTCTTTTCCGCTATGAGCCGGTCGATGAGATATTCGGGGTTCGCGGAGCTCCCGAGGACTTCCGACGGCTCGCCGAAGCATTCGCGGTAATACTCGTAGTTTGCGTGGTCATTGCTGTCGCCCGGCTTCATTCCAGCCACCTCATGCACGATAAGCGCCGAGGACATAGCCGCCGTCTTTCCGAATCTCTCCGGGTATGCAAGCGCCGTGTGAAGCGCGCCGAACCCGCCCATGGAAAACCCGAGTATGCAGGTGTTCTCCGGTTTGTCCGCAAGACCGAAAGTGCGTTCGATATAGTCGGGAAGCTCGCTGCCGACGAATGTTCCGTACCCGTGACCGGTGGACATACCGTCGAGCCAGAATGAATTTTCGCCGTCCGGGATAACGACAGCGATGTTGTGCTTCACCGCAAGTCTCTCCGGCACCCAGTTCCAACGGCTCACGGAGTAGCCGTGGAGAATGAACAGAGTGCCCGAAGGTCTGCAACGCGTTCTGTCATCGTTCGGAATGAACATATCGAAGGACACATGGCGGTTGAGCGCCTCCGAACGATATTTTACTGTGATATATGCCATTTGCGTTCTCCTTTTCGGTTTTCTGATACCATTATACGGACTGTTCCGGCGGATTTCAAGCCTGTTTGCAAAAATCAGCAAAAAACGGGAAGCTCCATGCAAAATATGATTGGAATGAACGCGGGATGTATTGTATAATGATTACAGAAATATAAACGGCGGAAGTCTTCGGATCGTTTTCTGTCCGGAGCCGGTGCCGTGAACGGTACGAAATAAATGGATGCAATATTACCGATGCTCGGTGTGACCGCGTGCTATACGATCACTTCCCTGAGCGACAGATACGCCGCACACGATGTGCATTTTTCCGGAAGCGAGTTCACATTCCTGATGTGCTCGTCAATGTCCGTCTTCATAGCCTGCATTCTCCCTTTCCAGGAAGTTTACTTCACCTTTTCGTGGCAGGCCTTCGCGGCAATACTTCTGATAGCGCTGTGCAAGTTCCTCGAATTCCATATGAGCATGATCGTTATGGAACAGCTCCCCGCCTTCGAGCTCAAAGCGTGGCTCGGAGTGAACCTCTTCGTGTCATATTTCACCGAGGTGCTCGGAGGAATGCCGCTCAGCATTCCAAAAACGGGCTGCATAGTGCTCACGGCGATCGGGCTCGTGCTCATCGTCCGCTCGGATAAGAGCGAAAAAACGGATTACAAGCGGATAGCGCTGCCGCTTATATTGTATATGATGTCAAAATATGGCTACAGCATCGTTATCAAAAGCTTCACGCCCTATGTTTCCTCGGCGGTCCAGCTTTTCGGCGCAATGGTGATAATAGCGGTCGTGATGCTGTTCAGGGTATCGCCCGCCGCCATATTCGCGAAGAGCAGAAAAGGCGCTGTTTCCGTGATACTTGCAAGAATACCCAACGCCGCGGGCACGCTCCTCGAAAACGCGGTCATAGCCATAAGCATAACCAGCTATTCCTTCATTCAGCCTATGATACTCGTAACGCTTTTCCTCATAAGCTTTTTCACCGAGAAGAAGCGGGCGCTCCGTGAGCTCTGCGGAAGTCTCGTGTGCGTCTGCGGCATAGTGCTTTTCGTCGTGCTTAAATAAACCCGTTCAGACTATCTTCGCCGTCCGGTAAAGCTTCTTGAATTCCGAGGGCGTACAGCCGTTTATCTCCTTGAACACGCGGTTGAAGGTGGTAAGGCTCGAAAACCCCACAGCGGCCGCGGCTTCGGTGACGGAGATGTTGTCCTCAAGAAGCATGAGTTCCGCCGCGCTCACTCTCCTGTTGTTCAGATAATTTATGAACGTGGTGCCGCTGTACTTCTTGAAGATACGGGAAAAGTGGCAGGTGCTGTAACCTGCTACCTTCGAGAGCCCGTCAAGAGAAATATCGTTCATGTAGTTTTTCTCGATGTAGCCGAGTATCTTGTGTATCGTTTCGGAGTATTTCTCGCTGTCCTCGGGCACGAGACGGCTGAGCTGGTATTCCCTGATGTGGGTGAAAAGGCTCAGTATCTTCATGTACATATAGATGTCGGACAAAGCCCCGTACTCGAAGTACAGAGTGTATATCTCCTCCATTATGTGACCGAGCGAGCGAAGGATATCCGTCCCCCAGCTCTCATTCACCGCAAACGGCTCCGACACCACCGTGCAGAGCTCGGAAAGCGTCTTGACGCCGTCGATGAGCCCGTTGTCGCACAGGAGTATGAGCCGCCGCCCGGGATTTGCTTTTATGCTGTGTATCTTGCCCGCCGGTATTATCATGATATCCCGTTCTTTAAGGCTGTACTCCCTGCCGCTGCAGATTATCGTATATGGGTTTTCGAGCGGCATTATCATCTCTATCGCGTTATGCCAGTGAGGCGGGTACTCCTCGTCCTCAACGTTGTCATAAAGCCGTATGCTCTTGCTTTGCAGATAATCGACCGTTTCGTAATCCCCGTTCAGATGCGCTATCATTCAGGCACCTCTCCCCTCTTTGTATAAGGCTTACATACTGATTATACTACGTTTTTCCCGCTTTTTCAATATACTTAAACGTTTTTTTCGCAAAAAACGGTCCCGAAACTGCAAAAAACGATTAGAACAAGGGCGGATGCCTTTGTATAATATATTAAGGGAACCTCTAAAAACCCAATTTGAGAGAAAAAGAGCTAGCCACGCCGTCTACTGCGTCAAACCTCCTAACCGGGCACCAGCCCGGCTTCGTCGGCTTTCCTTGTATCCGACGCAGCTATCTCATTTTCTCTTTTCAAAGCGGTTTTTAGAGGTACCCATAAAAGAATTGTTTGCAGGAACAGCACCCCGTTCCGGAAAGGACTACCATGGAAAAATATCTTGACGAGACATTAATCGCACAGGAACGCGCAGAAGCGCTCACAGACGCTATGACCACCGAGGAACAGGCTTCTCAGCTCCGTTACGATGCTCCTGCGATAGAAAGGCTCGGCATTCCCGCGTACAACTGGTGGAACGAGGGTCTGCACGGACTTGCACGTTCCGGCATAGCCACTATGTTCCCGCAGGCGATAGGTCTTGCGGCGATGTTCGACACGGGTCTTACCGAAAAAGCGGGGCATATCACCGCCGTGGAAGCCCGCGCAAAATACAACGTTTACAAGAGGCTCGGCGACAGCGATATCTACAAGGGGCTCACGATTTGGGCTCCGAACATCAATATATTCCGCGACCCGCGCTGGGGACGCGGTCACGAGACATACGGCGAGGATCCGTTCCTTACCGCGGAAAACGGAAAGGCTTATGTACGCGGACTTCAGGGCAGTGACAAGACACTCATGACCGCAGCCTGCGCTAAGCATTTCGCGGTGCACAGCGGCCCGGAATCGCTCCGCCACGGGTTTGACGCAAAAGCTTCGGCGAAGGATATGGAAGAGACGTATCTTCCCGCCTTTGAAGCGCTCGTGAAAGAAGCGGACGTGGAGGGAGTGATGGGCGCCTACAACCGCGTCAACGGCGAGCCTTCCTGTGCAAGCGAAGCTCTCATGGCAAAACTCAGGGAATGGGGCTTTGACGGTTATTTCGTTTCGGACTGCTGGGCAATACGCGATTTCCACGAAAATCACCATGTGACCGCCACCGCGCCGGAATCCGCTGCAATGGCGATAAAGGCGGGCTGCGACTGCAACTGCGGCTGCAGCTATATGAACCTGCTCACAGCTCTTGACGAGGGGCTCATAACAAAGGAGCACATCAGGAACGCCTGCGTACATCTTATGCGCACCCGTATCCGCCTCGGTATGTTCGATAAGCATACGGGATATGACGATATCACCTACGATGTGGTTTCCTGTGACGAACACAAGAAAGTGTCGCTTGAATGCGCGGAGAGGTCGATCGTTCTCCTGCACAACAACGGCATTCTCCCGCTCGATGCAGACAAGATCGGAACCATCGCCGTTATCGGTCCCAACGCGGACAGCCGTGCAGCTCTTGAAGGCAATTACAACGGCAGAGCCGACAGGTATGTCACGTTCCTCGACGGGATACGCGAACGGTTCGGCGGCAGGGTGATCTTTGCCGAGGGGTGTCACCTCTACAAAGACAAAGTATCCGTCCTCGCTCAGCCCGGCGACAGGCTCGCCGAGGCTGTCGCCGCCGCGGAGTGTGCAGACGTTGTGGTGCTCTGCGTCGGTCTTGACGCGACTATCGAGGGCGAGGAGGGAGATACCGGGAACGAGTTTTCCTCCGGAGACAAGAACGATCTCAGGCTCCCGCCGCCCCAGAGAGCTCTCGCAGAAAAGATCATTGCAACGGGCAAACCTGTTATCATCGTTACCGCCGCGGGAAGCTCGATCAATACGGAAACTCAGCCCGATGCCCTGCTCCACGCATGGTATCCCGGCTCAGAGGGCGGTACCGCACTGGCGGAGATACTGTTCGGCGACATCTCTCCCTCGGGAAAGCTCCCCGTGACTTTCTACGAATCCACAGAAAAGCTCCCGCCTTTCACGGATTATTCCATGAAAGACCGTACATACCGCTATGCAGACAGCAATATCCTCTTCCCTTTCGGCTACGGTCTCACCTACGGCGGGGTAAAATGCACCGGTATCACCTACTCCGGCGGCACGGCTCACATTACAGCCGAAAATGCGGGAGATAAAGCCTGCGAGGACGTTATCCAGCTCTACATCAAGGATAACGGCGTTCATGCAGTCCCCAACGAGAGCCTTTGCGGTTTCCGCCGCGTAAAGCTCGCCCCGGGCGAAAAGATCAGCCTTGACATTCCCGTTCCGGAAAAGGCTTTCACATCTGTCGATGACAACGGAACGCGTTCCCGCTTCGGCACATCGTTCGTATTGTACGCGGGAACTCACCGTCCCGACGCTCTGAGCTGCAGGCTCTCCGGGACGGACTGTGTAAGCGTGACAGTCTGAACGGCGGAAATAATACTTACGGAGAATTGTATGAGCAGATCGTTTTCGGTAATGAGGATAATCGGCGACCACGCCGTTTTGCAGTCCGGGAGTGAGAACAGGATCTTCGGATATGCCGCTCCCGGCGCACAGGTATCACTTACAATAACAGGCGGCAGCAGTGTTTCGCTCACTGCCGCCGCAGACGAAAAAGGCAGGTGGGTCATGACCGTACCTGCCTTTCCGGCGTCGTTCCTTAGCTGCACATTCTCGTTCGTGTGCGGGAATGAAACTACGGTGTTCACCGATATTCTTTTCGGTGAGCTCTTCCATATAAGCGGTCAGTCCAACATGGAACTTCCCATGTACCGCACAGCTGACCCGCTGAAGCCGGAGGTATTTCCCGTCTGTGAGCACATCAGGGAGTTCCGTGTGCCTATAGACTGCCGCTTCGGCAAGGACGAGGAATACGAAGACTTCCGGGGCGGTGAATGGAAGACCGCAAATGACGAAAACGTACCGGAAATGAGCGCTGTGGGATTTTATTTTGCCCTCTCGATATACCGCAGGCACGGCGTTCCGGTGGGGCTTCTGAACACTTCCGCCGGCGGTGCGCCGATAGAGGGAAGAATGCCGTACAGTATGCTTTCGGAACTCGGGTGGTATGACGATTTTCTGGCGGAATGCACAGCCCCGGGATATGTCGCCGGGACCGAAAAAGCGGACAGAGAACGGAATGAACAGCGCTCGGCACAGATTGAGAGCGCCGACCGCATCTCCGCTGCGATCTTCGGAGATACTGCAGAATACGGAAAATGCACGGTACCGATAGAGCTGGACAGGACAGAGGGGCTTGAGGGATTTTGCGGCAGGATATGGTTCAGAAAGACTTTCGAGATCCCGGAGGACGCGGATATAAGCGGCGCCGTGCTCATTCTCGGCACGCTTACCGACGCGGACAGGACTTATCTTAACGGCAGGCTCGTGGGCGAGACGGGATATATGTACCCGCCCCGAATTTACCCGCTCCCGGAAAACATCCTCGTTCACGGTAAGAATACGGTGCACGTCTGCCTTGATGTTATAGGCTGCCACGGCGGTTTCACAAAAGGAAAGACATACTGCATAAAGCTTAAAGACCGTCTCGTGGACATTTCCGGGGAATGGGAGTACGCGGCGGCGGCTCGCGTCCCGGCTATGAAGCGGGACACTTTCTTCCCGGGACTTCCGCTTGCAGTTTACGGGGCTATGACCGCGCCCGCATTCAACGTGAACTGCCGCGCACTGATCTGGTACCAGGGTGAGTCGAACTGCTACAAAGCAGAGCGATACCCGCTGCTGTTCAGGAAGTTCACGGAGATGTACCGCCGGCGCTGCGGACGCGATATCCCGGTGATCTTCGCTCAGCTCTGCAATTTCGACGACCCGTTCGCGGGCGGCTCGGACTGCTGGGCACAGCTCAGGGCACGTCAGCTTGAATGTCTCGCCGTCCCCGGCACTGATATGGCAGTCACCATAGACCTCGGCGAGTCCAACGATCTTCACCCGAGAAACAAGGCGGAGGTGGGACGACGGCTGGCGAGATGCGCAGAACGGACGATATACGGCGACAAGACCGTGCTTCCGGACATTTTCTGTGTCGGCGCAGACACCCTCGGCTGCGAAAACGGTACGGGAAGAGTGCTGCTCCGGTTTACGGACAATTCCCGGATCCGCCTTGAGAACGATGCGGAAAAATGCTTTGACATATGCTTCTCCGGCAAAACGCAGCCGGCATTATCTGCGGAACTGACGGAAAACGGTATCGTCGTAAGTTTTGCTTCGTCCGAAATGCCGGAAACAATACGCTGCGAGTGGGCTAACGACCCGCAGGTCATAGGTCTGCGGGATACGGAGGGGCTTCCCCTTTCTCCGTTTAAGATAAATGTAGGACAGGCGGTGACGAAATGAGCAGATTATACTGCAGCTGGCTCCCGAGGGAAAAAAGCGCGGGACTTTTTCGCCGCAGACAATACTTTTCATCTGTTATCTGCAGATCACAGGGAAAGCTCATAAGCACTGCCGCCGGTGAGCTTGAACGGACGGCAGGACTTATCGGTGCGGATATGTCCGGGGAAAACGCCGGCGGGAAATGCTTCATTCTCGACACGGACGCGTGTCTCGGTGCAGGCGGATATCGGGTGAGCACAGATGAACGCGCCGTTACCGTCACGGGCGGCGATGAAGCGGGCGTTCTCTACGGCGTGTACAGGTACCTTATCCTCGCAGCCGCGGATATGCCGGAGGCGGACAGCGTGATCTGCGAAAAGCCCGCATACCGGTTCAGAATGCTTGACCACTGGGACAACGCGGACGGGAGCGTAGAGCGCGGGTACTCCGGGAACTCGCTCTTTTTCAGAGGAGGGAACGTCACAGATGACGAGGAGATGCTCACGGATTACGCCCGGCTCATGTCGTCGGCGGGCATCAACGCAGTCTGCATCAACAACGTGAATGTAGATGCCACGGAAACGCTATTCATTACTGACAGATATCTCGGCGCGATATCGCTTATCGCTGAGGTTTTCGGCAGGTACGGGATAAAGTTGTTTCTTTCGGTGAACTTCGCCGCGCCTGTGCAGCTCGGTGAGCTTGACACAGCCGACCCTCTCGACAGGCGGGTGCGCGAGTGGTGGCGAAACGCCGCAGAACACATCTACAGCGTTATACCCGATTTCGGCGGATTTCTCGTGAAAGCGGATTCCGAGAACCGCCCCGGTCCCCACACCTACGGCAGAGATCACTCGGAAGGCGCGAATATGCTCGCGGAGGCGCTTGAACCATTCGGTGGGGTACTGATATGGCGGTGCTTCGTGTATAACTGCCATGTGGACTGGCGCGACCGTTCCACAGACCGGGCGAAGGCTGCATACGACAACTTCATGCCCCTTGACGGAAAGTTCGCAGACAACGTTTATCTGCAGATAAAGAACGGGCCTATGGATTTCCAGGTGCGTGAACCGGTTTCTCCGCTCTTCGGCGGGCTTGAACACACAAACATGATCGCGGAATTCCAGATCGCTCAGGAATACACCGGTCAGCAGATCGACCTTTGCTGGCTCGTGCCCATGTGGAAAGAATGTCTCGGCTTCAATACCCACGGCGGCTCTCCCGTAAGCAGCCGTATCTGCGGCGCCGCGGGAGTCGCGAACACGGGAGACGGCGCGTTCCTCACCGGAAGCCCTCTTGCCGCGGCAAATCTTTACGGCTTCGGCAGGCTTGTCTTCGCCCCGGGACTTTCCCCGGAAACGATAGCGGAGGAATGGGTCAGAGCCGCTCTTACTACGGACGACGGGGCTGTACGGACTATAACCGGTATGCTGCTCCGGTCAAGGGAGATATATGAAAACTACACCGCGCCCCTCGGCGTCGGCTGGATGGTCACGCCCCATTATCACTACGGCGTTGATGTGGACGGGTACGAGTACTCTCCGTGGGGCACATACCACTACGCCGACCGGGACGGTATCGGAAATGACCGGACGGCGGAGACGGGAACAGGCTATGTGCTCCAGTACGGCAAGGAAAATGCCGCCCTTTACGGGAATATCGACACCTGCCCGGACGAGCTGCTGCTGTTCTTTCATCATGTTCCCTACACCCACGTCCTGCACAGCGGAAAGACGGTGATCCAGCACATTTACGACAGTCACTTCGACGGAGCGGAGGCTGTGAGGGAAATGCTCGAAAGCTGGAAGGAGCTTGAGGGCAGGCTTGATCCGGAGATCTACCGGGAATGCCTGAAACGCTTTGAGATGCAGCTGAAGAACGCGGAGCGCTGGAGAGATGTGGTAAACACTTATTTCCTGCGGAAATCCGGTATTGCAGATGAACATAACAGAAATATCTTCATATAACAAAGACCCTCCCTGCTGCGGGTACAGCAAGGAGGGTCTTTGTATAAGGTGAACAACAAATGAAGAAAAGAATTATCCGTTTTCTCTGACAGCTTCGATCATGGCGTCGAAGGCGGGCTTCCGGGTAAGGTCGTCGCGGAACACAAGAGGTCTGTCGGAAGCTTTCCACGAGAGCGAATCTGAGATGCCCCAGAGCGTAAGGCTCGTAATGGGAACGCCGCTCCTGCGGAGCTCTATGACGCTGTCCATGAAGTCACGGAAGTATTTTCCCTGCTTCTCCTCCCAGCCGTCCGATTTGTCCGCGCCTATATCGAGCTCGGTGATCTGGATCTCCACACCGAGTTCGTCATGATACCTTTTCAGCGCGTTCGCGTATTCGCTGATGCTCATGTACGTTCCGATGTGGGACTGCATACCCATACCGTCTATGTTGCCCGCTTCCGCCACGGGCTTCAGGAAGCTGAGTATGTCTTCCTGCTTGCGCTTCTGATAGGAATTGTAGTCGTTGTAGAAAAGCTTTACGCCTTCGGGAGCGTATTTTCTTGCAAATTCAAACGCTCTCTCAACATAATCCTCGCCTATCGTTTTGTACCACAGGCTCTGTCTCATTCCGCCCTCGTCTGCAGCCGCCTCGTTCACTACGTCCCATGCGCTTATCAGACCGGGGTAGTTCTCGCTTGTCCACTCCATAACGCCTTTGATGTAGCTTTCCATTCTTCTGAGCATGAGCTCGCGGTCCGCAAGCTCGCCGTTCTTGTCATACTCCTTGTAGAACAGCCATTCCGGGGTCTGAGAATGCCACACAAGGGTATGACCTCTCACCGTCATTCCGTTGTCCCTGGCAAAATCCAGCTCTGTGCGCAGATGATCGAATTTAAGCGCGGGGGCTTCCCGGTATTTATCCATGTCCAGTACGGAGGCGGTGCGGTCAAGTATCGCTTCCGGCTTCATGTCGTTTTCGGCGGTGATGCTGTTGAACTGCGCCTTTACGAGGGAGCTGTACTCAGGCTTTGAGAGTATGTTCGGGGAGACTGCCATTCCCATACGGAAAAGCCCGGAATACTCGTCCTTTAGGGACGGATAATCCGATGTATCGGCGAATACGGTCTCAGCCGCCCTCTCGTAATATGTATATTCCCCGCAGACGTTTATGGAAAAGCTCTCGGCGTAAATGTCCTCAAGGGTGTCGCTCTCGATGTATATGATGATGTTCTCGGCATTAGCGGGGATCGTGTACTTTCCGCTTCCCGCCGTGTATTTGTCCGGCTTTGTGTTTACGGGGAACACCATATTGTAGGCGGTCTGACCCTGGACGCTGAACTGGACGGAAACTCTGACAGAGGCGTTGGCGCTGCGGAAGCTGCCCTTTACCTCGACCTCGTTCCCTCTGAACAGATCGGACTTGTAATCCGCGCCGTTCCATGACTCTTTTCTCCCGGAAATGAGCAGGGCTTTTCCGCCGGAAGCGAGCTCGTCGTCACAGATACTTACCGATGCGGAACCGCGCTTTACTGCAACAGGCTTTTCGCCGGAAAGATCTTCGGTCACGGACGGTTTTTCAATAGCGTTCTCCATTTTCTCACTTACCTCCTCGACTGCCGCAGTTGTCACGGTCACGGCGGGAGCCTGATCCGATCCGCCGTCCGACGGCTTTTGCGCAGCACATGATGTCAATAAAAAAGCACAGAGCGATAAAACTGCAATATAAGCCGCTGATCTCTTCATATGAACCTCCGCATCAACTTTCTTTTTACCATTATAACATACGTCCGTTTTTATTTCCAACCATTATTTTTTATCGGCATCTCAATTATTGCGATAAACGAAAACTTCCGTACAGAGCCGGACGCAAGACTAAACCGGGCAGGAATTTTATCCCGCCCGGCTTTTGTCACACGTTTATGCCCAGTTAGGAGGTTTGACGCAGTAGACGGTCACGGCAGGAAGTCGTGGTATTGCCGCCAAAAGCGCGCAGGACGCGCGCATACAAAGCGGCATAAAGTGGATAGCTCTTTTTCTCTCAAATTGGGTTTTTAGAGGTTCCCTTATGACAAAGATGAATTCATCTTGTCTATTGCAGTGTTTATAGCGCCTTCGTTTTCGGCAACGAGGTTGTAATATACACTGTCATAAGAGTTGTAGGGTTCGTTTATGATCTTGTCAACAGGAGATGTTCCGTCATCAACGAAGCATTCTGTGCTTATGCCCTTTCTGAAATCGTAAACGCCCTTGAGGTCGCCGTGCTTGAGCTGGTCGAGGAAGTCGAGCTGTTCGTATGTCCAGTTGTAATCGCGCTTGTACTTTTCTCTTGCGGCAGCCTTTATATCGGGATCCTTGGAAGCGATAAGGTTGCACTTGATCCATGCCTTGTATCCGTCAACGTTGTCGGAGCCTGCACAGAACATGAACGGGTCGGTCTTGAAGAGCTGATAGTACTCGTCAGCCTCGGGATCGCGGGGCGCGGGTACGAAGAAGATCTCGTCCTCGTCCCAGTGATTGCTCTCGGCATAACCGCCTATGGGGTTCTGATATGCCCACTCGCCGTCAACCATGAACAGGATATTTCCGGAAGCCCACCAGTCGTAGTTGAGCGACCAGCCGTTTTCTGCCTTGGGATAACCGTAGCCCTGAGACGCGAACTTGGATACAACGTCCATTGCACGCATTATAGAAGGATCGTTGAGGTTGCTCTTGAGCTTTCCGTCCTCAAGACCTACTACCGGCACGCCCGTGGTTCCTACGATGGATCTCTGGACATACCAGCCGTCGGTAAGGTACTTGTTCTCGCCGGAAGTCTTGAACTTTTCAGCCATTTCAAGCATCTTGTCCCATGTCCACTCGCCGTTCTTGTAAAGCTCGTAGGGATCGTCAAGTCCGGCTTCCTGGACTACGCTTCTTCTGTAGTACCAGATGCTGTCGAGACCTTCGGAGATGATAGGAGTGTAGTTCTTTCCGCCCCACATGAACTTGTCCATAGCTTCTCTGGTGTCTGCCCATTCGTCGGAGTATGTATCTATGACTCCGTCTATGCTCTGAAACATAGCTTTGTATGCAGAAAGCGGGAAGTAGTTGATCTCAAACTCGAATATATCAGGTGAATCGCCGGACGCAACAAGCTTGCCGAGCACGTCGTAACGGTCTGCATACGGAACGGAAGTGTAAACAAAGACTCTGTCCGCAAACTCTTCGCCGTAGTCCTTGCTTCCCTGCTCCGGGATACCGTAGTTCGCCTTGAAAAGCTCGACTTCGGCAGAAGTCTCGTCGATGTCCCACCAGGAGAGCCACTTGATCTTCTTAGTGGGTTTGAGCTCGGAATCCACTTCTACGTTTGCCGCCGCGTCCTGGACTGCGGCATCGGTCTCGTTGGTAAGCGGATTTGTCGTAGTTGCAGGTGCGGCTGTGGTCGCCGCGGTGTCGGCAGAGCTTCCTTCAGCCGCCGTTGTTTCGGCTCTTCCGCCGCCTCCGCAGGAGCCTGCGGAAATAACCGTCGCTGCAGCAAGCGCCAATACCAGTGATCTGCGTAACTTCTTCATAATATTCCTCCGTTCTGAATAAGTGATATCTTTTGGGGACATCCGAAAAGATACTGCTCTTTTTTCTTAATTATATCACCATGTCGGAGAGTTTACCAATCAATTATTGTCGGTATTGTTATCAAAATTTGTGCTTTTCACCACGTTTTTTGAATAATGTTGAAAAATGATAGTTGAATATTGCCAACCGTGCTGCAAAAAAAGCCCCCGGTGCGCATATGCGGCACCGAAGGCTCAATATCCGGTATATTACTTTATAACATCGCTTCTTTTCACCGAAACGACGCAGGAATCGACCCGCTCCTCCTCATCTTCGTCCGCAGAGCTTCCGGTGGAAAGGCGGCGGGTGGGGTCAACACCGTCGATTACGGTGATCTTACCGAGACCCTTGCCTACAACCGAGCCGGGAACGCGGAATGTCTCGACCCGTACCGGCTCGACGGAGATCTCCTCCGGCTTTTCAAGCTGAGGTATCCACTCGTAGGGAACGCGGTATGCACGATAGACCATGTTGTTCGAGAACTTTCCGCCAAATGCGGATTTGAAATAGGGGTTGATGAATTCCCATACTATCTCGTGCTCCGGCGTGACCTCGATCAGCCGTCCGTCGCTTCCCTCGGTGATGAGCGTGTTGCCGTTGGGAAGACGCTGGGCGGAACTGATATAGGAGCTGTAGAATTTCGACGCGTCCGAGAACAGGAAGAAGCCTGCTTCAAGCGGGGTGTACTGCCATGTGATCTCAAGGGTGACAGGGTTGAACTGAAGAACTCGGGAGTAATCGCGATGTGCGTTGTTCACGCCGTTCGGAGAAGACGGGTTCGGAATGCCGTATCCGCCTTCTCCGCCGTTGTCGAACACAAGCAGGTCGCCCTCGCCCGGAAGACCTTTCGGTATCATGTGCAGGTGGTGCTGGCCGATTATCCAGCCAAGCTTTCTTGTGGCTTCCGACTCGTTGAAGTCCGGGCCGAGCCGCCATACTATCTTACCCGTGGAGCGCTCTATAATAGCAAGGATATTGGAGTTGCGCGCATCGAAGATGATGTTGTCCGGGTGGAAGCGGATATCGCCCCGGTCATACCACTTGTTCTCGCCGAGGGTCGCGAAATTGTTTATATGCATCCAGTCGCCGCCGGCTTCACCGTGTACTCCGGGATTGCGGTAAAGCGTATTGCGAGCGGCTTCGTCAAAGCCAAGCTCCTCGAAATGGTCGCTTGCTTTCCAGCTCCAGAGGATATTGCCCTCCCAATCGACCTCTATGATCTTGTCATCTATGAGCACCTTGTCGGAGATCTCCGGAACGTGCACATTCTCATGGGTAAGGATAAGGGTCTTGCCGCCGTCAGTTCTCGGTTCGCCGCCGGGATAGTAATATCCCACCGTCGAGCCTTCGCGCTGGAAGTCGTGGTGCTGTCTCGCCATATAGCGGGGTTCATGCCCCTCGTCGGACACAAGCTCGGTCTTGTCGAACTTCCATACGATATTGCCGTCCCAATCCACCTGCACAAGATCAAGCTGATCCTGGAACGCGTACTTGCCGGGACGGGTACCGGTAGTGCCGAGAACATAGCCGCCGGGAAGTATCTTGTTCGGGAAGCCGCCGAGACCTGCCCAGAGCTGGACCTCACGCCCGTTCATGTCTATGAGGAGCGCGCCTTTTGCAGACGGATATATCGTATATCCGTTCCATGCCTTATCTTTATCATAAATAAGTGTTCCTGTGGGAAATACGGTTGGATAGCCCATTTTTATTACCTCTTTCTGTTATTATTATGTTCAGTCCGTGACCGTGGAAAGCTCTTCCGCTGTATAGCCGGCAATGCTTATTGCAGCAGGCGTAAGGAGCTCCGGGGTCACTGTGTATGCTTCGGTCTTTCCGCCGGAAAGCGAAGACCTGATGTTTTTTATGAGAATGAATGTGCCTGTGTGGTAGTTCTCTGATGATACGAGCGGGAGTATCCCCTTTCCGAGAAGCACTTTATCCGCGCCGTTCTCATAACCGCCGGCGATCACGGCAATGCTTCCCGACGCGATGATATAAGATGCAGTTTCGTCGGAAACATCGCTCACGACGCCGGGGACAGCCGCGATACCGCTGAGCTGTGCGTTTCTTATGCGGAAGCCGTCGTATGTGCGCTTGAGAAAGCCGACATATCCGAACAGCTCATTTATTCTTGTTACCGGGCAGGCGTCCTGCTGTGAGGCGGATTCGCCCTCCTTGTAGGGTCTCGCGAGCTTCTCGAAAGCCGCAAGCTTTTCTTCGCTGTCCGGAAATTCGTTCGATATCACCCATAGTGCTATATTGTCCGTGAGGGGTCTCTTTTCGTAGGATATATCTCCGTGTTCAAACAGCATTTTCCTCACCTCACTGAACTATTGTGACTCTGTCGGGGAATGCCTTCTTTACTGCATCGGTAACGATGAAATCGCGGACATTATAGGCTTTTTCAAAGCGTCCGTGGGTGGAAGCCCACTCCTCGATGCGTTCAAGGTTTTTTGCACCGTCCTCGGTGAAACCGATGATGATATTCGGAGTCTTCCAGTCGGTCTTGAAATTCTCAGGCTCTACGCCGAACTTTTCGGAAAGTCTTACCGCAACCTCATCGAGATGCTCGTTGATGTATTTTACGCTTTCGTCGAGTGCTGCAAGATAATCGGCGAGGATATCCGCATTTGCCTCGATATACGGCTTGGAAGTAACGAGATATGCACCGACGGAACTGTCGATATCCGCAGATGTGGCTACCTTTACCCAGCCCAGTTCTTCAAACTTCGCTGCCTGGGTGCCGGAAGACACTACCGCTGACGCGTCGCCGTTCGTTGCAGCGGCAAGCTGGGTCTGAGCCGAATCGGTGTTGACCTGCTTCTGCTTATCGGGGTCGAGACCGAGAGCCTGCTGTGCGATATAGTTGTCATACTCTGTACGCGTACCTATAGATGTTATCCAGCCCTTGCTGTCATTCAGCTTGGTGATATCGTCTGCAAACTCGGGAGCTACATATACACCGCCGGTGGTGGCTGTTGAAGCGGAAAGCTCAGCATAGAAAACGAGCTTGTTGTAATCAAGGGTGTTTCCGATACGGTTGATACCCGCGAAATCCGCGCACTGACCGACATCGGCAGTGCCGTTGGCGATAGCATCTATGGTGTTGATGCCGTAAGCGTACTCCGATCCTTCGACTTTCAGTCCGTGCTTCTCATAGAAGCCTTCCTCCTGACCTATGACAGCGGCATAATGGTCGGGCTGGCCGGTCATGAATGCTACGCGTATAGTGCGGAGACCGGTTCCGCTCTCCGCTTCACCGCCTGCCGCCGCGGCAGTCCCCGCGGGAGCCGTAGATCCGCCCGAGCAGCCTGCAAGAGCCGTGATAAGTAATGCCGAAACTATTGATGCCGAAAGTAATTTTCTGATTTTCATGGTCGTGTCTCCTTTTATTTCACACCGAAGTGTCTGAGTGTTTTTCTGCCTATAAGAAGCAGAAGTCTGTCTGCAATAAATCCGAGTACCGCAAGCGATACTATGCCTGCGAATGCCCAGCCCGTCTTGTAATAGAGCTTTGAGCTGTTGATAAGATAACCGAGTCCGTCGCTTCCCACGAGCATTTCAGCCGCTATGATGCATATGATCGAGGAGCTTAGTCCGAGACGGACACCGGTGAATATGTTCGATACCGCCGAGGGCACCATTACCGTGAAGAATACTCTGAGCTTCTTTGCGCCCATGCACGACGCGGCTTCGATAAGCGAGCTGTCGGTAGATGCAACGCCCGCGATGGTGTTCACAAATATCGGGAAGAACGCCGCGTAGATTATGAGGGCGATCTTCGACTCGTCCCCTACGCCGAACCACATCAGGAACAGCGTTGTGAGCGCTATCGCCGGAACGAATCTGAAAAAGCTCAGTATCGGTTCAACGAGCCAGCGGACGTGTCTGAAACTTCCCACAAGAAGCCCGAGGGGAACGCCGGCCACTACTGCAAGCAGCCAGCCGCGAACTACGCGTCCCGCACTTGCGGCTATGTCGGCAAAAAGCGTTCCGTTCTGTATCAGTACCACCATGCTGTCAAGAGTCTCTTTCGGGCTCGGAAGAAAATACTCATCGTAGTTCAGCGAACCCAGTCCCCAGACTGCAAGAACAATTATCCACGAGATAACGCCGGATCTCAGTATCTTTGCGGCGACGCCGTCTTTTTTTGTTTTGTCTGCCATAACGCGCCTCCTCAGATATAATAAAGGTCTGTTCTGTCAAGAGCCTTGTTGGTTATCATCTCGGTGCTCGACGCATCGAACGTATAGAGCTGCTTTATGAGCACTTTCACCCTGTCGCCCTTGTATATACGCGCATCTCCGAGAGGGAGCCTTCCGGTAACGCCGATCCCGTCGATATCCGCCCGCACCTCGTAGCCGTTTCCGCGGAAGAATACTCCGGTGACAACAGCGTCCTCCATTGAGCTCTCAAAATCGTGGTGCTCGTTATCCGTGAACTTGTGTATCTCCACGAACTCCGGACGAATGACCGCGTTATGCTTGCCCTTGACGTGTTCAAAGCCTTTGAGCTTGCTGTAATGCTCGATAACGTCGGACTGGCCGATGAAACGCGCGACAAATGGGGTGCGGGGATTGAGGTAGATCTCGGCGGGACTTCCCACCTGCTCAACCTTGCCGTTATTGGTGATAACGATCTCGTCCGCCACTTCTATCGCCTCGTCCTGGTCATGGGTGACGAATATGCTCGTAATACCGATCTTGTCGATAGTCTCGCGGAGCCATGTGCGGAGCTCCTTGCGGACTTTGGCATCTATCGCGGCGAACGGCTCGTCAAGGAGCAGAAGCTCGGGGCTTGGGGCGAGAGCTCTCGCAAGAGCGATACGCTGGCGCTGGCCGCCGCTGAGCTGGTCGGGATAGCGTTTTTCGAGCCCGGGCAGTCCCACGAGCTCCAGAAGCTCCGCAACCCTCGATTTGATAAAAGCCTTGTCTTTCTTCTGTATGCGAAGTCCGTAGGCGATATTGTCAAACACGGTAAGATACGGGAAAAGCGCGTAGCTCTGGAAAACAAAGCCGATGCCTCTGCGGTCGGGAGACAGGCCGTTCACATTCCGCCCGTCTATGAGGATATCTCCGGAATCCTGTTTCTCAAGTCCCGCGAGCATTCGCAGGATCGTGGTCTTTCCGCTTCCGCTCGGTCCGAGGAGCCCTATGAGCTTACCCTTTTCTATACCGAAGCTTACATCGTCAGATGCTTTCAGATCGCCGAAGGTCTTATTTATGTGCTGAAGTTCGATATACATATTATCATCTCCGTTTTATAATAGTGTACTACCGGATCCAACATCGTTCAGCAAGGATTATCATGTACTTTTCTCCCTTTTCATACTAATCACATATGTTTTATATGCTATGGACGTATTATATCTCATTGCATAGAAAAAGTCAATAGCCGGACACAAAAAATAACCGCCGCGAAACTCTTTTTGTAACTTCCGATAAAGACCGGGCAATATACTTAAACATTTTGTTTATTATCACTATGCCTATATGATTACAGTATTTTGAAAACTGCAAAAAACAAAACAGGCTCCTGTACAGAGCCCGTTTCGTTACGCTTGCTGCGGAATAAATTCGGTGGGGTGCAGACCTTACGCCTGGACATTCTTCCACTTGCCGGTTGCAAAAAAGTTGCTTACGGAAGCGAGCATATCCTCTTTCCTCGTGGATTTGAGCATATACCCCTGGGGACGGAGCTTCATTACCTCCATGACGCTGTCCTTATCGGAATGACCGGTCAGGAATACAACAGGTATCTCCGCGGTCTTTGCATCGGCTCGGAGGGCTTCGAGCACCTTCGGTCCGTTCATGACCGGCATTTCGTAATCGAGCAGGATCAGTTCCGGCTGGTTGCTCAGGGCGTAAGGAACTGCCATGAGCCCGCTTTTGAGAATGGTGATCTGATAGTCCCTCTGGAGCCATTCCTGCACCATTTTAAGAAATATCATATCGTCGTCGCACATCAGTATGCTGTGACGCTTCGACGGAGCGGAGCCTTCTTCGGCTTCGTTTTTTACTGCGGGCGCCTTGCTTGCAAGGGCGCTTATCCTGGCGGTGAACTCCTTCATATCAAAGGGGCGCGGAAATTCAGCCGAGATATTTGCAGCAGATATGGTCTTTTCTATGACCGCAAGCTCGTTGGGATAACCCACGAGACACAGGTGTATCCCATCTTCCGAGCACTTCGAGGAAATATACGAGAAAAGCCCCGATGAACCGCTCACAAACTCTCCGGCAAAGATCAGGACGATGTCCTTTCCCGGGATAAATTCATCAAAATCCCTCACATTCGGGTCGCACCGCGTGACCGTGATACCGCTTTTCTTAATGTTCGTTTCGAGGGAGTTCACTATGAACGCGGAGCCCTGACTTATGAGAAGCAGCTCCGGTATTTTGTTTTCCAACATGATCCTGTCTCCTTTTAGGGTACCTCTAAAAACCGCTTTGAAAAGAGAAAATGAGAATAGCTCTTATGCCGCTGATTAAAGCGCATCCATGCGCTATTGGGGCGGCATAGTCAGAGCATCCTGCTCTGGCATCGGATACAAGGAAAGCCGACGAAG
>JAGBMA010000018.1 GCA_017635095.1 Ruminiclostridium sp. | reverse complement strand
CTTTCCGGAAGCCTTTTTAATGCAGGAACGGCGGCTGATCTCTACCTGAGCCCTTTTGAAAGTATTACGGTCAATTATCGCCGCATGGTGATCCGTTACCAGATACATCGGAAGCTCTCCGGTGTTCTTTTTTGTTTTCTTCGATATGCAGTCTGTGACGTATGTTTTTTGAAGGAGTGCATCTCCGGCATATTTCTCGTTTTTGAGAATGCTCATAACATTCGCGTGAGTCCAGTCTGTCTTTCCCGATGCCTTTTTTCTGCCCTGCTCGGCAAGCGCCTTTGCTATATCTCTGTAGCTGCTCCCGTCAAGGAACATACTGTATATCATGCGTATCGTTTCTGCTTCCTCGGGAACTATCCTCGGTTCTCCGTCCTTGCCCTTCTCATAACCGAGCGTTGTGCTGTAGTGCATCGAGAAGTTCCCCTGCTCGAAGGAACGCCGTATGCCCCATGTGACATTCTTGCTTATACTCTCGGATTCCGCCTGAGCGAACCATGAGAACAGCGTTATAAGCATCTCGTCCGTCTGTTCGAGAGTATTGATATTCTCCTTGTCGAATATGACAGCTATACCGAGAGATTTAAGCTCGCGGACATATTGAAGACTCTCCACCGTATTGCGGGCGAAGCGGCTGAACGACTTGGCGAGTATTATGTCGATCCTGCCCTGTCTGCAATACCGAAGCATTTTCATGAACTCCGGACGCTTCTTCGCCTGGGTTCCGGTTATGCCCTCGTCCGCGAAGACCTTGACCTTCTTCCAGTCCTCATGCGAATCAATGCATGCACGACTGCTCTTTGCTCTTGATAACATACTCTGCATATTCCGCAAATGTTATCCGCGAGTCGCATACTGTCTGCTCCTCGACACCTTTCTCGAAGATCGCTGCCTGCTTCTCTGCATTTTTCCTGTTCCAGCTTTCGCTTTTGCTGTTGTCGTACTTGACGGAAAGGTTCTTGAATACCTGTTTTCCGGTATCTGTATCGCGGTGGTCAAACACCCTGATACGATATGATGTGATCTTCCCGTCTTTGTTTCTGCGTTCCTGAATGTTCATATCCTCACCCCCATTTTATTTCCGAAGATGACGATATATTTTGACTGTCTTTTCATTTAATCCTGCCTTTCCGACAGCCGAATATTCTGTTGATATTATATCACAAAATTTCCGGCTTGTCCAGTTCTTTATGTACGGCATTTATGACTAAATGCTTCGGAAATCTTGTGAGCTTATTATATCAAAAGTAAAACGAAAAGTCAAACAGCAAAAGGCTTTACAACGCTATTTGCAGAGTAAAGCCTTTTGAAATATTCTGTTGTACTTTGTGGTAAAATTTCACTCGATAGTGCATATCGCTGCATTTCTCGAAAGTTACTGCAAGATACAAAAAGTAAATTGTGCATTTCGTAGAATTTGATTTTTGCGGGAATCCGCACGATACCACCGATGTGGTATATAAGTGCGCACTTCGCTCTAAAATGTAGAATCCTTATATCTTCTGCAAACACAGTATCGAGAATACAGATTTCTTCTGAATATCTGTGATCGGTTTCAGCAATCCCAGATCAAGCAGCTTTTCAATAACGCGCGGCAGCATTTTCATAGAGCCGAGCCTGTCCGCAGCATTAAGCTTTATGATATCATGAACCTGCTTCGGCTGATGTTTTATATCATGTTCAAACACGGCTTTGTAGATCTCCTTTGACAGTTTCTTTACCTCGGCGGGTATGTATATTTTGTCCATTGCGTAGCGGTCGATGAAGTCTCTGACCTGTTCGGGAGTGTCACATTTAACAATGACCGGCTGTACCCTGTCTTCAAAGATATAGCCTTTATCCGTGAGCCTTTTGTATTCCTCGGGAATAAGACTGTCTCTGCCGTAATGGATAAATTTTGTAAGACTGATCCAGTCTGAATCAAGGTTGTCCCTCCAGCCGCCGTTTCTGTCGGAATACATACAATCTACCGAAAAGACAGATAAGTTGATTTTGGGGTCATCGCCGACATCAAATCTTGTCATTTCCCCGCAAGCCCAATACTTATCTTTTATTTGACGAGTACAGAACCTGTCGTCTGTCACACAAGCATACGCTATGAAGCAACCGCCGTCAGGTCGCTTGACCATAAGCCTGTCTGCCAGTTCGTAATTGTCGGTAAACCGCAATGCTTTTATTGCCATCATCACGGAACTGTATTTCATAAAATTCACATCGTTCCCGTCACAGGTCATTCCCCAGTGGTCGGGAGCCGCTTCAAAGTCTGATAAGACTTTCGGGAAATATATCCTGCAAAGAGTATCCAATGCGCTGTCAATAATGCTTTTTAATGATGTATCATCTTCACTTCTTCTGATATCCGTTAAAAGCATATTTGTGAGGAACCTCGGATCCTTTGACGCGTCAACCTTGTCGATATATCCAAAGTCCTCAAGAGCCGCCAGTTCGTCGGCAATATACACCTTCGGCACGCCGATACTGCGGGCTATTTCTTCCAGAGTTTTCGGCTCATGGTAGCAAGCCCACGCGATGTTCATTCTCAGACGGCTGTGAAAAAAGTCGGCAGTATCGCCATTGGTTCCCGGATATCCGCCATGTCCCATATCACCGAACCGTATCGGGTTTATTTCTAAATCTTTCTCAATATTCATAGTAATACCTGCTTTCAGTTTAGTTCTTGCGTCTGACAAATGCCACTTGACCGTACCCTGCGATATGCTCAACCTTGATGCTATCACCGCAACAGTCAGTCCGTCATAGTAGTGCATATATATCACAAGACGCTGGCGATCGGAAAGATAACTGATCTCCTTACGCAGCGCCGCAACGGTATCGGGCTCGTCCTTGTCATGCTCATCATAGCAGGGGATAGTAATGTTATCCGCATTCTCCGTGTTCCTGCCCTGTTCAAGCCTTTGCACAAATTTAGACCAGACATTTCTTGCGATACGGTAAACATAACCGTCGATATTGGTAATGTCATTCTTTGCGAGAAACGCGCGATAGACCTCATATACGATGTCGGAGGCAAGCTCCTCTGCCTGATCTATGTTTCGGGTCTTACCGAGCGCAAAGCCGAAAATTCTGTCACGGTATTCGTAAATGTATTTGTCAGCCGATGTTTTATCCATTCTGAAAAGCCTCCGGAAGCTGTTCTCGTATATATAGTGTCGAATTTTATCGTAAGGTTGGGTATGTCTGATCATATTTTAACATATTTTAGGACTTTTTTCAACATTGATTAAAATTTTGTTATTACGCATAACAAAATAACAGACGTGACACGTGACACCGTGACAGGTGTGACAGACCAATAGTGAAGCAGATAGCCATAAAAATCGTTAATTCAGCCGAATAAAGTCGAGCTATCTTTTTACAGTCCGGAACAACCTACGCCTTTGTTACTTTCTGCGAAAGTAACGTAAAGGTACTTTTGACAGCAAGCTATCAAAAGTCCTTTGCGGCAGCGGTTCCTCTGCACCCCTTAATGCCGCCTTGAAAAACTGGAGCGGCAAGAATAAGCGGCTACCGCCGTGAAAAAAATGACAGCGTAGCTGTCACACTTGTCACGCTGTCACGTGTCACATCAACCACAAAATCGGTTATCGTTCCCGTGATCGTGACAGACAACCCCGTCTGATAAACAGACGAATCCGGGAAGAAAAACGCCTATTTTGTCGCTGTAAACCGTCCGAAAAAGGTGAGCATTATACTATCCCTACACGATGTACCGGAAGCCATAAATCGCAGATTTTTTTATCGGTACAGAAAACGGAGCAAGTGAGATCGTCACCTGCTCCGTTTCTGAATATTCGACTGTCTAACTATGATTGTTAGGTCAACTCGTGGTCAACAAACTTACTTTTGGTCAACAGAAAATGCGATATTTTGTCTGATTATCCTACAAGCAAATCGCGCTATAATGCACTTTCCGACACTTTGCTATATTATGCGAAAAGCGTTGGCTTTTAGACCAAATAACGTCCAAAACCAAGCGCACTTCTGTTATATCATCAACATATTTTTGGAGGATTAACAGATGAACGACATACTGAATAAGCTCTACTACGGCGAGATCTGTCCGAGCGAGAAGCCTGCACCCCAGCCCAAGCGCTGCGTCGAGAACCGCGAGCTTATCTGTTCCACCGAGGAACAGCTGCTTGAACAGTTCCCCGACTGCATGGAGCTGCTCGACATTTACACCGATGCACTTCACATCGAAGCACAGTTAGAGTGCGAGGCTGACTTTGAAAGAGGGTTCAGACTCGGCGCGTCGCTCATACTTGACATGATGAAGATGTGAGAAAAATCCCCCGCTTACGGCGGGGGATACTTATTACGCAATATTCAGCAATCTCACAACCAACGTAACTGTGAATACATCTATACTGAGGAATTTTTTTCTCTTACAAATTCCATGAATTCATTGACAGGCAGCGGTTTCGAGAAATAAAACCCCTGTATATAGTCTATTCCGAGGTTTGAGAGCGCGTCCAGCTGACGTTTCTCCTCCACACCCTCGGCTACGATCTTTAATCCGAGATGCTTTATTATCATTATAACACTTTCAAGCATAACACTGGCGCGTTCATTTGTGAAGAAAGCGGCTGTCATCGTCCGGTCAAATTTTACGATATCGACAGGCATATTAACGATATAGTCAAGATTGGATTCGCCGGTGCCAAAATCATCAAGGGAGAAACTGCAGCCGAATTCACGAAGCGTTTTCATATTCTCAAGCAGAACTGTACGCTGTTTTATCGTGCTGGACTCGGTTATTTCGAGATTGATGGAGGCAGGGTCTATGCCGTACTCCTTTATCTTGGCGGAATATCTCTCCGCAAGCTGTCTGTTTTCGCATTGGATCACAGACAGGTTCACCTCTATGTACTCGATTCCGAGTGCGGCAAGGCTCCCCGTTCCGATAAGATCACATACCTGCTCAAACACGCGCTCACCGAGCTGCTCAATAAGACCGCTCCTTTCTGCTATCGGTATAAACCGTCCGGGAAGCATATAACTGCCGTCCTTTTCCTTTATCCTTGCGAGAGCCTCTGCTGAAACGAAACGCCGTTCCGCGACTGAATATATAGGTTGGAGAAAGGTTTCCACCCTATCCTCGGCAAGCGCAGTTATTATATCATTCCTCAACATCTGGTATTCGCTGAGCATATCAAGTACTTTTCTGTCAAGGACTGTCTCCGCGCCTGCGGAAGTATCCATATTATTGATTTCGTACTGATATGCGCCAAATAATTCTTCCGAGCTGCTGTACCCTGAGATTTCCGGTATGAGAAGATATGCGGGAGACAGTCTGACATTACCCGTCCAGGTTTCCCTAAAGCGCTCCTTTATTTTCTCAAACGCCCTATCCGCTGTTTCTTGGTTTGGATATACCGTGATAAAGTCACCGCTGATACCACGAAACACCATATTTTCAGAGATCTTGCTCAGAAAGATGGCTTCTTCGAGGATAACAGTCTCCTCGGTAACCGAATCTGCACCGCTTGATCTGCCTTTGGTCACAATTATGCAGGAGCAGTTTTCATTGTTCTCGTAAAGCTGATTGAGGTAGTCTCTCAGCATTTGTATTCTATACACGCCCGTGGAGCGGTCGATATTCTCATCGGGTATTTCAAGTCTTGCATAAATAATCATGATCCCGAGAGCCATCCCGTAGCTTATCAACAGCAAATGACGGTCAATGACCTGTATTACAGCTCCTCCCGCCTGCATCAGCATCCACACACGAAGCGCGGAGCGACGCTGAGGAGCCATTCGGTGTTTTAAAGCGAAAGTCATAATGAATATACTGATAATAAACAGCGGTGAAAACACAAAGGTAAGATCGACCGCCGGACCGAAGCTGTATATTTTCCCGTCTTCGTTGTAGTATTCCAGCGGAAGCAGAAGCATCGCTATTATAGAAGTTCCGGTCAAACACGTCAGCAATATTCTGAATAGTTTGCTCGTCCGCAGCTCAGAGATGTCATAACACACATACTCGAACATGGACATAGCCGTAATCATTATCATAAAAAGGTAAGCCTTACAGGCAATATATGCAATAATTCCCGGAGTAAAGGCTATAGCTATTATTGAAACTATATCTGTGATTATACAAAAAGTCGTAACTATAATGATCCGCCTGAAGATACGGGCTCGCTCCGTGGGGATGCGCTTTCTCCCAAACACGAATATACCAATTATTATCATCAGGACAAGAGCGCATAGCTGCACTATTATATTTTGTGTCATAACCGTCATTCCTTTGCCGTTACTATGTCTAAGCTTCCATACCTATAGTTAATTTGCGTATAATTATATCTCGTATTGGATCACAGTTTGTATGCGAAGCAGACTTTGAGAGAGGGTTGAGCAGGCTCGGCACATCGCTCGTACTCGATATAACAAATATATCAGAAATGATCCTACCCTTCCGGCAGGGGATAAACTATCACGCTATATTGAGCAATCTCACAAATCCCGTGACCTTGAATATCTCCATTACTTCCTCATTTGTGTTGATAACCACCATATTTCCCTGCGTTTTCATCATCTTCTGCATTTGCAGCAGCATACGCAGACCTGCCGATGATATATATTCAAGCTCCTTCAGATCGAAGGTCATATCCGTTACGCCCTCGACCTCTTTGAGCAGCTTTTCCTCTATTTCAGTCACATTCATAGAGTCTATTTCGCCGATCAGCTCTATATTCATTGTCTTTCCGTCATTTGTCTTTTCAAATTCCATATCCGGACTGCTCCTTTCTCATTCAGCTCAGTTTGCCTGCACATCAACAGTTTTTTCCATTCTGAATATATTATGCCCGTCTTTTCGCTCATACCCGACATCGTCCATAGTCTCCTTGACAATGAAAATGCCTAAGCCCCCTATCGGTGTATCATCGAGGTCAAGACCGATATCCGGATCTTCTTTTGCGAGCGGGTCGTAGGGCTTTCCGCTGTCAATAAATGTTATTACAGCACGAAGTGGCGGCTCGCCGCCCACTATGCCGGAGGTATCAAACAATATCCGTGCCGTTCCGACATCGGGAGAATAAGCGTAGCTCGCAATGTTTATATATATTTCCTCTACGCACAGCTTTATCTGTCGTATCAGCTTTTTAGGCGCTCCGCATTCGGTCAGAGCGTCCTGCAGGAATGTGAATACCGCAGACAAATTTTCTCTCGTTGCGTCTATCGTCAATTCTTTCATTTTCCTCTCCTTCTTACTTGCCGCCTTTCCATATAACGCTCATTATCGTAACATCATCGAACTGATCGCTTTCCCCTGCAAATTCATTGACTTTACGCATCATATCATCAAGCAGTTCCTTCGGGGAAACATTATGCCTGTGATTGAGTATTTTCAGCATTTTATCCGTTCCGAAGCGTTCTCCGTCGGGATTTTTTCCTTCCGGCACACCGTCTGTATATAGAAATATCCTGTCACCGGGTTTCAGTACGACTTTTTCGTCATAATACTCAATGTTCTCGGCTGCAGCGAGCGGGGGCATATTCTCGCTCTCAATAAGCTCGTAGTCACCGCCTTCGTGCATCAATGCCGGATATTCGTGTCCTGCATTTGAGGAGATAAGTTCGCCTGTGGACAGCGTAAGTATTCCGAGCCATGCCGTTACAAACAGACCGGAGGGATTATCGGCGCAGAGTGTATTGTTGATGTCCCACAGCATCTGCGCAGGTGTTCCGGGCGCAGTCGTGCGTATCTTTATAAGGGTTTTTGCGATTATCATAAACATTGCGGCAGGAACGCCCTTACCGGACACATCAGCCATAACAAGAGCAATATGGTCATCATCAATGAAGAAGAAGTCGTAGAAGTCGCCGCCAACCTCCTTTGCCGGAGTCATAGCCGCATACAGCTCGATGTCTTTACGATCCGGGAAATCTGTCGGGAGCATATCCGCCTGTATCTTTGCCGCAACTCCGAGTTCTGCGGAAATGCGTTCCTTCTCAGCAGTCACGGAAGTAAGGTTATCTATGTAATTCCCGATATCATTCTCCATTTTTATCATAGCGCCGGAGAGGTTTCCTATCTCGTCGCGCCTCCTCATCTTAAAATCGGAGAATTTTTTTCTGTCCTCATTGTTGCTGATATAGCCGACCGCGATGTCGGAGAGTTTATTCAGCGGCTTGATGACTGCGAGGTCAATGATGATAAGCGTTATGATACAGATAACGATCGTTATTGCTACAAGAGTTGCTGTAAGTGATATGATAAAAGCGGATTCGTTTGCCTTTATCGCGTTCATGTCGAGATCGACACAGATAACTCCCACATATTCGCCGCTGCTGTCATAAACACCTGCCGTTGCTGTTACAAGCCAGCCGTAAGCATCATAATTCGTGATGTACGGCTTCATAGGTTCGTGCTTTTCTGCGGATTCCCAGTCCGCTTCATCGGCGTGGTCTGCTACGCCCGGTAAACACGGGTCTTCCTCTGCCGCATCGACAAGATACAAGGCATAAGGGATAGAATGGCTGAAGTCATAATCCGTGGCATATATTGAAGCAAGCGTGGATATACCCGCTGTCTGAGTCTTGGATAACTGCTCATAGACTTTTTTGAACTCGGGCATATCGGTTATAAAGGCAAACTTTTCGATCTGGGCATTGAACGCATCACTTCCCCAGTCGTCACTCAGAACGACATCATCGTCGGGGATCTTGTCAAACACCTCAAATACCGCATCTCTCACGACCTTCATTGCATCGCCGTCAACGGTCAGCGCCGCTACATAAGCAAGGTCGCTTGCCTGATTCTTGAAGTTCTCTTCATTGGTTCTTGAAAATCTTATGGCGCTCATCAGGATAGCAACGACGCAGAGAACAGCCGACAGCGCTATAATGATTATGGCAGCCTTGATTTTAAGCGGAAACCTTGTTTTAGTGCTCATTATCAGTAACCTCCCTCAGATCTCCTTTACTTGCTTCCTTTCCAAACCACACTCATCATTGTAACATCATCGAACGGGTCGTCCTTCGGCTGGAATGAATCCACCTCCCACTTAACATCCGTTACTATCTGTTTTGGGGACAAGTCTCTCTTTCGTCTGAGGAGATCTACAAGCCTGTCCATACCAAAGCGCTCGCCCCTTGCAGACTTGGCTTCGGGGACACCGTCGGTGTACAGGAAAAGGGTATCACCCTTTCGGAGCATCAATGTTTCCTTTGTGAATTCCATATCTTCCATAGCCGCAAGCGGAGCGCAGTTGTCATTCTGAATGACCTCAATGTCATTTCCGTGAACACCTATGATCGGATACTCGTGTCCCGCATTCACATACTCAACAACACCTGTTTTCAGATCAAGGATACCGAGCCACACGGTTATAAACAGCCCAGCGCTGTTATTGGCACAAAGGATATGGTTTACATCACGGAGTATCTCAACGGGATCGCTGCTGAGCATTACCTTGTCACGAATGACAGCTTTCGCAACTACGCAGAACAGAGCGGCAGGAACGCCCTTTCCTGCAACGTCAGCCATAACAAGAGCGATATGGTCATCATCAGTGAAGAAAAAGTCGTAGAAGTCTCCGCCGACCTCCTTTGCCGGAGTCATAGCCGCATACAGCTCGATGTCCTCACGTTCCGGGAAATCTTTCGGAAGCATATCCGCCTGTATTTTTGTCGCGACCCCAAGTTCAGCTTCCTTTGCTTCCTTTTCACGTTTCATTTCGGAGAGATGATTGAGATGATCAACAATATTTATCTGCATAGAGCGTATTCCGCTGTAAATATCCTTGATCTCGTCACGGCTCCTTATTTCAAGATCGACAACATTTGCGGTCTCGTAGCTTGCATTTTCGGTGGGCGAGAACTCTTTCATCTGCCGTGTGAGCTTTTCTACCTCAGTTTCTGTTACTTTATCATAATATATACGCTTTTCGATCTCTTTGACGAGGAACTTACCGCCGAAATATGTAATGATGTTTATAGACAGCAGCATAAGCACGATACCGACAAGCCTGAATGTCATATTTGCAACAAAAAGGTCATCATCGGCAGGCAGTAAATGCCGCCCGTTCACAAACCACGATATTACCATAGAAACAAGTATTCCGACAGTCTCATACGCTACCAGCTTAACATCAAAGAAGAATGCAAACACGATAACAAACAGCGTGCAGTATGCCCAGAAATCTGAGAACGGCCATATATACGATATGGCGTTCCATTGGATAATGATAACTGTTGCTGTCACATATTTGGCTTGAACAAGCCGGTTCTTTCTGACGACACCGTCTTCGTCAAATCCTGTTTTCATAAAGAAGATACCGAGAGCGAAGTAAACAATATCCGATGCACAGAACAGCCACATCGCGGTTTCGTTGATATCGGGATAAAAGCCGAGAAAATGCAGAGTCGTGATAGTTGCGCTCGCGCACAGGCAGAATATCGGTATTATCATTACTACGATTTTATAAACACGCTTGGTGTAAAGGTCAAGAACGGAAAGCTTATCGGGCATATTCAGCCTCTCCTTTGTATATTATAAAGGCGCACTCGCAGGGGGCATATTACCGCTCGGAGTGCGCTTTGTTAATGTTATTTCCAAAAATGGGCGCAGATAAGCTTGCTTGCTTGCTTAAATCGTAGCGCATCAACATAACCTTGTCAACCCCATTCCCGGGAAATATTATAAAAATATCTATTAAACAGTATAGCATATATTGGATAGATTGTCAATATCAAATTCTCCGAAATTTCAGTGAACCGGTTGCCGCCTGATGCTGACATCTTTGGTTCAGACCGAACGAAAAACGCCCTCTGAGCCACATTTGATATGTTGGTAGGATAATATCATTACCTGCCTGTTTTGAACGGCGTAGAACGCAGAAAATTCCCGATTTTCGACCCGTTTTTGCCTATTTCGGAGGTGTCCTGCATCCGCTGTTTTTCTCCCAATTTTAATATGCTGGCACGATGAACGCTTTGTTCACCGTACCTGTTGCATTTCGGTGTCATTTTACTCTCAAAACCGCCCTGTTAACAGGGCAATTTGGCAGTTGCGCAACATTAGCCGTATATCCATACCACCCTGTACACAGGAGCATAATTCTCCCTGTTAGCTGGGTAGAACCACCACCCGATTTCAGGGTAGTGGTTTTTCTGCTGCTGAAATCACGAACAAAGCGACGGCAACGGTCAATCCCGCTGCCGTTTTTCCTTTTTCGTAAGGAAAGCACAAACTGTAACTATTTTTTTGTTTAGTTCATTCGGCGTATGAGGTCAGACTAAACTTACAATAATCAGCTATTTTACTGTGTTTAGCTCATCTGCGCCACCGCTTCGACTAAACAAAAATGCACGTTAAAATGCCCAAATCTGAGGTTGCAGATTTATGCAAAAAGTAGATTTAAGTTTCACCCGAAGGTGAATTTATACGCTCCACTGCGCTGAAAATGTTAGCTTTCCAATATCATAAAAAATATGGTAAGTCAACAGGCTTTTTGAACAAATATATTCTCTATAGAAATATATTATTGTGCAACATTCCTATTTTTTGATATTTTTCTCAAATAGGGGGATAACAATAAGTTGTTGACATTTTCTTCCTGAGCTGTTATTTTATTCTCACACGAACGCTTTGTGCCATTAACGTCCGTGTCAGCTCCTTGAAAATTGAATATGCCGATTTTTCCGTCAAGACCAGTAAATAGCCTTGACCCAAGATTGTCGAATTGTGTCGTCACGGACGATATATATAAGCAAAGACCTTAAATGCCGCCTCCGATACATATCAAAAGAATATGTCACGGCAGTGCCGTGTAAGCAGTATGTACAAGGAGGATTCCATTATGGAAAACAACAAGCGCAGAATGCTCACCATTAAAGAGGCGGCTCGTCTGATCGAAGGTATCACAGAGTACCGCATTCGTCAGGATGTGTTGCATTTGCTTTTTTATCCAGGCAAATGCTCCGGACAGCTTCGCTCGTTCAAAGCAGGCAATAAATTTCTTATTGCAGAGAGCGACCTTTACGAAACCGTTTTCGGAAAGTCCTCCGTCATCACCGACGGGGGCAAGGCTGCTGCACGAAGCAGCAAGGAGACCGCCCAAAGCGTGCAGGAAGCACGCATATAAGAGGTCTCCGAGTGACGACGATATTTGAAACTGTCAGAGAGCAGATAGCACTGCCGGACGCGGCACAGCTCTACGGCATAAGCAGCAGAAGCGGGAACGTCAGGTGCATCTTCCACGCGGACAACACGCCGTCGATGAAGCTGTACGACGATCATTTCCATTGTTTCGGCTGCGGCGCTCACGGAGATGTGACCGACTTCACAGCGCAGATATACGGGCTGTCTAAAATCGAAGCAGCGCGAAAATTGTGCAGCAATTTCGGACTCTCGGAAGAACCCTACATCTCTGCGCCAAAAAAGTGCAGACGACTAATGACGGAACGGGAGAGAATACAGCTTGCGTTCGATGTCCTCACGGACTATCTCGTAATGCTGAAAGACTTCCGCGCCGTGTATGCTCCGCTTGATGAAAGCGAGAGCCTTGACCCGAGATTTGTCGAGAGTTTGCAGCAGCTTGACTACGCTGAATACTTGTGGGATATGCTGTTCGACCTCACAGACGATGAGCGAGCGGCGTTCATCACAGAGAACGCAGGACAGTTCAGATGCTATTATGACAGATTAAAGCAATTTGGCAGAATACGACCGAAATTACAGAGGGCGTGTCAAATGAGTACGTCCCCAAAAGAAAGGACAGCGTAATGGGCATAAAGAACAAAGGCAGATGTATTTGGTACAACGGAAAAGATGTGTATGAAGTATCGTTCTGTAACGAGTTTCTTGAAGAACACCCGATGAAATTCGTTGACGGAAAATTCTACAATACCGACGGTGCGCTTGACATTCAGACTGTGCGGAAGATGATCTCGGACAAGCTGCTTGCCGAACAGGTGCAGAAAGATTTCGCAAAGCGGGTCAATGCGCTTACCGGTGCATTGCAGAACATCTGCTACGCTCCCGACTTCGAGGGTGGAGATAATGAGATCAATCTACTCAATGGTGTGCTTACGACGGATATGGAGTTCAGACCAGACGAACGGAAGATATGCCGTAACAGGCTGAATGTTTGCTACAACCCCACAGCACCGGAACCGGAGTGCAGGCTCGCATTTCTGAACGACTTGCTTGAACCGGAAGATATCAAGACCTTGCGGGAGTATATGGGGTACTGTCTCATTCACTCCACCAAAGCGCAGGCAATGTTGTTCATCACCGGAAACGGCGGTGAGGGCAAGTCGCGCATCGGAGTTGTGATATACAAATTGTTCGGCGAAGCTGCGTATTTCGGCAGCATTACCGACCTTGCAGGCGACAAATTTCTGAAAGCAAACCTTGTCGGCAAAATGGTTCTGATCGACGATGATATGAACCTTGAAGGTCTGAAAGACACGAGCTTTCTGAAATCTTTGTAATATTCTATCTCCTTGTCATCTGTACTGATGTCGAAACGGACAAGCATATTTCTGATATAATTTGTAATGTCATAATTGGAAACCGGGATTGTGAACGGGAGCTGAATTATCTTATCAAAAAAGCTGCGTCCCTTTTCTTCATCAACATTATTACCAAACTTCTGACGTATGCCGAGAGTTACTATCTCGCAATCTACCGCCAGAACAAATACAACATTTTTGCAGTCAAGGAACAGTTTCAGCACTTCAAGAAGCTCGACTGCTCTGAGTGGCTGCAGCCTGTCAAGATCATCAATGAAGATAACGATCCTGCTTTTCCCTGCCTTTTTCATCTTCTCATTTATCGAATTCTGAAATTCTTTTTTAAGTTTTTCTATCTCCTCAACGTAATTAAAGCTGTTATCGCTGAACACCTTCCCGACTATTTCAGCCGCTTCCCCACCGATAGCTGAGTCAGTCAGTATTTTCACCGCTTTCTTTCCAAATCCCAGTACGCCCTGAGTAAATCTGTTAATCTTATCCTTTCCACAGCCAAGCTCATTCAAAAGGACATTTATCATAGAAAAGACAAGGGTATCCCCCATATCGAACTGCGAAAACTGCCATGTGTTGAACCATATAGGACAAACAGTTTTTTTCATAGTTTCACGCATCATATTCATCATGCTGGTTTTACCGCTGCCCCAATCACCTTGTATAGAAATCGTCATAGGTGTATCACACTTTTCTATAAAAGTACAGAGAGCACGAACATACTTATCAATTTTAAACAGATCGTTTGAAATGTCAGCAACCGGTATATCGGAATACCCTTTTTCTTTTATATTTTTAAGCATTTTCTTTTTCCCTTCTTTCGGCAATCAAAGCCTGCTGATAAATATTAACTAATCCATAATAGTTCATAAGGTCGTTCCAATGGTTGGCAGGGTGATAATAGTCAAGGAAAAGCCGCCGTTTTCCTGCAACATCAAGCCAATAAAAGAAATTGTCACATATCGGTATTTGAATAAGTCAATACTGCCGCAACAATACATACCGTTTGAATAATCAAAGAGACATAATTGACCCCGGATTCAAAATAGTAGCTTTCATAAATCTTGTCAAAAGTAAAGCCGATTGCAAAAGCAATTACTGATATGATCAATAATACTATGATAAGATCCATTTATTGTTATCACCCCGACTTTGTATATTTTCGATTAGTATGTATAATTCTCATATAGCGTTATAGCCGGAATTCTCAAGTAATTGGTCTGATAATAATTGTAAAAATGTTTGCCAAACCCGTAATCTCCTGTTTCGGATTTGCACCACTTCACCTGCTTGCTGATCTTTGTTTTCTTTAAAGTATGCACCACTTTTTTTGACAAGAGATTTCTGGGGTACGCCTTTTTGTAAATGTGTAATCTATTACCGACATCTCCAAATTCAAAAATTTGGTACGTTCTACAATCTTCTCTATTTTTTCAGCGACAGTACCAGTATAATATTTCTCGCCACACTGATCACATTCAAGACACGGAACATTCTTGATAATAATGATACTGCCTTTATAGTCAATAGAATGTGTTGTCGTCGATTCAACAACTGAACCGTTTTTGTAATACATACACATTATTATACCTCCAGCCTATACGTCCTAATAAACGAATTAACATCATACCCTGCATCTATGTATCTTAGCAGTATCTCCGCACAAGCCCGGCTGTCGCTTGCAGCCTGATGATGATCGAGTGCAATACCGTAATGCTCACACATCACATCAAGCTTATGGCTCATATCCGGCAGACAGCCCCGTCCGATCTTAACAGTACAAAGACATTTCGCTGTAGGTTTCCACTCGATGCCGTATCCGATCAGGCACTTTTTCAGGACTCCCATATCAAACACGGCATTGTGCGCGGTCAGAATTCCGTCACTCATGTACGGCTCTATCGTTTTCCAGAGCTCCGGAAAAGCCGAAGCTCCCTTGACCGTTTCTGCACTAATACCTGTGAGCTTTGTGTTGAAATAGTCGAAATGCGTTTCGGGATTCACGAGGGAATAAAACTCGTCCACGATCTTCCCGCCGCCGATGATAGTGATTCCGATCGCACTCATTCTGTCGTTCGCGCGGTTTGGCGTTTCAACATCGAAAACAGTGTAAGTGTACATTTTATTCATTATCATTATTAAGAATGGAGATTATTTTCTCCTTAAGATCCGGTAAATCCATAGTTACTGTGTTATATATATCCTCCATACGAAGCGTTTGATACTTATGTGCAGCAATATCTCTCAAACCGGCAATAGCCTTCCACGGCACTTCCTTATGCGAGAGCCGAAATTCCTCGGTCATATTTTTTTACAAGCTCGCCAATATTGATGACAGTCATGCCAACTGCTCTTTTCAGTTTCTCATCACTAAGAAAAGCCTTTAAATCAGCAGTACCAAGCATTTCAAATGCGACATCTATTTCGGACAGGATTTTTGTAAGAATAATACGGTCTTTACGCTGCTTATACTTCAATCTCCTTGTCGATCTCGATCATATCGGTGCTCTGTATCGGACCGTGAATAACATCAACATCGGTTTTAAGTATTTCTTCGAGCCTTTCGGTAATTAAAGACAGCGTTATCAGCGTTATAGGCTTGCTGAACTCCATTATCAGATCTACATCGCTATCATCGGTTGAAGTACCATTTGCTCTTGAGCCGAACAAAACCGCACGGCTTATCGGGTATTCTGCTGCAACAACCTGCTTTCATTGTTTTGTATCCTCCTTGATGACACGGATGTCATAAAGAAGTTTTCCAAATCGCCGCAAGGATGCGGCGCAAGAAAGAAAACTTCCCAAATACTCTCATTGTCCTTATTATACCACACTTTAAGCATGATTTCAATAGTTTAAAGCGTGATTTCTGATATTTTTTCTTAAAAGCTATTGCATTTTGCGCCGTTTTCAAGTATAATATAGATACAAACCAATAAGCATAGGAGGTGCAATAATGGCTACATCAAGTATTTTTGCGAGTTTCAACATCAACGACAGCAAGACTGCCGAAGCATTCGTTGACGCTCTTGACCAGTCCTCCAAAGAACCCAGAAGAAAGCCTTTGTCACCTGCCCCGCTGCATATAACAGACAAGGACAAGATTTTAGCGTTCTTCGCAAAGGATAGGAAAAAGCCCAATGAATAATCAGTCGATCATAAATATACTTGACTTGTTGGATTCGCTCGGGGAGGATACTGTCAACGCTATCCTCTCCGATTTTTCCTGCCCGAAAAACCCGGAAATCGAGGATTTTCTGCGGAAAAACGCTGTAGAGTTCGCCAAGCGCAAGATGTCTATAACATACCTCGTCTTTGATGAGAACAAGCGCTTTACTGCATACTTCACGCTCACGCACAAGTCGTCACTGATACCGATAGATATGCTCAGCAAGACCAGTATCAGGAAACTATCCATGCACGCCAAGCTCGACGAGGCGACCAACTGCTATGATGTTTCTGCATTCCTGATAGCACAGTTCGGCAAGAATTTTGCCGTTGATGACGGCAATTCCGTTGTCGGAGACCGGCTTATGGACGCAGTTTTCAGCATTTTGGAAGAAGCTCAGCGTCTTATAGGCGGCGGTGTTATATTCCTCGAATGTGAAGATAACGACAAGCTGCTCAGCTTTTATCAGAACGATAACAACCGGTTCAAGCTCTACAGCTCCCGTTTTTCCGAAAGGGAGCAGAAAAAATACTTACAGCTTTTAAGATTTTTCTGATATGTACCCGCCCGAAAGCGGCAATAGTCGTAAGGAAGTATTCCATAGTTAAGAAAGATTGGTTACAGCAGATTTGAGATCATCAGCATTTAACCACCTTTTTAAATGGAGGAATACTACTATGGAATCTACAATTTCCAAGCTTTACTATGGCGAGATT